>DASQGF010000001.1:0-6373 GCA_035632755.1 Terriglobales bacterium
CCACGGCCTGCTTCTCGAACTCGAAGGCATACATGCCGTAGATGAATTCGCGGATCGCCTGCAGCATTCCCCCCCGCTCCCCTCCGCTTGTCTGCGCGCTCATTCGCCGCCTGCCTGCCGGTGTGCCATAATCAGCGGTCCCTCACCGCTACCATCATGTCACTCAGTCTTGCCATCTTCATCGTGGTGGTCATCCTGGTGGTCGGCGGCTTTGCCCTCGGCACCCACCGCAACGTCCGCCGGGGCCACGACGCCATGCGCTGGGCCCAGGGCGGCCTGCCGCTGGTGGGCGAGAAGACCACCCTCCGCTGGCTCGGATCTTCCGTTGTGCAACTGAAGATCCCGAACGCCAAGCGGCCCTTCCGCGAAGCTGAGGTCCTGTTCGTGCTCGAACCCCGCGACGTCGCCCCGCTGTGGTTCCTAGCCCGGGCCCGTGGACGCCGCGACCTGTTCATCTTCCGCAGCCGCATGCACAAGCTGCCCGAGTTCGAGTTCGAAGCCTTCGAACCCACGGCCTGGTCGGCACGCGGTCGCGAGGCCCAACTCCGCAGCCAAAAATGGCAGCCGGTCCCGGCGCGCGACTCGCTGGTCGCCTACGCGCCCGAGCCGCCGCCGGCCGCCAGCCAGCTTCTGGGTCTCGCGGCACTCCCCGGATGTCCGCTGGTACGGCTATCTGTCCAGCGCCACGATCCCAACTTCGAGGTACACTGGCCCTTGGCCGAACTGTGCAAGCTACCCGCGAGCACGGTCTTTGAGACCCTGCGGAAGCTCGGCGAGCAAACCTGAACCAACTCTTCCAGCCGGCGGATGCTGGAGACGTAGCAAGCTACGTCTCTACATTCAGCCTCCGCCGCGGTCGCGCGAGCACCACCACCCGCGCAACACCGAACAGAGTGTCTTGCCTTAATCCGCCCCTGCCAACACCGGTTCCTTCCCCTTGGCGGGCGGAGCCGGCTTCAGCCGCCCCCAGGCGCGGGCCGCATCGTAAGCAATCAGAAGCGAGGCTATAAACAGCAGCGCCGCCACGATGATCATGGCCACTGCGCCGATGAAGTTGATCGGCTGGGCCGCGATCTTCGGATTGGAAAGGATGCTGGCGTACAGGTTGTAGCCGGTCACCACGATCGCCGCCATGGTGGTGATGTACATGAACAGCATCGGGTAGAGGGCGTAGCGCGGGCTCTTGCCCACCGACTTCAGCCACAGGCTGACGATCAGCAGGCTCAGCGCCGCCATCAACTGGTTCGACGCCCCGAACAACTGCCACAAGTAAATCCAGGTACCGCTCAGCACCAGCAACAGCGTGAGGAGCATGGAGACGAAGGCCGAGATGTGCGCGTTCTTGAAGCCCACCCAAGCCTCACCCAGCCATTCGCCCAAAGTGACGCGCATGACGCGGAACACGAGCTGCACCACCGTCAGCACGATCACCACGAAGACGCCGAAGCCCAGCGCCGTGCCGTAGGCCTGGGGGATGCCGCCGAACGTCACGATACCCAGCAGCTTGCCCACGCCGGCGGCGAAAGCGCCTGCGCCCACGCCCCCGGCAATCGAGACGGCCGTCAGCGCCAGCAAAGCCAGTGCGTTCTCGCTGAACATGCCGCCGCCACCCACCGGCAGGCCGTCGGTCTCATACTCCAGTTGCCGCGCCGTGCCGATCGAGCCCACCAGCGCATGCCAGCCGGAGATGGCGCCGCAGGCGATGGTCACGAACAACATCGGCCACAGCGGCTGGATCGCCGGCAGCGCCTGCAGGATGTTGCCGGCGGCGTCCTTGGCCTGGCTCATCGGCATCCAGGTGCTGAAGACCTTGGTCTGGAAGGTGATCGCCTTGGCCATTTCAGCATTGCCGAGTAGCGCTCGGATGCCGCCGAAAACCGCACCCAGCGCCGATAGTCCGATAGTCAGGAACGTCACCCAGAACCCGAGGTAGTTCACCGGCTGGGCGAAGCGCCAGATCGGCAGCACTGTTCCCAGATAGGAGAACGCGAACACAAACAGACACCAGAAGATGAACGAAGGCAGCATCTTGATGGCCCCGGTTGGGTCCACGTACTTGGGAACGATCTTGCCCTCGGGATCGACGAGGGTGACCGCCAGCCGTGGGTCGGCCCTGGTGGGGTCGACCACGGTGTACAGCGGCTGTTTCCCGCTGAGCCGGTTGATGCCGTTACCGATCCTCTCCACGATGGAGTTGACCGGGCCGGTATAGGTCATAGCCACGGCCGGCTTACCGTCGGGGGTGGTGCCCTTGACCGGGGTCATGCCCTTGGCGCCCAACGCCATGGAGGCCAGGGTGATACCCACGGCAACAATGGTCACCAGGATCAGGTCCATCTTCCAGCGGTAGAGCATCTGGCCTGCCACCAGGCCCATGATGGCCAGCATCAAGATGCCAAAGGGGACATCGGCGCGGGGATCGAAGATGCCCGCCAGGATGCCCACGAAGGCGCCCGCCAGCAGCAGCAGGTAGAAGAAGATGAACACGAACAGGATCATGCGCGCCCGCGGCGCCACCAGCTTGTGCGCGATGGCGGAGAGGGAACTGCCGTCGTTGCGGACGGCAACCATGATCGCCGAGTAATCGCTGGCCCAGCCGATGAAGGTCACGCCCAAGGTCAGCCATAGCAGCGAAGGCAGCCAGCCCCAGATCGTGGCCGCCGCGATCGGCCCCACGATGGGACCGGCGGCGGCGATGGATTTGAAGTGGTACCCATAGAGCACGTTGCGGCCTGTGGGCATGAAGTCTACCCCGTCCACGTACATGCGCGCCGGGGTAGCTTTCTTGCCGTCGGGCTGAATGACCTCGCGGTCGATGCGCCGCGCGTAGCGGGTGTAGGCCAGCCAGATCATCACTGCCCCCAGCACGGCCACCACAGTGGCATTCATGGGACGATGGGTCATGGCGAACCCACCCGCCACCACGATGGGGATTAACACAAGGACTAAAATCGTCAGCCGGATATTCATCTCGAATTCCTCCCCGGAACTTCGGCTCCGATGAGCAACAGAGAACCTTGAGAACAAACACACACCCTGATTCGCCTGATCGTGTTGATGGGACGGGAGACCAGGCTGGATCAGGCGTACGCTTCCGTGTTCCACTATCCGCCAGCGAGTCGCGGCAGTAAGTGACGGCGGTCACATCCGGGCGTGAGATTTTACCACGGCCTTGGTAGCTTCCCCGGCTTCCGGTATCCTATTTCGTTGAATTTTTAAGCAGGAGGTTGCAATGGCCGAAACTCCATCCACCATGGCCCCGCTGGGCGTGAGGGCCCCCCATTTCCGGTTGCCCGACATGGTCACCGGCCGCATCGTGTCGCTTGACGACTACAAGACCGCCCCGGCGTTGCTGGTCATGTTCATCTGCAGTCATTGTCCCTATGTGAAACACGTCCGCGAACACCTGGCGCAACTGGTGCGCGAGTACCAGGCCCGGGGCGTGGCCGCGGTCGCCATCAGTTCCAATGACGTAGCCCAGTTCCCGGAGGACGGTCCCGACGGCATGAAAGAAGAAGCCCGGACCGTGGGCTACACCTTCCCGTACCTGTTCGATCAGACGCAGGAAGTTGCCAAGGAATACCGCGCCGCTTGCACGCCGGATTTCTTCGTGTTCGACAAGGACCGCCGGCTGGTTTACCGCGGACAGATGGACGACAGCCGTCCCTCGAGCGACCATCCCGTCACCGGCAAAGACCTGCGCGCCGCGCTGGACTCGGTACTAGCCGGGCGACAGGTTTCGGCCGATCAGAAGCCGAGCCTCGGCTGCAACATTAAGTGGAAAGAGAAGAACGCGCCGGAGTACGCGGCGCTCGTCACGAAGTAGTCTCTGATCGAACGTAGAGACGCAGCATGCTGCGTCTCTACATTCGAAAGTGTTCGCATCGGGCAAGCCGCTGGTAGCAAATGTCAGAGTCGGCGGCCAGACGTAACTTGCGGCGCGACGTGGAAGCCCACGCCTTCAGGCGTGGGGCAACCGCGTCAACTCTCCGATGCGGCTTTTAGCCGCTGTGGCAAACGGGGGCGACTCACAGCGCCTAAAGGCGCTTTCCCAGTCAGCAGGTAAATTCCCACGCCTAAAGGCGTGGGCTTCCACGGCGCTTCCAGGATTTTCCGACAGGCCAACAAGCCGGCGCCCTTTCAAACCTGCTTCCTGCTCCCTCAAACCCACCGAAACCACTTCACCGCCAGCAAGAACGACACCCCACCCCAGATCGCCATTATCGCCAGCCGTGCTCCCTGGGCGGCCAGCGGCGCGCCCTCCAGGATGGTGGCGCGCAGAGCGTCGTTGAGCGCGGTCAGCGGCAGCGCCTTGATGAAGGGCAGCAGCAGCGCAGGAAAGCGCTCGTAGGAGAAGAACACTCCCGAGAACACCCACATGGGCAGCATGACCACGTTGATCAGCCCGCTGACAGTCTCGAGCTTCTGCGCGCGGCTGGCGGTCAGCAGGCCCAGCCCGCCGAAGGTCATGGCTCCGACCGCCCCAATAAGAAGGATGGTGAGAAGCGAGCCCAGCACGCGCATGTGGAACACCAGCATGCCGAAGCCCAGCAGCAGCGCCACCTCGATCAGCATCAGCACCAGCCGGCTCGAACTCAGCGCCAGCAGGAAGTCGCTGCGGCGCATGGGCGTCGCCAGGTAGCGCTTGAGCAGTTTGCGCTGGCGCATGTCCACCAGGGCAAAACCGATCCCCCACATGCCCGAGTTCATCAGGTTCATGCCCAGCAGGCCGGGAATCAGGAAGTCGATATAGCGCGAGCCAGGCTCCATGGCCGTCTCGCTGGAAGTGGCAACCAGATCCTTGCGCCCGGCGGCGGCCTGCAATGCGTCGTCCACTTGCGCGCGCGCCAGCACGCTCTCCGGACGCGCCGGATCGTAGCGATAGCGCACGCTGCCATCTGCCTGCGGGATGACGACCAGCGCATATTTGCCCAGGCGAAAGCGGTTGAACGCCTCTGCCTCGGGGAGCACGTCGGCGTGGATGCCGGCGCGCTGTGGCGAGGCTTCGAGCCAATGGATAGCGCGCTCGGCGCCAGCCCCGGAGACGACGGCGATGCTGGTCACACCCGCGGGCTTGTCGCGAAAGGCGATTCCCAATCCCAGCGCCAAGAGCAGCGGGAAGACGAAAACCCAAAACACTACTTCCGGCTCACGCTTCAGCTCCTTCATGCGCGCCGTGAGCAGTGCGCGATAGCCGGCCCATCGGCCGTTGCGGTGCGCAGGCTGAGGTGACGACGGCGGAGTCAGCCGCGCTGACGTGAGATTGGCTTGTTCTTCTACCTTCATCCCTACTCGCTACTCCCTACTCGCTACTCCCTGCTTCCTATTCTTCCCGCAAATGCCTGCCCGTCAGATGCACAAACACGTCCTCCAGGCTGGCTTGGCGCGTGGTCAGGTGGACCAGCCGCCACCCGCGCTCTTCCACCGCGTCGAGCAGCGCGGGGATGGTCTGGTGCGCCTCGCGCACGCTGAGCGACGTGAAGCCGTTCTCTTCATGTACCCCTTCCACGCCCGGCAAAGACTTCCACAGCTCGCGTGCCGCGCCGTCCACGGTAGGAGTCACGGCGAACTCGACCATGTTTTGCCCGCAGTAGCGCTTGATCAGCTCCGCGGGCGTGCCCTCGGCGATGATCTTACCGTGATCGATGATGGCCAGCCGGTCGCACAAGCGCTCGGCTTCGTCCATGTAGTGCGTGGTGAGCAGCACGGTGCCGCCGCGCTGCTGGAATTGCCGTACGATGTCCCAGAGCTGGCGCCGGCTCTGCGGGTCGAGGCCTGTGGTTGGCTCGTCGAGAAAGAGAATTCTAGGATTGCCCACCAGCGCGGCGGCCACGGCCAGCCGCTGGCGCTGTCCGCCGGAGAGCTTGCCCACCCAGGTGTCGGCTTTTTCCGTGAGCGCCATCTCTTCCATCACGGCCTCCGGCGAGCTTGGTTGCTGGTAAAAACTCGAGAACAGCCGCAGCGTCTCGCGCACGGTCAGCTTTTCCGAGAGGCGCGTCTCCTGCAGCGAAATGCCCAGCAACTCGCGCAGTTCGCGTTGGTGCGCGCCCCAGTTACGGCCCAAGATCTCAACTTCGCCTGAGGTCGGCGGGAGCAGCCCTTCCAGAATCTCGATGGTTGTGGTCTTTCCCGCGCCATTCGGACCCAAGAGGCCAAAGCACTCACCCAGGCGGAGTTCGAGGTCGAGACCGCGCACGGCTTCTACCTTGCCGTCGTAGGTCTTAAAGAGACTGCGGCAGCGGACTACCACATCCATGATGGAATGATAACGTAATTGGCCTCGGAGCCCGGCCGTTGCCGCGACAAGCAAGAGGCGCAGTTTAATCTCCGATTTGCTGCCCGGGGGCTTCAGGTTATGATGTGCTCCCCCAAA
>DASQGF010000002.1:0-1638 GCA_035632755.1 Terriglobales bacterium
GTAACGCCCAGTTGCGCGAGCTGGGAATCGAGGTGAAGAAGAAGGCGGAGTAGGGACAGATTCGAGTCGGGCACGGCTTAGCCGCACCGATTCTGCAGTCGTTCGGACGGATGATGCATGTGCGGCGCGCCATCTCATGGCACTATCCTCGCCCGAGCGGCTTGCGTTGGTTCGTATCAGGGCACGGCTTTATTGATTCCTGTATAAGTAATGTCCTATCTGAGACGTAAAAAAAGGGGACTGTGTCGCAGGAAGGAGCGCAGCAGGAGTGGTTTCCGTTGCAGGGCGCGGGCATGCTGGCGGGTGATGGCGGCCAGGGAGTCGGGGTCGAGGCGGACGAGATTGGCCAAGGGGTTGTGCTTCAGCCAACACCAGGCGTACTCGACCGGGTTCAGTTCCGGCGCGTAGGAGGGGAAGAAGCAGGCCGCAGGCCAGCCGTGTGCCTGCAGGAAGTCTTGGGTACGGCGGGCGCGGTGAGCGTTGAGGCGGTCCCACAGCAGCAGCCAGCGATCGCGAAGTTCGTCGTCCAGGGCGCGCAGAAACGCCATCACTTCGGCAGCGGAGATGTCGGTATCGGGATGCAGGCGAAAGTAGAAGCGCAGCTGATCGCGCTGGGGGCTGACGCAAAGCGCGGCGATCACGGAAACCTTGCGATGGTGCGCGCCCCGTTGGTACAGCACCGGGGTCTGTCCGGCCGGCGCCCAACTGCGGCGCACCAGGGGAGCCATCAGGATGCCGCTCTCATCCAGAAACACCAGCCAAGCCTTCAGGCGCGCCGCTTTTTTTAAGCGCGGGCCATTGCTGTTTCACCCAGGTGGCGATGGCTTCCTCATCGCGCTCCACGGCCCGGCGGGCGGGTTTCTGTGGGCTGAAGCCCAAGCCATGCAGCAGGCGGCAAACATGATCGGGATGGTAGACGATGCCAAAGCGCTGTTCAATCCACTGCGCCACTCGCGGGCAGGTCCACAGGGCAGTGGGAAACCCTGCTGCTTCAGCCCCGCGCAGCAGGGCTCGCTCCAAGATGCGCCGCTGGCCGCGGGTCAGCCGCGCCGGACGCCCCGAGGCGGGTTGTGCGCGCAGCGCCCCCGCCCCCTTCTGCCGGGCAGCCGACTTCCAGCGGCGAACACTGCGGCGGTTGACGCCCAGCCGTTGGGCCACGTCGACCGGACCCAACCCTTCCTCCAGCAGAGCCAGCGCGCGAAAACGACGCCGCTCCAGTTCCCCGGGACTGCCGCTGGGTCGCATGCCCGGCAGTATAGGACATTAATTATGCAGGAATCAATAGCCGCAGGCTTCTATGCCAAGACGACCTACGACATCAAGTCGGAGGCCTTTCTAAGAACCGCAAACGCAATCTTGACTGCGGCTGCGTTGGTACGAGTACCTCTTATTAGCTACATTCGGAAACCACATCGGGGAGTGGCGGACCTCGACCTGCTTCCGTCATCGGTTTTGCCATGTGTATCGCCCGATGACGCGGAAGTGATCGCAGGGATGAAGGGTCTTTCCCTTGGCGATCTGCTGGGACGTGGGGAGATCAGAATCCTGCGCCTTTCGTCGAGTGAACTCTCGCTCGAATGGAATTGGGGGCTCATGCTTGGAGAAGTTTGCCGCGCCGACTTTGATGGTGTTGGTGTC
>DASQGF010000003.1:0-13633 GCA_035632755.1 Terriglobales bacterium
GAATGATTTGCCGTTCCAGCCGACCACCTTCGATAACACCTACCAGACCATGCCGGAGACGAACTGGAACTACGGGAACCTGATCAAGTTCCGGGAGCACGTTCGCGACGACGGCACCTTGAGGTGGCTTATGCGCAAGGACCAGTGGATGCACTGCGCCGATCCCGGCTGCCTTGCAGCCTGTCCTGCCGACGGGGCCATCGTCAAGTACGCCAACGGCATTGTCGATTTCCAGCAGGAGAACTGCATCGGTTGCGAGTTCTGCGTTTCCGGATGCCCCTTCAACATCCCGAAATTCAATCCCGCGACCAAGAAGGTCTACAAGTGCACGCTGTGTTCCGACCGCGTGGGACAGGGCCTGGAGCCAGCCTGCATCAAGGCATGCCCGACCGGGTGCCTGCACTTCGGCACCAAGGAGGACATGAAGCTGCTGGCCAATAGCCGCGCCAAACAGCTGCGCGACGTCTCCGGCTTCAAGGATGCCGGGGTGTACGACCCGGAGGGCGTCGGCGGGACGCACGTCATCTACGTTCTGCACGATGCCAACAACCCTGAGCTGTATGCCGGGCTGCCCAAAGACCCGAGCATCCCGTTCGCCTACAAGGGCTGGAAGACCATCTTCAAGCCCCTGGGACTGATCGCGGCCACGCTCGGCTTCGTGGGAGTGGTCTTCCACTACGTGTTCGAGGGACCCAAGCGTGAACAACCCGAAGTGCCGCCCAGGAAGCCGGAAGCCCCGGCGGGCAGAAAGGAGGCGTGATGGCGACTTCCGTCGGACGCACGCAGGAGAGAGAGCCGCAGTTTTTCGGAAAGCTGGGCCAAACCGTGGTCCACGAAGGCGAACTGCATCGTCACTCCGTTTACACCCGGTTTTTGCACTGGGGGTACGGGATCTGCTTCTTCCTGGCGCTGTTCACCGGGTTCGCGACCTACCTGCCCTTCCTGTTCCGCTGGTTCGCGCCAGCCTTCGGCGGCCCTGCCAACACCCGCATGCTGCATCCCTGGTTCGGGCTGGGGTTCGTGTTCTTCTTCGGGCTGCAGGCCATCAACTGGTGGGGCCCGATGAAGTGGACCGACACCGACACCCGTTGGATGAAGGATCTGCCCGAGTTCCTTCGCAGCCGGCAACCGCTGGAAGCTGAGGATGTGGGCATGTACAACGGTGGGCAAAAGCTGCAGTTCTGGGAGATCGTGGTGGGGTCCATCGTGTACCTGATCACCGGGATCATCATGTGGGCTGGGGCGCGCACCTTCGGCGCCATGCTGGTGGCCATCAGCTACATCCTGCACGATATCTCGGCGCTGATCATGCTGTTCGGGATCTTCTTCCACCTCTACCAGGCCACCTTCGGGCAGCCGGGCACCATCCAGGCGATGACCAAGGGAACGGTCAGCGAAGCCTGGGCCTGGACGCATGCTCCCGCCTGGTTCCGCCAGATGACCGGCCGCGACCCGCGGCAGGCCCTGGAGCAGGAGCGCCAGCGCCGCATCGCCCGCGAGCGCGCCATCGAGCAACTCTCGCGCGGCGGCCCCGCCGGCCCGCCGGGCGGTGGGAGGGCCTAAGGGCGCAAAGTCTGGTGTTGGGGCGGCTCTCGGTCCGCCCCTTTTTCTTTGCCCCGGCGCATAATATTGTGACGGAGGTGTGGCCATGGTAAAGAAACGACCAGCGCAGGCAACGTCGAAGTCCAAAACGACCGTCCGCCCCGAGATAGAAAGACGGGCACACCGTGCGCTGCGCCAGCACCTGCTCGATCTGCTGCGTGGCGGCAACGCCCACCTCAATTTCGAGGAAGCGCTGGCCGGGCTGCCTCCCACGCTCCGCGGCGTCAAGCCGCCGGGCTTGCCCTACTCCCCGTGGCGGCTGCTCGAGCACATGCGGATCGCGCAGTGGGACATCCTCGAGTTCAGCCGCAATCCCAAGCATGTCTCGCCGGAGTTCCCGGCCGGTTACTGGCCCGAAACCGATGCTCCGCCCGATGACAAAGCCTGGCAAAAGAGCATCCGGCGGTTCCGTGCCGATCTGAAGGCGATGCAGGATCTGGTCGAGGATCCCGCGATCGACCTCCTAACCCCCCTTCCCCACGGCGAAGGACAGACGATCCTGCGAGAGGCGCTGCTGGTGGCCGACCACAACTCCTACCACCTCGGGCAGATGGTCACGGTGCGGCGGCTGCTGGGAGCGTGGGAGAGTTAAGAAGTAAAGAGTACAAAATACGGACTGAGAATTGAGTTATTGGGCCATTGAGTCATTGGGTCATTGATTCGGTCGCCCGGCCCCAATGGCGCAATGACCCAATGAATCAATGACTCAATTCATAGTGTGCTCTTCGACTTTCCCTCACTTTTCCGGCTGAAACATATACGGCTCGCCCTTCTTCGCCGCAAACGTCTCCGCCACTTTGAGGAACGCCTGCGCGGCATGCGACAGGCTGGAGTTCTTGCGGTAGATGATGCGCAACTTGCGCTCGAAGTGCAGGTCGCGGACGGGCACGCGCACCAGCTCGCCCCGCGCGATCTCATTTTCCACGCAGATTCCGGGGATCAGGGCCACGCCGTTCGACATCCCCACAAATTTCTTGATGGCTTCGATGGTGGGCAATTCCACCGGCATTTGCAGCGGAACATGGTGCCGGGAGAACGCTTCCAGGACTTTCTGCCGGTAGGGCGACGGCACGTTGTGGGCCACGAACCACTCCGTCCCCAGTTCCCGGATGGTGACTTCCTTCGAGGAAGCCAACGGATGCTGCGGGGGAACCACGAAAGTCAACTCGTCCCGGTAGACGACAATCGAGCGCAGCAGGGGGTCTTCGGGACGGAAAGTCAGGACACCCAGTTCCGTACTGTGGTTGATCAGTTCATCGGAGATGTGGCTGGCGAGCGACCGCTGGACCGCCACCTTGATCATGGGATACAGACGGCGGAACTCGTCCAGCACCGGCAGCAAGTAGAGGCAGGTGAACTCGTTGGCGGAGATCGCCAGCTTGCCTTTGAGCATCTGCCGCAGCTCGTCGAGCGCCACCAGGGCCTCGCTGCGCGTGTTCAAAAGGCGCAGGGCATAGTCCTGGAGCACGCGCCCGGCATCGGTCAGCACGCCGTCGCGCGAGGAGCGGTCGAAGAGCGGCTCGCCCAGCTCCACCTCCAGCTTGCGTATGGTCTGGCTGACCGCCGGCTGAGTGCGGAACAGTTTCTTGGCTGCGCGCGAAAAGCTGCCCTCGCGCGCCACCGTCAGGAAGGTTTCCAGTTGAAACAGCTCCATTCGTACCCCATTTGCGAAAAGCCGGTTACTGCGACAGCTCTCCTTATATCATAAGCAATACTTATCATGCTAGAAAAACTATAATCTTTGCTTCACCCCCAAGGGCGCGTAGCCTAGCTTTTTAATCCCCAACCGGGAGGACGGGCCGATGGAACGTGCCAGGATCACCATTTTCGACACCACGCTACGTGACGGCGAGCAGTCACCAGGGTGCAGCATGCGGCTGGACGAGAAGCAGCGCATGGCCCGCCAGCTCGACCGTTTGGGCGTGGACGTCATCGAGGCCGGCTTCCCCATCGCTTCCGATGGGGACTTCGAGGCGGTCCAGGCCGTGGCCCAGGAGGTCCGCCGTCCCAAGATCGCAGGCCTCGCGCGCGCCAGCTACCCGGACATCGAGCGTGCCTGGGAGGCGGTGCGCCACGCCCAGCGGCCGCGCATCCACGTTTTTCTTGCCACCTCCGATATCCATTTGCATTACAAGCTGCGGATGACCCGGCAGCAGTGCATCGAGCGGGCGGCGGAAGCGGTGCGCTTCGCGCGTTCGCTGTGTCCCGACGTCGAGTTTTCCCCCGAGGATGCCACCCGGACCGAGGTCGAGTTCCTGTGCGAGGTCACCCAGGCGGTGGTCGGCGCTGGCGCGACTACGGTCAACATTCCGGACACGGTTGGCTACACCGTCCCCAGCGAGATGCACCGCATCATTGCAGCGGTGTGCGGCCGGGTGCGAAACTATCCTGAGGTGGTGATCTCCGTTCACTGCCACAACGACCTCGGCTTGGCGGTGGCGAATTCTATCGCCGGCCTCGAAGCCGGGGCGCGGCAGGTAGAGTGCACCATCAACGGCATCGGCGAACGCGCCGGCAACGCCTCGCTGGAAGAGATCGTGATGGCGATGCGCGTCCGCAGCGACCAGATGCCCTACGACACCGGCGTCCACAGCGAACAGCTTTATCCCTCCAGCCGCTTGCTGACCGAGATCACCGGCGCCGCGGTGCAGGCCAACAAGGCCATTGTCGGCCGCAACGCCTTCGCGCACGAGGCCGGCATCCACCAGGACGGCGTCATCAAGAACCCGCTGACTTACGAGATCATGACCCCGCAGTCGGTCGGGGTCCCGGAAAGCAGGCTGGTGCTGGGCAAGCACTCCGGCAGGCACGCGCTTGGTCTCAAGTGCCAGCAATTGGGATATGAATTCTCCCGCCGCGACCTGGACCGCATCTACAAACGCTTCGTCGCTCTCGCGGACCAGATCAAGGTAGTCGAGGACCGCCATCTGCTGGCCATCATCCAGGAGGAGATGCCGGCGCTGGCAGCGATCAAGGAGATGGCGAAGGGGCACGCCGTCGGCGCCCCTATGGGCACCGCGTAGGGTTTCAGGTTTCACGTTTCGCGTTTCACCTTGGGTGAGGAACCCGGATTGTTGTTCTCGGGAAACGTGAAACGTTTTTCTAGGGTTGAACAATGAGGCTCGATATTACGGTTCTGCCGGGTGATGGAGTGGGCCCCGAGGTCACGCGGGAAGCGGTGCGCGTCCTGCGCACGGTGCTGGATCTTTACGGCTACGAGGTCAGCTTTGAAGAGCGCGCGATCGGTGGCGTGGCCATCCGCCAGTTTGGCACGCCCTTGCCGGAGGCGACGGCGCGCGCCTGCACGGAGAGTCACGCGGTGCTGCTGGGCGCGGTGGGCGGGCCGGAGTTCGATTCCCTGCCCGCAGGGCAGCGGCCCGAGGCCGGGTTGCTGGGGTTGCGGCAGGCTTTAGGCGGATACGCCAATCTACGTCCGGCTGTGTCTTATGGTGCCATCGTTGACTGCTCACCACTGCGCGCTGACGTTATCAAGGGCGCCGATGTCCTGATCGTCCGCGAGCTGTTGGGCGGGATCTACTTCGGCGAGCCGCGCGGGTTCAGCGCAGGCTCCGCGCCGGGCGCTTACAACACCATGCGCTACTCAGTAGCGGAGATCGAACGCGTAGCCCACGTTGCCTTCCGGCAGGCACAGCTGCGGCGCGGGAAGCTCACTTCAGTGGATAAGGCCAACGTGCTCGAGACCTCGCAGCTTTGGCGACAGACCGTTACCCGCGTGGGCCGCGAGTATCCCGACGTCCGGCTTGAGCACATGTACGTCGACGCCTGCGCCATGCGCCTCATCACCAACCCCACCGCCTTCGACGTGATCGTCACCGAGAACCTCTTCGGCGACATTCTCTCCGACGAGGCGGCGGTGATCAGCGGTTCTCTGGGGATGCTGGCCTCGGCCACCATCGGCGGCAAGGTAGACCTCTACGAGCCCGTGCACGGCTCGGCGCCCGACATCGCCGGACGCGGGATCGCGAACCCGCTGGGAGCGATCGCTTCCGCCGCCATGCTGTTGCGCCACAGCGCCGGCCTGGCGCAGGGCGCGCAGGACATCGAAGACGCCATCCGCGAGGTGCTCGACAAGGGGCACCGCACTGCCGACCTTCAGCGCGGGCGCGCCAAGCGCGCGGTCTCGACCACCGAGATGGGCGCGCTGGTGGAAAGCGCTGTGGCCGATGTCACCGATCGCCGGCGGGCGT
Source organism: Terriglobales bacterium (assembly GCA_035632755.1). Taxonomy (GTDB): domain Bacteria; phylum Acidobacteriota; class Terriglobia; order Terriglobales; family Acidobacteriaceae; genus JAHFUA01. Next base: position 5,811 of record DASQGF010000003.1, read on the forward strand.
ATCATGCTGTCTGACGTCCACCTCCCGGGGTAGCCATGGCATTGGAACTTCAAAGGCCCGTTCGGGAGCAAGCCCCGAGCGCCGCCGGTCCACGCACCCTGTTCGAGAAGATCTGGCAGGAGCACGTGGTGTGCGAGCCGCCGGGGCAGCCGCCGCTACTCTACGTCGACCTGCACCTGGTGCATGAGGTCACTTCTCCGCAGGCGTTCGACGGCCTGCGGGCGGCGGGCCGGCGCGTCCGGCAGCCACAACGCACACTGGTCACGGTGGACCATAACGTTCCCACCACGCCCGGACATCTTCCCATCACCGATCCCATTGCGGCGCGCCAGATGGAAGCCCTGCGCCGGAATTGCCGAGAATTCGGACTGACGCTCTACGACCTCGATTCGCCCGACCAGGGCATCGTCCACGTGATCGGCCCTGAGTTGGGCGCAACTCAGCCGGGGATGACCATCGTGTGCGGCGACAGCCACACCTCCACCCATGGCGCCTTCGGCGCGCTGGCGTTTGGCGTCGGCACTTCGGAGGTCGAGCACGTCCTGGCCACCGAGTGTCTGCAGCAGCAGAAGCCGCGGACCATGGAGATCCGCATCAAAGGCCCGCTGCCCGAGGGCGTCACCGCCAAAGACCTGGTGCTGGGCATCATCGGGACGATCGGCACCGATGGCGCCACTGGGCATGTCGTCGAGTACACGGGCGAGGCCGTGCGCGGGCTCTCGATGCAAGGCCGCATGACGGTTTGCAATATGAGCATCGAGGCGGGCGCACGCGCCGGCATGGTCGCGCCCGACGAGGTCACTTTTGATTACTTGCGCGGACGGCGCTTTGCCCCCGAAGATGCAGCGTGGGACGATGCGGTTGCGCGCTGGCGTGGGCTGAAGTCCGACGCTGGAGCGCGCTACGACAAGGTGGTCGAGATCGACGCCGCCAGTCTCGCTCCCTTTGTCACCTGGGGCACGAACCCAGGCATGGTCGTGCCAGTGACCGGTCGAGTGCCCGATCCCGCCGCCGCGCCCACCGCCGCCGAGCGCGGTGCTGCCGAGCGCGCACTTGAATACATGGCGCTCGCGCCAGGAACCGCGATCGAAGACATCAGCGTGGACCGCGTGTTCATCGGCTCGTGCACCAACTCGCGCCTGGAGGACCTGCGGGCGGCTGCGCGAGTCGCCCGCGGCCACAAGGCGAATCCCAAGGTGCGCGCCCTGGTGGTGCCGGGATCGCAAGCGGTGAAGCGCGATGCCGAGCGCGAAGGACTCGACGAGATCTTCCGCACCGCAGGCTTCGAATGGCGGGACTCCGGCTGTTCCATGTGCCTGGGGATGAATCCCGATGTGCTACAGCCGGGCGAGCGCTGCGCCTCCACCAGCAACCGCAACTTCGAAGGCCGCCAGGGACGCGGCGGACGCACCCACCTGGTCAGCCCGATGATGGCCGCGGCCGCCGCCATTGCTGGCCACTTCACCGACATCCGGCGGTGGCGCTTCCAATGAAGGCGTTTCGCACGCACACAGGCCTGGTGGCGCCGCTCGACCGCGCCAACGTGGATACCGACCAGATCATCCCAAAGGAATTCCTCAAGCGCATCGAGCGCACCGGCTTCGGTGAGTTCCTGTTCTACGACTGGCGCCGCACGCCCGACCGCACGCTCGACCCGAGCTTCCCGCTCAACCAGCCGCGCTACGCCGGTGCAAGCATTCTGGTAACCGACCGAAACTTCGGCTGCGGCTCGTCGCGCGAGCATGCGCCCTGGGCGCTGGACGATTTCGGTTTCCGCGCCATCATCGCGCCCTCGTTCGCCGACATCTTCGCCAACAACTGCGTGAAGAACGGGCTGCTGACGGTCGTGCTGCCGGAAGCGCAGGTGGCGACCATCATGAAGCGAGCGCAGGACGTTGAGGGATACCGCATGACTATCGACCTCGAACAGCGCCGGGTGAGCGACAATTTCGGTCTGGCGGCCTCGTTCGAGATCGACGACTTCAACCGGCGCTGCCTGCTCGAGGGCCTGGACGACATCGGCCTCACCCTTCAGCACGAAGCCGAGATCGCGGCCTACGAGGCGCGGCGCTTCGGCACGCGCTGATTCCCGCTTTGCTGTAACCTTGCCCCCATTCGCGAATCACAGGTAAAGGTGCGCCATGAAACCTGCGATCCAAGCTCTCGCCTTCGACGCCTACGGCACGCTCTTCGACGTGCATTCCGTTATCTCTACCTGCAACCAGGTATTCCCCGACGAAGGCCCGGCACTGAGCAAACTCTGGCGGGCCAAGCAACTGGAGTACACATGGCTGCGCAGCCTGATGGGCCGCTACGAGGACTTCTGGCAGGTCACGGAATCGGCGCTGGTCTTTGCCTGCCGCAACTTGAATCTTGCCTGTCCGCCGGCAACGCGCGCGAAACTGATGGATGCGTACTTGCACCTCGATCCCTATCCCGAAGTCCGGCAAGCGCTGCAATCGCTCGCGAAGCACAAGCTCGCGATCTTGTCGAACGGCTCGCCGCGCATGCTGGCGGCGGTGGTCGAGAGCGCGGGCCTCAAGGGAGTCTTCGCCGATGTCATCAGTGTGGACGAGGTGAAGATCTTCAAGCCCAGCCCGCGCGTGTATGAACTGGGGCCACGGCACCTCAAGGTCGCGCAGGATGCGATCGGATTCATCTCCTCGAATTTTTGGGACATTGCCGGCGCGAAGAGTTTTGGGCTGTGGACCTGCTGGATCAACCGCGCCAAAGCGCCTGAGGATGAATTGGGGTTCCGGCCGGATGCGATCATCGGCAGCCTTGCGGAGTTGGAAAAGGCGCTCAGGTAGGTCCACCGCGGATTTACGCGGATGAACGCGGATTTTGGGAAGCATTGGTGATCCGCGTTCATCCGCGTTTATCCGCGGCGAATGAAGTTCTATTTTCCCGCCCAGCAGGCTGCCCGTTTTTCCAAGAACGCCGAGATACCTTCCTGCGCGTCGGCGGCCATCGAGTTCATGGACATGACTTCTTTCGTGTACGCATACGCTTTGGGTTGGTCGAGATCGATCTGCGCGTAGAAGGCTTGCTTGCCGATCCCGACCGTTAGCGGGCTGGCTTCGGCGATGCGCTTGGCGAGCTTGCGGGTTTCGTCCTTGAGCGCGCTGGCCGGTACGACCGTGTTCACCAAGCCCCATTCGGCCGCGATGGTCGCCGGAACCATGTCGCCGGTGAACAGCATCTGCAGCGCCCGCTTGCGGCCGATGGCGCGGCTGAGGGCGACCATTGGTGTCGAGCAGAACAGGCCGATCTTCACGCCGGGCGTGGCGAACGCGGCTTCTTCGCAGGCGATGGCGAGGTCGCAGGTGGCGACGAGCTGGCAGCCAGCGGCGGTGGCGATGCCCTGCACTTCGGCGATCACCGGCTGCGGGATCGCCTGAACCTTCATCATCAGCTCCGAGCAAACGTCGAAGGTGCGGCGGTAGTAGTTGATGTCCTTGCCCACCATCTGACCGAGATCGTGGCCGGAGGAAAATACCTTTCCCGCCGCAGCCAGGATCACCACCCGCAGTGCCGAATCCTGCCCGACCGTGTCGAGGCAGGCGATCAGCTCCTGCATCAGCTCGAGCGAGAGCGCGTTGCGCCTCTGCGGACGGTTCAGCGTGATCACCCCAATCGGGCCTTCGGTCTCAAACAGCAGATTTTCGTAGGTCATCCCCCACCTCCGCCGCTTTGCCAGGGAAACGCGGCTCTAAAGCGGCCATTTTACCGCGGGGGGACGCAGCAAGCTACGTCTCGACGAGAAAAGAAAAGGCACCGGACAGAAGCCCGGCGCCTGCTCGAGAGAGGCTGACTTACCGCGACATCGCCTTCACGACGGAAAACCGCGATGTGTCGATCTTCCGCAGCTCGTGCCCGGTGTAGACCTGCCGTGGACGCGAGATCTTCTGATCCTTGTCCTCCATCAGCTCGTTCCACTGGGCGAGCCAGCCGGCGACACGCGGGATAGCGAACAGCACAGTGAACATCTCCGGCTTGAAGCCCATCGCCTGATAGATGATCCCGGAGTAAAAATCCACGTTGGGATACAGCTTGCGCTTGATGAAGTACTCGTCCTCCAGCGCGATCTTCTCCAGTTCCAGCGCAATCTCCAGCTTCGGGTTCTTGCCTGTGACCTGAAAGACCTGGTCAGCGATGTGCTTGATGATCCGCGCGCGCGGGTCGTAATTCTTGTAGACCCTGTGCCCGAATCCCATCAGCTTGCACTGTCCCTCTTTGACCTTCTTGATGTAGTCGGGGATGTTGTTCTTGTTGCCGATCTCCGCCAGCATGATGAGCACGGCTTCGTTGGCGCCGCCATGCAGCGGTCCTGCCAGCCCAGCGCATGCAGCGGCCGCCGCCAGGTAGGGGTCGGCCTCCGAGCTGCCGGCGCAGCGCATGGTGTTGGCGGAGCAATTCTGCTCATGGTCGGCATGCAGGATGAACAGGATGTCCAGCGCCCGCGCCATCACCGGGTTGGCAACGTACTTGGGCTCCACCATCTTCCACAGCATGTTCATGAAGTTTTCGGTGAAGCTCAGGTCGTTGTCCGGGTACACATAGGGGAAGCCCAGGCTGTGGCGATAGCAATAGGCCGCAATGGTGGGGAACTTGGCGATCAGCCGGATGATCTGGTGCAGGCGGTTGTCCCGGTCGCGGACGTTCTTGGCCTCGGGATAGACCGTGGAAAGCGCCGCCACCGTGCTGGTCAGCACCCCCATCGGGTGGGCATCGTAACGGAAGCGCTGCATGAACTCCTTGGTGGTTTCATGCAGCATGGTGTGGTGGGTGATCTGCTTGACCCAGTCTTTGGTCTGCTTGTCGTCCGGCAACTCGCCGAACAACAGCAGGTACGCCACCTGCAGGAAGGTGCAGTTCTCGGCCAGTTCTTCGATGTTGTAGCCGCGATAGCGGAGGATGCCGCGCTCACCGTCGATGAAGGTGATCGCGCTCTTGCAGGAAGCCGTATTCATGAACGCCGGGTCGTAAGTCATCAGCCCGAAATCTTCCGGACCGGTCTTGATCTGCCGTAGATCCATGGCCCGGATGGTCCCGTTCTCGACCGGCAGCGTATAGGCCTTGTTGGTGCGATTATCGGTGATGGTGAGGGTGTTCTCTGGCATTGGCCGCTCCTTTTCGAGTGCCGGATCCGGCCGGTCGCACCGGAACCACGATCCGGTTATGCGCCATCAATGCTGAGCGCATGCGCCGAAGCCCCGCTTGAACCCGGCCGGGCGCGGGCACGAGTAGGCCTAGAGATAAGATAAACCAGGGCCGGCGAAAGGTGCTTCGCGCTTCGCCATGCATATCCTCAGGCAGGGTTGTGCGGCAAGCAGTGACTGAAATCACTCACCAACGTGATGAGGTTTCCAGAAAACCTAGCTTGCTGCGTCTCCGGCGGAGCCAAAGACCTTCTGCTCACCCGGTCTTCTCCAGAACCACGATCAGCCGGCGTGGGCCGTGCGCGCCCATGATCAGGATCTTCTCGATGTCGGCGGTGCGGCTGGAGCCTGTGATCAGGCACACGTATGAATTCTTGCTGGCGATGCCTCGCTCGTAAACGCGGGCGAAGGCCGCTTCCAGGTCGGGCACGAGCTGGCTGAGCCTGGCGAAAACGATGTGCACCGGCGCGATGACGGTTGCCTGTCGCCCGCCATTCGCCGCCGACACTAGGACCGAGCCGGTCTGCGCCACCAGGGCCTCGCAAAGCGTGATGGTAGCCTGGGAGGCCTCGTTAGGCGGGCCTTCGCTCGACCAGCGCAGCGGCCTGCCGTCCTTGACGGCGGTGACCAGGGCCCGGAGGTCCGGCGCGTCTTGCACGAAGACCTCCCCCGGCGGAACCGAGGCCAGGACGCTGGCCAGGGCGGCGGCGCTGGCCGCGGCGTCGGCCGTCACCGTGCACTCCGTGATGTTGGCTACACACTCTTTCTGAAAGCGGTCCAGCGGGTCCGTCACCGGCGCGAACATTGGCCCGGCAGGGCCGTCGTGGTGGGGCGCTGTGGTCTGCACGGCGGCGCGGATGCGTCCTAGGATACGCTCGCGGCTCGGATTGTCAGTGGACGCCATTCTGCTTTCTCCACAGATCCCGGAAAGATTCGCGCGGCATTGCTGGCGCGGCGCGGTCCTTGGTCCAGGGACGCATAGGATCGAGCGCCGTACCCGCGAGCCCCATGCCGTGGATCATGCGCAATGCGGTGCGGCCAAGGGACCCGAAAAAGCTGAAACGTCCGGCGTCCATCATGGTCCAGCGGAACATCTTCATTCCCAGGCGTTCCGACGCGGAATGCGTGCCTTCATGGATGGCATTGCGCCGGTTGTGCAGTAGGTGATGGTGCAGTTCGATGTGCACCGGGCAGACGTCGGTGCAAGCGCCGCACAGCGACGACGCGAACGAGAGGTGCTGGTACTCCTTCAGGCCGCGCAGGTGCGGCTCGAGCACGCTGCCGATGGGGCCGGGATACGTCACGCCGTAGGCGTGTCCGCCGATGTTGCGGAACACCGGACAGGCGTTGATACAGGCGCCGCAGCGGATGCAGTGCAGGATCTCACGCTGCTCGATATCCGCCAGCAGCTCGCTGCGCCCGTTGTCCACCAGCACCACGTGGAACTCTTCCGGGCCGTCCACCTCGCCCGCGCGCCGCGGCCCGCCCATGAGCGTGTTGTAGCAGGTGATGGGCTGCCCAGTCCCGGTGGTGGCCAGGGTCGGCCAGAGCGTCGCCAGATCCTGCAAGCGCGGGATCACCTTCTCGATCCCGGTCAGCGCCACCTGGATCCTGGGCACGCTCGTGCTAAGCCGGCCGTTGCCTTCGTTGGTGGTGATGGTCACCATGCCGGCGTCGGCGATCAGGAAGTTGGCGCCGCTGATCCCCATCTCGGCGGAGAAGAACGATTTCCGCAGCCAGCGCCGCGCGATCGCCACCAGTTCCGGCGGGTCCTGCGTCTCAGCCGCTCCCAGCTTTTCCTTGAACAAGTCGGAAACCTGCTTGCGGTTCAGGTGCATGGCCGGCGTGACGATGTGGTACGGGGGCTCGTTGCGCAACTGCACGATGAATTCGCCGAGGTCGGTCTCCACCACCTCGATGCCCATCTTCTCCATCGCCTGCGCCAGGTGGATCTCCTCGCTGACCATCGACTTCGACTTGACCACCTTCTTCACGCCGGTCCGCGCGGCGACGTCGCAGATATACTTCCGCGCCTCTTCGCCGTTCTCGGCCCAGAAGACATGCCCGCCGTTCTCCTTTACCTTCTGCTCGAACTGGAGCAGGTAGCGGTCGAGGTGGTTCACCGCCTCCCACTTGATGTCGTGGCAGCGCTGGCGGGCCGCGTCCCAGTCGGCGAAGCGCGTCTTGCCGCGGCCGACCCCGGTGTCGTACTGGTCGATATTCCAGCGGACGATGCCGCGGTGCACCAGGTCGGCGGACTTCTCGGCAGCCTTGCGCAGGAACTCCTGGGCGGCTGTGCTCATTGCGCTTTGCCTCCTGCGGCGGACGCTTTTTCGCCGGCAGCCGCCGTCTGCGCCAGGATGCTGGCCACGTGGATGGTACGCGCCTTGGATTTCTTCCGGCGAAGCACACCCTCGATATGCATGAGGCAACTGGAATCGGCCGCAGTCACATATTCGGCGCCGGACTTTTCGATGTTGCCGGCCTTGGTATCGCCCATCGCGGTGGAGATCATGGCGAACTTGACCGAAAAGGCGCCGCCGAACCCGCAGCACTCCTCACCATAGGGCAAATCGACCAGTTCCAGCCCGCGCACGTTCTTCAGCAGCTCGCGGGGCTCCTGCTTGAGATGAAGCTCGCGCAGACCATGACAGGAATCGT
>DASQGF010000004.1:0-18000 GCA_035632755.1 Terriglobales bacterium
CACCAGGACAGCTCGCAACGGCTAAACGGCGCCCTTTCCCATGCCGGAGTACGCACGCCACCGCGCCCATCGGCTACGTGCGCCTGCACGGCCGCAATTACGACCAGTGGTTTGAGCACGAAGCTCCCCACGACCGCTACAACTACCTCTACAGCGAAGGTGAACTCGCCCAAATGGAAGCCGCGCATTGAGGAGATCGCGCGCAAGACTGAGGTCACCTTCGTGATCGCCAACAACCATTTTGAAGGCAAGGCAGCGGTGAACGGGTTGCAGTTGAAGCACATGCTCGCCGGGCGCAGAGTGAAAGCGCCCGAAACCCTGGTGGAGCGCTATCCGGAGCTAAGGGAGATCAGCGAGATCGGGTGAAATTCAGAATCGTAGAGATCGCCGGCATCGCCGTGATCGCCGAAATCGACGGGCCACATGAACAGATCACGGCGGTTCCGGCGATCTCGGCGATCCCGGCGATTCTCATCACGGAACTTTTCCGCCCCACCCGCCGTACCTCTGATTGAGATTGGGGGCACGCGCTGCTAACCATGGCGCGCCGTCCACGTCCAAAGAACAGGAACGAATTCAGAGGTGGATCATGGGACCAAAATACAACCAGCTGATGGACAACATGGCGTTCAGAGTTTCGCTGAATGTGGGGATCTTCGCATTGTGGCTGGTGGCGGCGTTTGCGCTGCTGAAGCTCGCGTAATGGCCGCTCCTTCCAATCACGACGCGCGTGCGCTTACGGTCGCGTTGCCGCCTCGGTACGCTCCGAGTAGTGTGACTCCACATACTCGTTCAGGATGTCGATGAACTCGGCGACGATCCTGTCGCCCTTAAGAGTGGTCAGCAACCGCCCATCCACAAACACCGGTGCCTTCGGCTCCTCGAACGTTCCCGGAAGCGAGATCCCAATGTGGGCGTGCTTGGACTCGCCGGGCCCATTCACCACGCAGCCCATCACCGCAACCTTCATCGTCTCGACCCCGGCATAGCGCTGTTTCCACAGAGGCATCTGCTGGCGCAGGTAGGACTGTATCTGCTCCGCCATTTCCTGTAAGAAGGTGCTGGTGGTGCGTCCGCAGCCGGGGCAAGCGGTGACCTGCGGGGTGAAGCTGCGGATGCCCATGGACTGCAAAATCTGCTGCGCGACCACGACTTCCTCGGTGCGGTCGCCATTCGGCACCGGCGTGAGCGAGACGCGAATGGTGTCGCCGATGCCTTCTTGCAGCAGCACGGAAAGCGCCGCGGTCGAGGACACAATCCCCTTGGCGCCCATGCCGGCTTCAGTCAGACCGAGGTGCAGCGGATAGTGGCAGCGCGCGGCCAGGGCACGATAGACGTCTATCAAGTCCTGCACCCCGCTGACTTTGGCGCTGAGGATGATCTGGTCGTCGCGCAGGCCGTATTTCTCGGCGCGCTCGGCCGAATCGAGAGCACTCACCACGATGGCCTCGAGCGTGACCTCGCGGGCGTCGAGCGGATCGGCGCGGCGCGAGTTCTCATCCATCATGCGGGTCAAGAGCGCCTGGTCGAGCGAGCCCCAGTTGACGCCGATGCGCACCGGCTTCTGGTTCGCGATCGCCACGTCGATCATGGTGCGAAAATTGTCGTCGTCCTTCTTGCCGATGGAGACGTTGCCGGGGTTGATGCGGTATTTGGCGAGGGCGCGGGCGCAATCGGGATGCTTCTTCAGCCGCAGGTGGCCGTTGTAATGGAAGGCGCCGATGATGGGGACGCGCATACCAAGCTGTTCCAAGCCTTCGACGATGCGGGGCACGGCAGCGGCGGCCATGTCATGATTCACCGTCACGCGCACCAGCTCGGAGCCGGCCCGCGCCAGATCGGCGACCTGGCGGACGGTCGCGGCCACGTCGGCGGTGTCGGTGTTGGTCATCGACTGCACCACCACCGGCACATCACTGCCGATGCGCACTCCGCCTACACTCGCAGTGACAGTTTTCCTGCGTTGAATGCTTGCCATCCCGAGAGTCAGTTTACACCCAAACGATTGTCATCCCGAGCGAGGGGCTTCAGCCCCGAGTCGAGGGACCTTGCGTTTCAATAAAAATCGCCATTACCACGTTAGAGGAGAAGTGTTTTTCTTGACATCCCCTTTTATAGAACCCGCCATATTTTAGTTCAGCCTTGATGGCTTGTAGTTGGGGTTGTGTGCAAAGCTGGCAAACTGCGCATCGTAGTCGCTGAACAATTTCGGCACGTTCTCAGCCGAGTTTAAGATGTTGTGGTGGAATACGACCTGACTGTCTCCTGAAAGTAGGTCATCAACACTGAAATCAGCGTCGGCTCCATGAGCTTGCATAACTTCTGCCACGCAGGAGTCACGCTCGGAGCTATACATTACCTTTAATACCTTGCTCATTATATTTTCTGCTTCGTACTGTTTCGCAGTTTGCTGGCATTTGACGTTGTGGTCGAACATGAATGTGCTGTGTTCCTGTCTGGTGTGCCAATAGACCGACGTCGCTATCACTCCGATGATAACGCCCGACAACAGTACCAACCAGTTCTTCCGGTTCATGCTCGTTGTCTCCCCGCATCGGGAAGGGCTTTTCCCGCGATACCCCGACGAATCTCCATTCCATAAAACAGCTTGTCCAGTACCCGACTACATGTCGTCCCGCGTCCCGGACTGGACCAACAAGAGTCCGGCGCTCCGTCGAGCTTCCTGAAATCATCAATACTTTTCTTGTTAGCCAGAAGCCAATCTTTAGCCTGCACGCGCATTCTGCCGTCGCCGTAACGCTTTGGTTCGTATCCGCACGCCTTCTGGTTCTTCTTCGAGTCAGTGTCAAACGGAACTGCGATGTCGTAAAAGAGCTGGCTAACCAGTTTGGACGTATAAACTCCCCTCTTATCGACAGCCATTCCCTGAATGGTCTGTACTACAGGCATCATTAGGGTGAAGGAGTCGTCGCAGAAGTAACAGCGCGTGACGTTGCTGACCACGGATGGCAAACTGTTGCCGTGTCCGTCCCAGTTGGGCCATTGCTTCTTGATTTCACGCAACAATCGTATTCCGTTTTTCCATCGCGGATGCGGTTCGTACCCGCAATCATTTACATGCTGGGTGAAAACATACGAACCCCCAACCCACAAATTGGCGAAATGTGAGAGGAAAGACTGGAAGTCAACATCGGATCGCAGAGTCCAAATCCCCGTGCATCCCACCTTGTGACAGAAACACGGTGGCGTGCACCCCGGTGGCTGAAAGGTGCAACAATCCGCAAGAAAGATTCCTTCGTAGCGAGGGTACTTATGGGGCTTTCGCATCGCTGTTTGATTAGACTCAGATACAGCGCGCATCCAATCTTCCGCGCTCAGAGAGTCAATGCATGGCATAGAGAGTTTATTTCAAACCAATGCGCGACCAAATCGCGGTATCCGTTGTGGAAACACAAGGTCCCTCCGCTCGCGGCTTCACCCAGAACGCCACAAGGCGTTCTGGGTACCGCTCGGTCGGGATGACAATTCCGTAAGAGTACGATTCAACGGCGCGTTACGGCAGGAATTTCGCCAGTCCCGGCAGCGCCTTGCCGATATCGTTGTAAATCACTACCACGGCGAACAGGATGAGGAAGACGAAGGCCGCCTGGTAGATGCGTTCCTTGATCTTCATGCTGATATCACGCCGCATCACGCTCTCGATGGCCAGCAGCAGGATCACGCCGCCGTCCATGATAGGAATGGGGAACAGGTTGAAGATGCCGAGGTTCAGGCTGATGGCGGCCATCAGCGCCAGCAGCGGCATCCAGCCCTGGCGGGCGGCCTCGCCTGAGGCGCGCGCGATGCCGATGGGCCCGTCGATCTGCTTCATCGAGACTCTGCGCGCGGCCAGTTGCCGAACCAGCTCCAAAATCAGCACCGAGTACCGCTTGTTGACCTCGATGGACTTGGCGACAGCGTCGGCAAAGCCCAGCTTGTCTACGTGCACCGGGTTGGAGATGAATCCCATGCGCCATTGCTCGGCGCCATGCGCGTTGTGCCAGAGGACGGGAGTCACATTGAAGTGCAGTTCCTGGCCATTGCGCACCACGGTAACGTCGAGCGGCTTGCCCGGGTTCTGCTGCAGGTAGTTGATCAGCGCGCGCATCGATCGCATGACCACGCCATTCACCGCCACCACTTCGTCCCCCACCTTCATGCCCGCCTTGGCCGCCGGCATCTCGGGCTCGATCTGGGTGACGATATTGGGCTCCTGGGGTACCCAACCGCCGAGCGCGCCGTACTCTTCCTGTCCTTGTTTATCGGGGATGATGGTCCTTTCCAGGATCTGCCCGCCGCGCTGGATGGCCACATCGAGGGGCTGTCCGGGGTTGAGCAAGACCTTGGCTTCAACGTCCTCCCAGGTCGGCGACTGCATGTTGCCGATGCGCACGATGCGGTCGCCGGGCTCGAATCCCGCCTTGGCGGCCGCCGAGTTCTCCAGCACGAAGCCGATCACCGCGGGTTGATCCAGAAAGTAGGGATGCTCGTAGCGCACCATGAAGACGCCGGTGAGCAGCGCGATGGCCAGGAAGATATTCATCGCCGGACCCGCTATGGCGATGATGAATCGCTGCCAGCGCGGGTGCGAGAGGAACTCGCCCGGGTCGCCAGTGCGGGCCTCCATCGGGTTCTCGCCCGACATCTTGACGTAGCCTCCCAGCGGCAGCGCGCTGATGCGGTAATCGGTGTCGCCCTTACGCCATCCGATCAGGCGCTTCCCGAAGCCGATGGAAAAGATCTCCACTCGGACACCGAAATACTTGGCGGCGATGAAGTGACCTAACTCGTGGATCAGGATCAGAACCCCGAGCACCAGGGCCACGGCCCAGAGAATCGTGAAAGCGTTGTACATGAGAAAAACGGTCCCGCCTCTATTTTGCTACAACGGGACGGCGTGTGCCTGCCTTTCTGGATTTCAACTGCTGGACCCGGCCCCTGGCCCGTTGCCGGGCTTCGGCGTCCATCGTCAACACTTCACTAATAGATTCAGGATGCCGCATACCAGTTTCTTTAAGTACGTCCCGGATGACCCAGGGGATTTCGCCGAATCCAATGGAGCCGTCGAGGAACGCGGCTACCGCCACCTCGTCGGCGGCGTTCAGGGCCACGGTCCTGGCGCCTCCGGCTTCCGCGGCCTCATAGGCCAGGGCCAGACAGGGGAACTTTTGCATGTCGGGCGGACGGAAATCCAGATGACGTAAGTCATTGACCGAGTAACTCAGATTGGACGGGATGCGCTCCGGCCAGGTCAGGGCATAGAGGATGGGCAGGCGCATGTCGGTGACCGAAAGCTGCGCCAGGATGCTGCCATCCACGAACTCCACCAGCGAGTGGATGGTGGACTGCGGGTGCACCATCACCTTCACCCGGTTGGGAGCCAGGCCGAACAGACGGCAGGCCTCGATCACCTCGAACCCCTTGTTCATCAGCGTAGCGGAATCGATGGTGATGCGCTGACCCATCTTCCAGGTGGGATGGTTCAGAGCTTCTTCCACCGTGATGCGCGAAAACTGGGAGGCTGGCGTGTCCAGGAACGGGCCGCCCGAGGCTGTCAGCCACACCGACTGGACTTCTTCGAGGCGCCCGCCGCGCATGCACTGGTGGACGGCGTTGTGCTCGCTGTCAATCGGCAAGAGCGGCTTGCCGTGCTTCTTCGCTTCCGCGGTAATCAGCTCGCCCGCGGCCACCAGGCATTCCTTGTTTGCCAGTCCTACGCGCTTGCCGGCGCGCACTGCTTCGTAAGTCGCTTCGAGTCCCGCCACGCCCACAATGGCGCTGACCACGAAGTCCACGTTCGGGTGGGTGGCGACGCGTATCGCACCCGCGGAACCGTGTACGACTTCGATATCGTCGCAGCGGGCGCGTTTCAACTGGTGCGCAAGTTCGTCGGCAGCGCGCGCGGTTGCCATCGAGACCATGCGCGGACGCCAGCGCTTGGCTTGTTCGAAAGCTGCTTTGACGTTGCTGCCGGCGGCGAACGAGACAACGGAGAACCGCTCCGGGTGGGCTTCCACGACGCTCAGTGTGCTGCGCCCGATCGAGCCGGTGGAACCCAGGATGGCGATGCGCTTCATGAAGACGGATTAGGGGATGTGAACCGCACTGAGAATCAGCGCATAGTACCACAGCACCGGAGCGGCGAAGAGCAGCGCGTCGATGCGGTCGAGCATGCCTCCGTGTCCCGGTAGCAGCGAGCCGGAATCTTTAACCCCGGCCCCTCGCTTCAGCATGGACTCGACGAGATCACCGAGTTGTGCCGCCACGTTCAGCGCTGCCGACAGCAGGATGTACGTCCACACCGGCCTGGGAGTCGGATACGGTCCGACGCTCAGGATGCTGCCTTGTTGCGCCGCCAGCAGATTCGTATTCCTCAGAAATGAAACGATCCCTTCTCCGTGGAGCAGGATGACAGTTCCCAGGGCGGTGGCGCCGGCCAGGGAAGCTATTGTACCCTCCCAGCTCTTGTTGGGGCTGATTCGCGGAGCCAACTTTCGCTTTCCCAAAGACCGCCCCACCAGGAACGCAAGAATGTCGCCTGCCCAGACCACCACCAGCAGGTAAAAGACGAAGAATGCTCCCGCCGCGCGGGCGCGTACGTTGATGAGCAACACGAAAGGCAGGCTGATATAAGCCAGCGCCAGAGCCGAGGCTGCGGCGCCGGGCAGCGTCGAGCGCAAGTCTGCGCGCTTCATCATCGCCACCAGAAACACGAGGGCAGCAAGCAGCACCGCATCTCTGGCGAGGGACGTCACACCGATCGCGAGCAGAAGGTAGGGGTGCTCGTGCGGACTGAGGCCCCGCAGCAGGACTTGCGACGATAACCTGCCCATCTGCAATTCAATGACGAATCCGGCAACCGTGCTGGCGAACAGGATGATGGTGAACAGATAGGTCAGCGCCGTGCTGGGCTTGATCTCATAGGCCTCGACCAAGTTCAGGTATTCCCGCGTGGTAATCAGGACGATCACCCCGACCACCGCCGCGAACAGCCACAGCGGCGCCCGGAAAACGATCAGCAGAACGATGGGGATGAGGATGACCGCGGTCGCGACGCGCTTTATCACAGGTGCGGCGCGTGCCCGTCGCCCAGGCCGCCGTAGCGGCGCTCGCGCGTCTGGTACTCGGCGATGGCCTCCAGCAGATGGCGCCCGCGGAAGTCGGGCCAGTGGGTCGGGGTGACGTAGATCTCGGCGTAAGCCACTTGCCACAGCAGGAAGTTCGACAGCCGCATCTCGCCGGAGGTGCGAATGACCAGGTCGGGATCGGGCAAATGACGGGTATAGAGATGGCGGTCGATGAGTTCCTCGTCGATCTTCAGGTGACTCAATCCGCCGTTGTTGGCGGCCGCGTGCACGATGGCGGTGAAGGCGTCCACCAGTTCCATGCGCGCGCCGTAATTCAGGGCCAGGGTGAGCACCATGCCGGTATTCCTGGCGGTGGCCTCTTGCGCCCAGGCCATCCGCTCCTGCACGGCTTTCGGCAGCTCATGACGGCGGCCGATGTACTCCAGCCGGATGTTGTTCTTGTTGAGCGTGGGGACCTCGGCCTTCAGGTAGCGCCGCAGCAGGCGCATGAGGAAGTCCACTTCGCTGGCCGGACGCTTCTTCCAGTTCTCCGAAGAAAAGGCGTAGAGGGTGAGCGCCGGCAGGTGGATGCGGGCGGCGGTCTCGACGGTGGAGCGCACCGACGCCACGCCGGCGCGGTGTCCGGCGATGCGCGGCAGGTGGCGCTGCCGGGCCCAACGCCCGTTGCCGTCCATGATGATCGCGATGTGTCGCGGGAGCTGCCGGGGATCGAGCCTGGAGTAGACGTCGGACTCTTTGCGGTCCAATCCTGCGGGAATGGATATATGCAAGGCTACCTCGGGAATCTATAAGTAGCATAGCTCCGGTTTCCGCGCAATGAAAGCCGCGGGAGAACGAGCGGAACCCAAATGGGAATCAGTACGGTCGTGCCGCGGGTGCTAGAATTTCGGTGAAAAACACGCCGATCGTATCGACCGCTGATCGGCCGGGATGCATCCAACTAGATTCAGGTGGGAATCTCCTCCATGAAGGCGCCGGGCTCACGTTGGCGCACAGCGCTGACGGTTTTCTGCGCCAGCGTGCTGCTGCTGGTCGGGTGCGTGCAGGCGGCGCATTTCTGCGCTCCTCTGGCTTCCGCCAACCGAGATGGCATCGGCAACGTTGCCCGGGATTCCACCCGCGTTCCCTGTCTGTTGTGCATCAGCCTGCACGCGCCCTCGCGGGCAGCGTTGCTCGTTTCCGTGAATCCTGCCAGCGACTCCTCCGCTGCCATCGTCGTCCTCCAGCCGGTGTTCAGAAGCGGCGTGCAGGCCTTTGCCTTGTACGTCCGCCCGCCTCCCGCGGCCTGACCACCTTCCGGTAATCAGCTGCTTAACAGCTCGGACCCCGGCGCTCGCAGGCGTCGAGTCCGCTCCGGGGAAACGCACAACCAGTGCTGGAGTTTGTGATGAAAAAGCTAAGTGTTCTTCTATGCGTGCTGTTGGGATTGGCGCTCCCGGGCTGGGCGCAGCAGTCCGGGAATGCCCCCGTGCCGGCGCCCTGCTGTGACGCCATCGAGCAGCAGCTCAAGGCCATGGAGGACCGCATCATTCTGCTGGAAGGGCAGGTGCGCCTGCTGAAGGAGCAACTGGCCCAGGCCCAGGCCACGGGCACGGCGGCCGGAGGCGAAACCGCGGCCAGCGCGGCTGCGCCAGCGACTCCCGCCAGCCCAGCCACCGCCGCCGTTGGGGGAGCGCAGTTGCCGGTCTATGGCGGGGCCAGCGCTGCCGCCAAAGCGCTGAACCCGGACATCAGCGTGATCGGCGACTTCCTCGGCGCCGCCGGCCATTACCCGACGCCGCCCGGCTCTCTCATCCGGCAGGCCGGATCCCAGTCGCTGACCATGCACGAGTCCGAGGTCGGATTCCAAGCGATCATCGATCCCTACGCGCGCGGCGATTTCTTCCTCTCCTTCGGCGAATCAGGCGTCAATCTCGAAGAGGGCTACATCACCTTCACCGCGTTGCCCGGCGGCTTCGTGGCGCGCGCGGGTAAGATGCGAGCCGCCTTCGGCAAAGTCAACTCGCTGCATAATCACGTGCTGCCGTGGGCGGACCGCCCGCTGGTGACCGAGAACCTTGTCGGCGGCGAAGACGGCATTGACGATGCCGGCTTCTCTATCCAGCGCATCCTGCCCGCGCCCAAGGGAATCTTCCTGGAAGCCACCGGCCAGGTCTTCCGCGGCGACAGCGGCACCCAGACATTCTTCCTCCCGCTGGGCGCCACCATCCAGCAGACCCTGTTCACCGCCACCAACAAAAGCGACGTGAGCACCGTCGCCCACCTGCGCGGATACAAGGACATCACCGAATCCACCAACCTCGATCTCGGTCTTTCCTACGCGCGGGGGCACAACGAACTGGGCAGTGATTTCCTGACGCAGCTCTACGGCGTGGACGCGACGGTACGCTGGAAGCCGCTGCGCCGCTCCATCTATCACTCGTTCGTCGGGCGCTCGGAGATGATCTGGAGCCAGCGCCAGCAGCCGCTCAACCTGGGCGGCGAGCAGCGATCTTTCGGTATGTATGCTTCCGGTGACTACCAGTTGGGGCGGCGGTGGTTCGTCGGCGGACGCTACGACTACGCGCAGCGCGCCCGCAACGATAACCAGTTGGACCGCGGCGCCTCCGCCGTCCTCACCTACTGGCCGAGCGAGTTCAGCCAGATCCGCGGACAGTACCGCTTGACGCGCTACGCCGAAGGCATCAACGCCAACGAACTGCTGCTGCAGGTGCAGTTCTCGCTGGGAGCGCACGGCGCTCATCCGTTTTAGAGGATTTGCAGAGACGCAGCATGCTGCGTCTCGTGGAGAGGAGATTGATCAATGCGATTACGAATTCATTCACGCTGGGTGCTGGCGCTGGCCGCTCTCGTCGCCGCGGCTTTGGCGTTCCCGCCTGCGTCCGCGGCCAAGAAACTCAACGTCGTCACCTCCACCACCGACATGGCGGCGCTGGCGCAGGAAGTTGGCGGCGACAAGATCACGGTCGAGGCCATCGCTAAGGGTTACCAGGACCCCCACTTCGTCGAAGCCAAGCCCAGCTTCCTGCTCAAGCTGAAAAACGCGGACTTGCTGATCTCCGTCGGGCTGCAACTGGAGATCGGCTGGCTGCCGCCGCTGGTCACCCAGTGCGGCAATCCGCGCATCCAGGTGGGCGCACCCGGTTATCTGGATGCCTCGCAGTTCGCCGAGATCCTCGACCTCCCCACCGGGCAGGTTACGCGTGCCATGGGCGACGTCCACCCACTGGGCAACCCGCACTACTGGCTCGATCCCAACAACGGCCGCCGCGTTGCCCGCGGCATCGCCCAGAAGCTGGGCGAGATGGACCCGGCCGACAGCCAGTATTTCCAGGAGCGCTTCCAGGATTTCGACCGCCGCCTCACCGCCGCCGAGAAGAACTGGGACGCGCAGATTGCGCCCTACAAGGGACGCAAGGTCGTGACCTATCACACCTCGTGGTCGAATTTCGCGAAACATTTCGGCCTGCAAGTCGTCGGTTACATCGAGCCGCGGCCTGGCATCCCGCCTACCCCGGCTCACACCATCGAGATCATCCAACTGATGAGGCGCGACAACGTGAAGGTGGTGGTGGTCGAGCCCTACTTCGACCTCAAGACGCCGAACAGCATTGGCAGCGCCACCGGAGCCAAGGTCATTGTGCTCCTGCCCTCGGTGGGCGGGGAGAAAGAGGTGACGGATTATTTCAGGCTTTTCGACTACGATATCAACCTACTGCTACAAACATTCAAGGCTACGCAATGATCATGATGTGGCGGCGTGGCGTTGCGGCGCACGCGCGTGAAAGAAACTGACCTATGGAAATCCTGCAATTCCTCATCCTGCCGTTTCTGGCCAGCCTGATCCTGACCGGCATTCACGCCTACCTGGGCGTGCACGTGGTGGAGCGGGGCGTGATCTTCGTGGACCTGGCGCTGGCGCAGATCGCCGCCCTGGGCGCCACCGTCGCCATTGTCGCGGGCATGGCCCCCCACGGTGGCGAAGCTTACTGGATCAGCCTGGGATTCACCTTTCTGGGCGCGTTCATCTTCGCGCTGGCGCGCATGCGCAGGGCCCACATCCCGCTGGAAGCCTTCATTGGCATCACCTACGCGGTGGCTTCCGCTGGCGCCATCCTGGCCATGAGCAAGGCCACCGGCGAGACCGAGCACCTGAAGGACATGCTGGTGGGCAACATCCTGGCGGTCTCGCGCCATGACGTCATCAAGACCGCCATCCTCTACGGCGTCATCGGCCTGTTTCACTACATCTTCCGGCGCAGGTTCCTGCTGATCTCCATCAACCCGCAGCAGGCCGAGGCTGAGGGCGTGAGCATTCGCCTGTGGGACTTCCTGTTTTACGCTTCATTCGGATTTGTGGTGACCTCGTCGGTGGCCATCGCGGGCGTGCTGCTGGTGTTCTGCTACCTCATCGTGCCCTCGGTGGGCGCCATGCTGTTCGCGGACAAGATCGGCAAGCGGCTGGCCATCGGCTGGACCATGGGCACGCTGGTCTCGGCGCTGGGCGTGTATCTCTCTGTGGTGATCGATCTGCCGACAGGGGCGACCATCGTCTGCACCTTCGGTGGTGTGTTGTTGCTCATGTTCCTGCTGCACCTAGTCATCCACCATCGCAGGAACAATCAACTCGCGGAGGCTCAGGCGCGCGAGCGCTCGCTGGAATATCACAAGTGACCGCGCTTTCCGCGGCCCTTCGGCAGCTTCGCTTAGCTCTGCTGCTCAGGGCAGGCTAAAAGCTGAGCCGCGGGCGGTCATCCCTTCGGCTCGCTGCGCTCGCTCAGGGCAGGCTCTGAGCGAAGCGAAGGATCTCATCAAAAAAAAGCCGGGGCATTTGCCTCCGGCCGAAGGGGGAGGGAGAACCTGTCTCAGCGCGACGAACCCCGCCGGAGCCCGACGCCGGCACGCGCGAGCTTTCCCGCGACCGTAGAGCTAGGCATGCCGGCGCGGACGTAAAGTCAGATCGCGCACCTGGCCCAGGATGCTGGCCTTCTGCATGGCATCGAGCGTCGCCAGGAAGGGTACTAGTTGGGCCACGAAGTCGTCGCGCATCAGCTCGCCGATCTCGTCCTGACGGGCGCGGTCGCCGCCGCTGAGCAGGTCGGGCACGGTGACTTCCAGCGCGCGCGCCAGCCGCTCCAGCGAGGAAAGCGTGGGGGTGGCCTTCTCGTTCTCGATCTTGGAGACGTAGGTGCGCGGCACCTGCATACGCAGTGCCAGTTGCCGCTGGCTCAGCCCGGTACGCAAGCGCAGCGTGCGGATAGCGGACGCGACCTGCAGGTGGGCATGGCCGTTGCCGTTCGTGGGCTCGGCCACAGGCGCCGCGACAGCAAGGACCGGTTCAGGTTCCTCGGCGTCCAGCGAAGTACGGCATTTTCTGCAAAGATTGTTGGTGGTCCGGAATTGGACCAGGTGACAGCGGTCGCAGCGCACTACCTCTCGTGAATCTACCGGGGCAAGAGTCGTTGCCATCAATGGTGCGCGAGATGCCAGAGCAGGCACTTCGCTGTGCCGGGGCCCAATAACTTGCACCACCCATGGGGCATCGACTGTTGACCCAAAATGGGTGCAAGACCTTAGGCGTACTGTGGAGGCACACGGCTGTGGAAGTCAAGAAAATTTTGGGTGAAACCAAAGACAAGTTACCCTCCAAACCGTAAATTAAACGGAGAAAACACGGAGAAGATGGGAGTGCCTCGATGAGCGACCGCCAGGCGGGGTGGAGTTTACTAACTGAGTTCACCGCGTCGGAAAATCTACGCAAGCACGCCCTCGCCGTCGAGGCCTGCATGCGCGCCTACGCCCGAAGGTTCGCCGAGGACGAAGACACCTGGGGCGTCACTGGGCTGATTCACGATTTCGATTACGAGAAGCATCCCACGCCCGGAGAACACCCGTTCGTCGGCAACAAGATCCTCGAAGAACGCGGCTGGCCGGAAGTGATCCGCCGCGCCATTCTCTCGCACGCGCAGTATTCCGGCGTGCCGCGCGTGAGCAACATGGAGAAAACTCTGTTCGCCTGCGACGAGCTGGCCGGTCTGATCACCGCTACCGCGCTGGTGAAACCCGGCAAGTCGCTGGCCGAGGTGGACGCAAAGTCAGTCCGAAGAAAGATGAAGGACAAAGCCTTCGCCCGCAGCGTCAGTCGCGAAGACATCGTCCAGGGCGCGCAGGAACTGGGAGTGGACCTCGATGAGCACATCGCCTTCTGCATCGAGGCCATGAAGGGGATCGCGGGAGAGCTGGGGCTGGCGGGGTAGAACGGTGCCCTTAGCTTTTGGCTTTGAGATGTCTTCGTCCCTCACGGCCGAGCGGAATCCGGGCCTTCAGGCCCGCGAATTATCCCAATAATTCAGCCGGCTTTAGCCACGGCTCGCGCCCGATTCGCGTCAACGCCGAAGTTGCAGCCCGGAGGGCGGCATCTGTGTTAGCCCGGAGCGTCAGCTCCGGGGTACGTCCCCCAGTGACCGCAAGCCCGGCAGGGCGGCACACCACGGAGCGCCAAGCTTAATGCAGCACGTCCGCCAGCTTGCCAGCAGCGATCAGCTCCGCGACACGCGCAAAATCCGGCGCCAGCACGCGGTCCTGCTCCACAGGCGCGCACACTGAACGAACAGCCGCGACTGCTTTCTGTCCGCGGGCGCTGGTCTTGAGCGGAGCCAGAAAGTCGAGCGCCTGGGCGGCAGAGATGGCTTCGATGGCCAGCACGTTGCGCGCGTTGGTGAGGATGCGCTTGAGCTTGAGCGCGCCGGTCATCCCCATGGAGACATAGTCTTCCTTGTTGCCTGATGTGGTGATCGAGTCCACCGACGCGGGATGCGCCAGCACTTTGTTCTCGCTGGCCAGGGCCGCGGCCGTCACCTGGGCCATCATGAAGCCGGAGTGCAGTCCGGCGCCGGGCGCGAGGAAGGGCGGCAAGCCTTCGTTCAAGAACGGATTCACCAGCCGCTCGACGCGCCGCTCGGAAATACCAGCGAGCGACGCCAGCGCAATCCCCAGAAAATCGAGCGCGAAGGCCACCGGCTCGCCGTGGAAGTTGCCGCCGGAGAGGATGTCGCCGCCGCCATTCTTCGCGGGGAAGACGAGCGGGTTGTCCACCGCTGAGTTCATCTCGGTGTCGAAGACGCGGCGGCAGTGGGCGAGGGTGTCGCGCACGGCGCCGTGCACCTGCGGCATGCAGCGCAGCGAGTAGGCGTCCTGGACGCGGCTACAGGCGCGGTGCGATTCGCGGATTTGGCTGCCCGAGAGCATGCGCGTCAGGTTCTGCGCGGTGTGCGCCTGTCCGGCGTGCGGGCGGACCTTCTGGATGCGCGGATCGAAGGCCACGTCGGTGCCGTGCAGGGCGTCGAGGGTGAGAGCGCCGATGACGTCGGCGGTATCGGCCAGGGTCTCGGCGGCGAGCAGCGCCAAAGTGCCGACCGCCAGCATGGCTTGCGTGCCGTTGATGAGCGAGACGGCTTCCTTGGCTTCGAGCACCAGCGGCTCGGTGCTGGCGCGCCGCAAGGCTTCGGCCCCGGGCAGGCGCGCGCCGTCGTGGATGGCTTCGCCCTCGCCGATCGCGACCAGTCCCAGGTGCGCCAGGGGCGCCAGATCGCCGCTCGCGCCCACGCTGCCCTGCGACGGGACCACGGGATGCACGCCGCGGTTGAGCATCTCGCAAAGCGTGTCGATCACCACCGGTCGCACGCCAGAAAATCCCTTGGCCAGGGAATTGGCGCGCAGCAGCATGATGGCGCGGGTCTCCAGCTCGCTGAGCGGCTCACCGACGCCGACCGCGTGCGAGCGCATCAGGTTGACCTGCAGCTCGCGGATGTGTTCCGCCGGAATGCGCACCGTGGCCAGCTTGCCGACGCCGGTGTTGACGGCATAGGCCACGCGCTCCTGGCCGAGTTGCTCTTCGACCACGGCACGGGCGCGGTTCACCGCCTGGCGTGCGTCGGCGGCCAGCAGCACGGGACGGCGTTCGTACACCACCTCTCTCAGGTCTTCGAGGGTGAGGTCGTTGCCGTTGATGTGGAGGGCTTGCATTGATTGCCTATTTCACCGCCGAGTCGCCGAGAACGCCGAGTTGGTTTGAAAAGAAAATCCTCGGCGACCTCGGCGGCTCGTCGATTAACCACCTCCCAGCGCTTTGGCGAACGCGTCCCGATACTTCACCGGAAGCTCGCGGCGCTGCAACTGAGCGTCGGTGACGATGTGCGTGGTCTCGCCCTCGGCCAGCAGCGTCATGTCCGGCTCGCGCAGGATCTCGTAGCCGAAGTGGATGAGCGAGGAGCGCAGGTTCTTGAAAAAGGTGCGCACCAGGATCTGGTCGTCGTAGCGCGCCGGGATCTTGTAACGGCAGCGGGCGTCCACCACGGCAATATAGCAGCCATCGTCGCGCTCCATGTCGCGATAGGTGAACCCGAGCTGGCGCAGGAACTCGACCCGTCCCACCTCGAACCAGATGAGATAGTTGGTGTGATAGACGACGCCCATCTGGTCGGTCTCGACGTAACGCACGCGCAGCCGCGTCTCGCAGACGGCGTGACGGCGCGCTGGTTCGGGAGCAGACATTTATTTGCCGCTCCAGTGCGGTTTGCGCTTCTCGAGGAAAGCGGTGATGCCCTCGCGGAAGTCGTCGGTCGTCCGGATGCGCGCGTTTTCCTCGACGGCAAGTTCCAGGCGGCGGTCGAGCAGGTCCTTGGCGAAGGCGGAGAGCAGGCGCTTGGTGGCTCGCAGCGACGCGGGACTCGACTGCATGAGCGTCCCCGCCAGCTCGCGCGCCCACTCCATAAGCTGCTCGCCGGAAACCACGTCGGTCACGATGCCCAGGTGCTTGGCTTCTTCGGCGGAGAAGACGCGCCCGGTCATGAGCAGGTCGCGGGCACGCTTCTCGCCCACCTGCTGGATAAGGAAGGTGGAGACGATGGCCGGCAGAAAGCCGATCTTCACCTCGGTGTAGCCGAACTTGGCCTCATCGGATGCGACCGTGAAGTCGCAGAGCGTGGCGATGCCGCAGCCGCCGCCCATGGCCGCTCCATTTACCGCCGCGATCGTGGGCTTGGGAAACTCGTAGATGGTGCGAAAGAGCCTGGCCATGGTCTGCGAATCGCCCAGGTTCTGGGAGTGCGAACGCGTGGTGATGGCGCGCAGGTTGTCGAGGTCCATGCCGGAGCAGAACGCCATGCCCGCGCCAGTGATGATGAGCACCAGCGCGTCAGAGCGTTCGACCGCGGCGAGCGCGAGGAACATCTCGTCAATCAGCTCGTAGCTGATGGCGTTGCGCTTCTCCGGGCGGTTGAAGGCCAGCGTGGCGATGCGGTCGGATTCGGTGAGAAGGATGGTTTTCAGATCCATGCTTTGAGTACCGAGTACCAAGTACCGAGTGCTGACTCCTGACTCCTGACTACTGACTGCTGACTCCTGACTACTGACTACTGACTACTGACTACTGATACTGATACTGATACTGACTACTGCTTCACGGGCGCGGCGTGTTTGTCGGCGATGTCGGCATTCATCCTGAGCACCGCGTCGAGCGGCTTGCGTATGGGCAGATCGACTTCGCGGCTCGCCAGCGCCTCCAGCACAATCTCCGTGGGGATATTGCCGACCAGCAGATCCTGCGCGAAGGGACATCCCCCCAATCCGCCGATGGCGGAATCGAAGCGGCGGCAGCCGGCGTCGTAAGCTGCCAGAATCTTCTCTGCCGCGTCCTCGCGCCGCCCGTGCAAGTGCACGCCAATCTCCACGCCGGAAAATTGCGGGATCACAGCGGACACCAGGTCGTCGATGCGGTCGGCGTCGGCGAGCCCCACGGTGTCGGCCAGCGAGATGGTATCGATGCCCATGTCGGTGAGCAGGCGCACCGCCTCGACCACCTCGCCCGGGTTCCACGGGTCGCCGTAAGGATTGCCGAAGGCCATAGAGATGTAGGCGACCACGCCCATGCCGACACTGTCGGCGTCCTGCTTGATCTTCTCCAGAATGTCGATGGATTCTTCCAGCGTCTGGTGCACGTTGTTCTTGAGGAAAGTCTCCGAGGCCGAGTAGGGATAGCCGACCACCGTCACCGTCTCGCTGTTGATGGCGCGCTCCATGCCACGCTCGTTGGCCACGATGCCGAGGATCTCCACATCATCGGGAGGATCGAGCTCGCGCAGCACCTCCTCGGAGTCGGCCATCTGCGGCACCGCTTTGGGCGAGACGAAGGAGACGGCATCCAGGTGCTTGAAGCCGGCGCCGATCAGCGCGCGCAGGTAAGCCACCTTCACCGCGGTGGGGATCACGCCCGCCAGACCTTGCCAGGCGTCGCGCGGGCACTCGATCAGTTTGACGCGGTCAATCATGCCGGTCGTCGGTCGTTGGTCGTCGGTCGTCGGCAAAACCAGCGATCTTGGTGCGTCGCGTAATGCCGCTCATCACGTCTGCAAAACCCCCACCTTGAACTCGGGCACGTCGGGGTTCAGCGCGGCCGCTTCCAGGGCGCGCACGATGGCGTCGCGCGTCTCCATGGGATCGATGATGCGGTCAATCCACAGGCGGGCGGCGCCGTAGCGCGGGTCCTGCTGCGCGTCGTAGGTCTGCTTCACCGATTCGTACAGCTCCTTCTTCTCCTCCTCGCTCAGCTTTTTGCCGCCGCGCTCCAGTTGCTTGATCTTGATCTCGACCAGCGTGCCGGCGGCCGAGTCGCCGCTCATGACGGCATAGCGCGCGGTCGGCCAGGCGAACAGGAAGCGCGGATCGTAGGCTTTGCCGCACATGGCATAGTGTCCCGCGCCGAAGGAGCCGCCGATGATGATGGCGATCTTCGGCACCACCGAGTTGGAGACGGCGTTCACCATCTTGGCGCCCGCCTTGATGATGCCACTCCACTCCGCGTCGCGCCCCACCATGAAGCCGTTAACGTCGTGCAGAAACACCAGCGGCACCA
>DASQGF010000005.1:0-4423 GCA_035632755.1 Terriglobales bacterium
GGAAATTGGGAAATTGGGTAATTGAACCCCCGGGGCACCGGGTGGCCCCAATCGCCAACGCAATTACCCAATTACCCAATTACCCAATCTCCCTCCCTGCTCACGTTTTCCCCTGACCCCGGTCTAAGTGACTGGCATCACGGCGGGACCCAGGCGGAAGCTTCTAATCTTTGGGGAACTAACCTGCGGGCGACCTCGTACCAGCCTTCAGGGACATGGCCACGCACCTTGTAGTCGAGGAGGCGCCAGGTGGCGAACGGTAACGGCAAGAATCGCAAGAGGAAGCGCGTTTTTTACATCGGTGGCTCGATTTTGCTGATCGTCGCCGTGGTGGTGGTGGTGGCGGCTTTCACCCGTGGCGGCACCAAGATCGATCCCGCGAAGCTGGGGAAGGTCGAGCGCGGCGACTTGGCCAAGAGTGTCGTGGCGACCGGCAAGATCGAGCCCATTACCAAAGTGGAACTCAAGTCCAAGGCCAGCGGCATCGTAGAGAAGTGGTTTGCCGATGCCGGTGACAAAGTCAAAGAGGGCCAAGTGCTGGTGCAACTGGACCGCGAGCAGATCCAGGCTGCGGTGCGCGAGGCCAAGGCCGCCCTGGCGGCGGCTGAGGCCAACGAGCGCGCCGCCATGGCCGACGTCATCCGCGCCAAGGCCGACGCCGAAGGTCCTGACGTGCCTCTGCTCTATCGCGCCTACCAGCGCGCCCAGAAGATGGCCAAAGAGGGCGTGGTGTCGGAATCGGCGCTGGATGATGCGCAGAAGGGCTACGAGATGGCCGTCAACAAGCGCGATGTGGCGCGCGCGCAGTTGACCGTCAACGAGGCCAAGCTGATCCAAGCCAAGGCCCAGGTGCAGCAGGCCCGTGCCACCCTGGACCGCGCCGAGGAGGACCTGCGCTACGCCACCATCACTTCGCCGATCACCGGCATGGTGCTCTCGCGCGACGTGGAGATCGGCAATGCCGTCAGCTCCATCCTCGTGCTCGGTTCCACGGCCACGCTGGTCATGACCCTCGGCGACACCTCGCAGGTTTACGTCAAGGGCAAGGTGGACGAGGCCGACATCGGCAAGGTCTATCTTGGACAGCCGGGGCGCATCAAGGTGGAGTCCTTCAAGGACAAGGCCTTCAACGGCAAGGTGACCAAGATCGCGCCGCTCGGGGTGGAAAAGGACAACGTGACCACGTTCGAGGTGCGGGTCTCGATCGACAATGCCACCGGCGAGCTGAAGGCGATGATGACGGCCAACGCCGAGATCATCCTCGACGAGCACAAGAACGTGCTCATGATCCCGGAGGGCGCCATCATGTACGACAAGGACAAGAACGCCTCCGTCGAGGTCCCCGAACCGCACGCCAAAGACGGCAAACGCAAAGTAGCGGTGAAGGTGGGAATCTCCAACGGCGCCAAAACGGAGTTGCTGGAAGGACTGAAAGAAGGCCAACAGGTGGTGCTGCAGTAAGACTCTAGTTTTCCAAGGCTTCACCAATGGCGGCCAAGGCCGCCATTCTTTATTGGGTTGCCCCACCTTGGCGCGTCCGCCTTCCTGCCGAGGCGGTGTTCACGCGCCAGCGCAACTGTTGACCGCTTCCCGCCCCGCTGTGTTATAAATCGCGGTTCCCTGCCAGCGGTTGGCGGGAGGACCCGGTCGCGGCCAAACCTCAATCCTTTCTTGTCGTGGAAGCGCGTCTCGGAATTAGATCCTATCTGCTCCCGTTTTCGTGAGGTCTTAAACCTACGGAGGTCTAGTGCATATGTGGCTCTCTGCGACGGCGATATTGTGGCAACTCGAGCCCTTGAATGAAGGGGCGGGATTCCTCTGGCTGGCCTTGGGCATCAGCGTGCTGGCGCTGCTGACCGTCTTCTACTTCGCGCAATATGTGCTGCGCGCCGACACCGGCACCGAGCAGATGCGCACCATCTCCGATGCCATCCGCGAGGGCGCAGAAGCCTTTCTGCGCCGGCAATACAAGACCATCGGCATGCTCAGCGTGGTGCTGGCGGTGCTGATCTTCATCGGATACAGGGTCTCGCCGCGCAACGCGCCGCTGGCTACCAAGACGGTGGTCGCCTTCCTGATCGGCGCTGCCTGCTCCGGCCTGGCAGGGTTCACCGGGATGTACGTATCGATCCGCGCCAACATCCGCACCGCCAGCGCCGCCCGCACCAGCATCAACAGCGCTCTGCGGATCGCCTTGCGCGGGGGCGCCGTCACCGGATTGGTGGTGGTGGCCTTGTCACTGCTGGGCGTCGGCCTGCTGTTCTTCTTTTTCGGCGGGCTCGAAACTCCGCGTCAAGTCCCGTATCAGGTGGTGGGCTTCGGCTTTGGCGCGTCCTTCGTGGCGCTGTTCGCGCAGTTGGGCGGCGGCATCTACACCAAAGCTGCCGACGTCGGCGCCGACCTGGTGGGCAAGGTTGAAGCCGGCATCCCCGAGGACGATCCCCGCAATCCCGCCGTGATCGCCGATCTCGTGGGCGACAACGTGGGCGACTGCGCTGGCCGCGGCGCCGACTTGTTCGAGTCCACCGCCGCCGAGAACGTCGGCGCCATGATCCTGGGCGCGGCGCTCTATCCGCACTTCGGGCTCAAGGGCATCCTGTTCCCGCTGGTAGCCCGCGCTTTTGGTCTCATCGCTTCCACCATCGGCGTGCTCATCGTGCGCACCGACGAGAAGGAAGACCCCATGCAGGCCCTCAACCGCGGCTACTACGTGACCACGGTGCTGGCCATCGGCGGATTCGCCGTGGCCGTCCACTACCTGTTGAAGGACAACTGGTGGTTCCTGGGCTCGGGCGTGGTGGGCATCCTCACCGCCTTCCTGTTCGTGTACATCACCCAGTACTACACCGAGTACCGCTTCCGACCGGTCCAGTCAATCGCCAAGGCCTCCCTCACCGGCCCGGCGACCAACATCATCGCCGGCCTCTCCGTCGGAATGGAAACGCCCGCGCTGCCGGTCATCGTGATCGGCGCCGCCCTGCTGCTCTCCTACTGGTTTGGGCTGAAGGCGTTCGAAGGCACCGCCCTCATCGGGATCAGCGACTACGCCAAGGGCATCTACGGCACGGCTATCGCCACCATGGGCATGCTGTCCACCGCCGCCTACATCCTGGCCATGGACACCTTCGGCCCCATCACCGACAACGCCGGCGGCATCATCGAGATGTCGAACCAGCCGGAGGAGATCCGCGTCAAGACTGACCGCCTCGACGCCGTGGGCAACACCACCAAGGCGCTGACCAAGGGATACGCCATCGGCAGCGCCGCCCTGGCCGCCTTCCTGCTCTTCTCCGCCTATCTGGATGAGGTGAAGGAGATCGTGCGCGGACGCCTGGCCGCGTCCGTCAGCACCGACGTGCTTTCGGGCTTCAGTTTCGACAGCGTGAACCTGGCCAACGTGCCCGTCTTCGTGGGCGCGATGCTGGGCGCGATGCTGGTGTTCCTGTTCTCCGCGCTGGCCATCCGCGCCGTGGGCAAGGCGGCGCAGTACATCATCGAGGAAGTGCGCCGGCAGTTCCGCGAGAATCCCGGCATCATGCAGGGGACGGCGAAACCCGACTACGGCGCGTGCGTGGACATCGTCACCACCGCCGCGCTCAAGCAGATGGTGCTGCCCGGCCTACTGGCCGTGGGCATGCCCATCGCGGTGGGCATGACCTTCCGCTACTTCACCGGCTTCCACGTTTCCGGCGGCGTGCCCATGGTCGGCGGACAACCGATCAACCTGATCGGCGCCGAATCGGTGGCGGCGCTGCTGATGGTAGGCACCATCGGCGGCATCCTGCTGGCCACCATGATGAACAATGGCGGCGGCGCCTGGGATAACGCCAAGAAGTTCATCGAGACCGGCCAGTATGGCGGCAAGCGCTCCGACGCGCACAAGGCGGCCGTGGTGGGCGATACCGTCGGCGACCCCTTCAAGGACACAGCCGGACCCTCGCTGCACGTGCTGATAAAGCTGCTCTCCACCATTACCCTCGTGATGGCGCCGCTGTTTGTGTAGTGCCGAGTAGCGAGTACCGAGTAGCGAGAAAGGCTAAAACGCCTCCGGTTCCCGGAGGCGTTTTTCTTGTTATTCCCCGACCATCTTCTGCCGGATTTGTTTGGCCAGCTTCTCGATCTGCTCGGCCTTGCGGATCACCTCCAGTGAGAGTGTCTGGTCGCTGGCTTCATCCACCGACTTCTTCAACTGCGTGGCCAGCTCGAGCAAGTGGTCGGTCTCCTTTCTGAGCTGGGCGAAGCGTTCCTGGTTGCGCTGCTTGGCCAGGCGCTTCTCTATCTCGATCTCGGCCGGGGTTGGCGGAGGAGTCCCGGGAGGGTGTCCCTGCGCGCCCCGCTGCGAAAGGGGGGTGAAAGCATCCTGCGCCCAAACGGGTGCGATCATGAAGGTGAAAAGAAGAAGACCGGCAACGATGGTACGCAT
>DASQGF010000006.1:0-2724 GCA_035632755.1 Terriglobales bacterium
AGATCTACACGCAGATCGCGCTGATCCAACTGCCGGGGATCATCCGCTTCTTTCAGCAGGACGTCCCCGCGGCATTCAAGGAAGTGAAGGACCGCAAGCTGCTTGCGGAGTTCAACCAGAGCAATCAGGCGGTAATCGACAGCCTCGGGGCCTACCAGAAGTGGTTGAAGGACGACCTGCTGCCGCGCTCCAACGGCGACTTCCGCATCGGTGCCGAGAACTACCGCAAGAAGCTGCTGTACGACGAAATGGTGGACACCCCGCTCGACGAGCTGCTGAAGCTCGGATACGCGGACCTGCGCCGCAACCAGCAATGGCTGAAGGAAACCGCGTCGCGGATCGATCCCAGCAGGACGCCGGAGCAAGTGCTGGCGGAGTTCCAGAAGAACTATCCGCCACCCGACAAGCTCCTGCAGACGGTGCGCGACATGTTCGGCGACCTGCGGGGGTTCATCGAGCGCGCCCACATCGTGACCATCCCTTCGCCTGTGCTGCCCATTGTCGAGGAGACGCCCCCTTTCATGCGCGCGCTGACCTTTGCCTCCATGGACACCCCCGGTCCCTACGAGCACACCGCCAAGGAAGCGTTCTTCAACGTCACCTTGCCGGAACAAGACTGGACGCCGGAGCACGTGCGCGAGTTCATGGCGCAGTTCAACTACGACACGCTGACGGCGGTGGCCGTGCACGAGGCGTATCCCGGACATTACGTGCAATTCCTGTGGGTGCAGAATGCACCCTCGAAGGTGCGCAAGCTGGTGGGCTCGCACTCCAACGCCGAGGGATGGGCGCACTACTGCGAGCAGATGATGCTGGATGAAGGCTACGGAAAGCCGGCAGGCGGGCGCAGCGATGAGAAATATCTGAAGCTCCGCTTGGGACAGTTGCAGGACACCCTGCTGCGAAACGCGCGCTACATCGTCGGCATCGAGATGCACACCGGCAAGATGACCTTCGAGCAGGCGGAGGACTTCTTCGTCAAGGAAGGCTACCAGTCGCGCGCCGTGGCCGAGACTGAGACCAAGCGCGGCACCTCCGATCCCACCTACCTGGTGTACACGTTGGGGAAGCTCGAGGTCCTGAAACTGCGCGAGGATTACAAGCAGAAGATGGGAGCGAAGTTCAACCTGCAGGAGTTCCACGACCAGTTCCTCAAGCAGGGCTTTCCGCCGGTGAAGATCATCCGGAAGGTGATGATAGGGAATGACAGTCCCGTGTTGTAAGCAGGTCGTCGGTCGTTAAGTTCTTGCTGAATGCTGACTGCCGGTTGCTGAGTGCTACTGCATGACAAAGATGAAAGTCCGTAAAGCAGTTTTCCCTGCCGCCGGCCTGGGCACGCGCTTTCTGCCCGCCACCAAAGCGCAGCCCAAGGAAATGCTGCCGCTGGTGGACAAGCCCATCATCCAGTACGGGGTGGAGGAGGCGCTGGCCGCGGGTTGCGACCAGATCATCATCATCACCGGCCGTGGCAAGAGCGCCATCGAGGACCACTTCGACGTCAGCTACGAGCTGGAAAAAATGCTGGAGGAGCGCGGCAAGACCGAGCTGCTGGCGGTGGTGCGGCAGATCTCGGACATGATCCACGTGGCCTATGTCCGCCAGAAGGAGGCCCTGGGCCTGGGGCACGCGGTGCTGATGGCGCGCGAACTGGTGGGCGACGAGCCCTTCGCCGTGCTGCTGGCCGATGACGTCATCGACGCGCCTGTCCCCTGCCTGAAGCAGATGATCGACGTCTTCGAGGAGACCCAGTCCTCGGTGATCGCTACCCAGGTAGTCGAGGGACCGGGGATTTCGGCCTACGGCGTAGTCGCGGGCAAGCCAGTGGACGGGCGCTTCCAGGGCCGGCTCTACGACATCACCAACCTGGTGGAAAAGCCGCGATTCGAGGATGCGCCGTCTAACCTCGCCGTCATCGGGCGCTACGTGCTAACGCCCACCGTCTTCGAGACGCTGGAGCGAGCGCCGCTGGGCGCCGGCGGCGAACTGCAGCTCACCGACGGACTGCGCCTGTTGCTGCAACGGGAGAAGCTCTACGGATACGTCTTCGACGGCAAACGCCATGATACCGGCGACAAGCTGGGATTCCTGAAAGCTACCGTCGAGTTCGCGCTCAAGCGCCCCGACCTGGGCGGAAGTCTGCGCGAGTGGTTGAAAGAGCTCAAGCTCTAGTTTCTCGTTTCTGGTTTCTCGACAGAAGCGTTGATCTGTGTATCCATTAACACGGCTTTTCCCGAGAAACGAGTAACCGGCAACGAGAAACGCGCCTCACTGCAACGCATCCGTAAACAAAAAATCATGGTGCCAGT
Organism: Terriglobales bacterium; assembly: GCA_035632755.1. GTDB lineage: Bacteria > Acidobacteriota > Terriglobia > Terriglobales > Acidobacteriaceae > JAHFUA01. The sequence goes on from DASQGF010000006.1 coordinate 2,307, forward strand.
CGGCCTTGTAGCCGCGGCGGCGCATTTCGGTCGTGAGTTGTGCCCAATGGCGCAGGCTGTGGAAGAGCGCGTGGCCAAGCACCTTGCGCCGGCTGGCGGTTTGCTCTCCGGCTGAGAGCGTCGGGAAGGTGATCTTCCCGTTCAGGTCGGCTTCGGAAGCCGTCTTCAGATAGTTCCTCATCTTTCCCTGCGCCGTGGTGGCGATGCTGAAGATTTCATCGACCGTGCGCGTTGGGAGGTCGGCGGGCTTCGTCAGCACGCTGCCGGAGAGGCGTTCGGCATATTTCAGCTCCACGCCGAACATGTGCAGCAGCAGGTCGCGCACCGTCTTGCCCTGGCCGAGGTCGACAGGGATATCGAGCGCGGCCGGGCCTTGCTTAGCCAGGAACTGATGCCAGCGGTCGGTCTCCTGCTCGTT
>DASQGF010000007.1:0-41570 GCA_035632755.1 Terriglobales bacterium
GCCGAGACGCTGCTGATGTTCGTGCTCAACTCCGATCGTGCCTACCTTTACGCCCATCCTGAGTACGAACTCAACGCCGACGAGCAGGCGCGCTACGACGACGCCATCGCCGAGCGCTCGACCGGGAAGCCCGCGCAGTACATCACCGGTCACCAGGAATTCTGGGGCATGGACCTGATCGTCTCGCCGGCCGTGCTCATCCCGCGTCCCGAGACCGAGCACGTGGTCGAAACCGTGCTGGAGCTGGCGCGCATGAAGCAGGCGCCGCGCATCGTGGACGTGGGCACCGGTTCGGGATGCATTGTGCTGGCGCTAGCGGCGGAATTGCCATGGGCACGAGTCGAGGCGGTGGACATCTCGCCGGCAGCGCTAGAGGTGGCGCGCGCCAATGCGCACCGGCTGCAATTGGACCATCGCATCATCTTTCAGCAGCGCGATCTGCTGGCCGGAGCGCCGGCAGCGACCTACGATTTCGTCGTTTCCAATCCGCCCTACGTTCCCGAGTCCGAGCCAGAAAAGGCGCAACGCGAAGTGCGCGAGTATGAGCCCAAAGTCGCGGTGTTTGCGGGGGAAAGCGGGCTTGAGGTTTACCGGCGGCTGGTACCGCAGGCGCGCGACTCGCTGAAACCCGGCGGCTGGCTGGTCGTAGAGATTGGATACTCCCTCGCAGCCGCCGTGCACGAGTTGCTGAAGGACTGGGCGGAGGTGCGGGTCACGCCGGACCTGCAGGGGATTCCGAGGGTGGTCGCGGCGCGGAAGTAATCGCTTGCGCAGGCAAAAGCAGGTCCCTCGACTCGGACCGGGAATGGTGCGCCCGGTCCTCGCTCGGGATGACAATTTCTGAATTAAGAGCTATTTCCGCAGCGGCTCTTCCGCCGGCTTGATCTCGTCGACGTCCACGAATGGCGTCGGATACTTGCCGGTATAGCAGGCGGTGCAGTAGGTGAGAGCCTCGCTCTCGCCGCAGGCTTGCTTCATGCCTTCGAGTGAGAGGTAGGCCAGCGAGTCTGCGTCGATGTATTCGCGAATCTCCTCCACGGTCTTGTTGGCGGCGATGAGCTGCTTCTTCGAGGGCGTATCCACGCCGTAGTAGCAGGGAGAGATAGTCGGCGGGCAAGAGATGCGTAAGTGAACCTCGCGGGCGCCGGCGTCGCGCACCATGCGCACGATCTTGCGGCTGGTGGTGCCGCGCACGATGGAGTCGTCGATCAGCACCACGCGCTTACCCTCCAGCACGCTGCGGACCGGGTTCAGCTTGAGCTTGACCCCGAAGTCGCGCACGCGCTGTGACGGCTCGATGAACGTCCGCCCCACATAGTGATTGCGGATAAGTCCCATGCGCAGCGGGATGCCGCTCTCGGCCGCGTACCCCATGGCCGCAGCCACCCCCGAATCCGGCACCGGTACGACCAGGTCCGCGGCGGCCGGGGCCTCGATCGCCAACTGGCGGCCCAGCTTCTCGCGGCTCTCGGCGACGGAGCGCCCGAAGACCACGCTGTCCGGCCGCGAAAAATAAACGTGCTCGAAGATGCAGCTCGATTGAGCCGTCTGGCTAGCGAAGAATCGCGAGTAGATGCCCTCGGGTCCGACAACGACCATCTCTCCGGGACTTATGTCGCGCTCGTAAGTGGCGCCGATGAGGTCAAAGGCGCAGGTTTCGGAGGCGAAGACGATGGTGTCCTTCTGCACGCAGCCGGGGATGCGTCCCATGGATAGCGGGCGGAAGCCGCGCGGGTCGCGCACAGCGAAAACGCGGTCGCGGCTCATGATGACCAGCGAGAAGGCGCCTTCGATGCGCCGCAGCGCGTCGGCGATGGCTTCGGGCAGCGTCTCCTCGCGCGACTGTGCCACCAGGTGGACGATGACCTCGGTGTCGCTGGTGGTCTGAAAGATCGAGCCCTGCGCTTCGAGGCGCGAACGCACCACTTGCGCGTTCACCAGGTTGCCGTTGTGCGCCAGCGCGATCATGCCCTTGTTGCAGTCCACCATGATGGGCTGGGCGTTGAGCAGCGCCGAATCTCCGGCGGTCGAGTAGCGGGTGTGCCCGATGGCCAGCGTGCCCTTGAGCTTCTCCAACACGGCTTCGGTGAAGATGTCCACCACCAGGCCCATGGCCCGGTGAGGGTACATGGTCACGCCGTCGGTGGAGACGATCCCCGCCGACTCCTGGCCGCGATGCTGCAGCGCGTGCAGCCCAAGATAGGCCAGCTTGCCCGCCTCAGGGTTGGAGTAGATGGCGACAACCCCGCATTCGTCTTTGAACTTGTCCGATTTCATCGACTCAGCTAGCTCCGTGCAGGGCCCGCTCCAACGCGCTCCCCCAGGCTTGCTTCAGATCCGACACTGCCGCAGCGACCACTGCCCGGCCATCCACCAGGATTTCGATTTTCTCGGAAACGGTCTCGCCCAGCAGGTCCACCGAAACGCCGTATTCTACCGCTAATTCTTGGATTCGCCCGACGTGTTCTTTGGCGCAGGAAATCAGGATCCGGCTGGCATCTTCGCCGAACAGCAGGAACTCTGCCGCGAGGCCGCTCGAAGCCAGTTCGATGCACGCGCCCACGCCGTTGGGGAAAGCGGATTCGGCCAGCGCGACCGCCAGCCCGCCGTCGGAACAATCGTGCGCCGACTCGACCAATCCCTCGCGGATCAGCCCGACGATGCACTTCTGCAGCGCGGCTTCCTTCTCCAGCTCCAGCGCGGGCGGGAATCCCCAGACCATGCCGACGATCTCCTTGGCGTACTCGGAGGAACCGAACTCGGCCTCGGCATCGGTGGCGTCGCCAGGCTCGGTGCCGCGCAGCAACACCACGGCCCGCCCCGGTCCGCGAAACTCGAAGCCGGCTGTCTTCTCGACCTCGTCGATCACGCCCACCACACCGACCACCGGCGTCGGATAAATTCCTTCGCCCAGCGTTTCGTTATAGAAGCTGACGTTTCCCCCGGTAATTGGGACCTCCAGCTCCTCGCAGGCGCGGGTCATGCCGTCGATCACCTGGGCGAACTGCCACATGATGTGCGGCTTTTCGGGGTTGCCGAAGTTCAGGCAGTTGGTGGCCGCCACCGGGGTTGCGCCCGTGCACGCTACATTCCGCGCCGATTCCGCGACCGCGTGCATGGCGCCCAGCCGCGGATCGAGCCAGCACCAGCGGCCGTTGCCGTCGAGCGCCATGGCCAGCCCGCGCTTCGTCTCCTTGACGCGGATCACGCCAGCCTCGCGCCCCGGTCCTTGCACGGTGTTGATCTGCACCTGGGAGTCGTACTGCTCGTGAACCCAGCGCTTGGAGCAAATGTTGGGCGAAGCCAGCAGGCGCCTGAGGTTAGCGGTCAAGTCGACCGTCTCGCCCAGGCGGATGGACGGCGGCATCTCGCGCTCTACCGGCGGCTCCCAGCGCTCCATGGGACGGCGGTAAAGCGGAGCATCGTCGGTGAGCGCGGCGTTGGGTATCTCGGCCACCACCCGTCCGTGCTCCAGCACGCGCATCTTCCCGTCCGGTGTGACGCGGCCGACGGTCACCGCGTCCAATCCCCACTTCTCGAACACGCGAAAGACCTCTTCCTCGCGGCCCTTCTCGGCCACCAGCAGCATGCGCTCCTGCGACTCGCTGAGCATGATCTCGTAAGGACTCATGCCAGTCTCGCGCTGGGGAACGCGGTCCAACTCGATCTCGATACCGACGTTGCCGCGCCCGCCCATCTCGCAGGTGGAGCAAGTCAGGCCCGCCGCGCCCATGTCCTGAATGCCGACCACCGCGCCGGTGCGCATGGCTTCGAGGCACGCTTCCAGCAACAGCTTTTCCAGGAAGGGATCGCCGACCTGCACGTTGGGCCGCTTCTCCTCCGACCCTTCGCTGAACTCCTCGCTGGCCATGGTGCAGCCGTGGATGCCGTCGCGGCCGGTCTTGGCGCCCACGTAGATGACCGGATTGCCTTCGCCAGCCGCGCGCGCGTAGTAGATCTCGTCGCGCCGCACCAGGCCGAGCGCGAACGCGTTCACCAGCGGGTTCTGTGAGTAGCTGGGCTCGAAATTGGTCTCACCCCCCACGTTTGGCACGCCGAAGCAGTTGCCGTAGGAGGCAATCCCGCTCACCACGCCTTCGAGGATCGAGTGGTTGCGGTGGATGGTGGTTTGATCAGGCTCGCCGTCGCGCGCTGTGATCGGTCCGAAGCGCAGCGAATCCATGATGGCCACCGGCCGTGCGCCCATGGTGAAGATATCGCGCAGGATGCCGCCCACCCCCGTTGCTGCTCCCTGGAAGGGCTCGATGAAGGAGGGGTGGTTGTGCGACTCAATCTTGAAGGCGCAGGCCCAGCCGTCGCCGATGTCGATGATGCCGGCGTTCTCGCCCGGTCCCTGCACCACGCGGCGGCTGTGGGTGGGCAGACGCTTGAGATGCACGCGCGAGCTCTTGTAGGAGCAGTGCTCGCTCCACATCACGCTGAAGATGCCCAGCTCGGTGATGGTGGGCTCGCGTCCCAGCCATTTCAGGATGCGCTGATACTCTTCGGCGCTGAGGCCGTGTTCCTGGATGAGGTCGGGAGTGATCGCCTGGAGGGTGGCGGGAGTATAGGGCATATGAGTACGGCCTATTCTCGCACATCGGCGCGGTACACTGTGACGTATCGCCGCCATTTTATGAAATCCGTCATTGTCGGCACCGCAGGGCACATCGACCACGGGAAAACCGCGCTGGTCAAGGCGCTGACCGGGATCGACGCCGACCGCCTGGCGGAGGAAAAGCGCCGCGGCATTACCATCGATATCGGCTTCGCCCACCTCCAGCTCGCAGCGCCCAACGGCGAGCCCTTGCGCCTGGGCTTTGTTGATGTCCCCGGTCACGAGCGCTTCGTGCGCAACATGCTGGCCGGGGTGGGCGGCATCGACCTGGTCCTGCTGGTGATCGCCGCCGACGAATCCATCAAGCCGCAGACCCGTGAGCACTTCGAGATCTGCCGCCTGCTCAACATCCCGCGCGGCATCACCGTGTTCACTAAGGCCGACCTGGTGGACCGCGAGACCCTCGACGTCGTGCGGCTGGAAGTCGAGGACTTTCTGCGCGGGTCGTTCCTCGATTCAAACCGCGCGCCGATCGTTCCCGTCAGCTCGCTCACCGGCGCCGGCATCGACGACCTCAAACGCGAGCTGGCGCGCGTGGCCGCCGAAGTTCCCGCCAAGAGCGCTGCTGCCGTCTTCCGCCTGCCTATCGATCGCGTGTTCACCATGAAGGGCTTCGGCACGGTGATCACCGGGACGCTAATTTCCGGCGCTGTGCGCAAGGAAGAAGAAGTGGACGTGTTCCCGCTCGGCCGGCGGGCCCGTGTGCGCGGCGTCCAGGTACACAATCGTCCCGCCGAGCAGGCGACCGCGGGCGAGCGCACCGCACTCAACCTCGCCGGCTTTTCTCCTGACGAGCTCGCGCGCGGCATGACCCTGGCCGCTCCCGGACTCTTCCGCGCCACCAACCGGCTTGACGTGTCGCTGGCGCTCCTCGCTGGCGCGCGTCCGCTCAAAGACCGCGCCCGCGTCCACTTTCACGCCTACACGTTTGAGACCGTCGCCGAGGTGGTGTTGTACGAGGGCAAGGAAGTGAAGCCAGGGCAAGGCGCGCTGGCACAACTGCGATTGCAGGAGCCTGCGCTGTTGTTTCCGGGCGACCGCTTCATCCTGCGTCAATTCTCGCCGGTGGTGACCATCGGAGGCGGTGTGTTGCTGGAGAACCAACCGCAGAGGCTGCCCAAAACCGCATACCGCGAATGGCTGACGACCCTAGCCGATGGCTCACGTGCCTCGGCTCTTCACGCCCGCGTCGTCGCTCGCGCGGAGAGAGGACTCACGCTCTCCGACGCTATCGCCCGCACCGGCTGGCAGCGGGCGGAAATCGAATCGCTGCTGGCGTCGATGCCCGACGTCCGGCGCGCCGGGCAAACGTGGGTCCACGATGCCGCTTTGAACCGTGTGCAAGCAGGTGTTCACGCGGCACTCGAAAGCTTCCATAAACAGAATCCACTCTCGCCCGGCATGAGTCGGGAGGAACTGAGAAACGGCTTTCCCGAAGTGCTGCCGGAGGTTTTCGAAGACGTGCTGTCGCAGCTCGTGCAGGAGAAGAAGCTCGAAGCCTCAGGTGAACTGGTGCGCCTGGCCGGGCGCGGCGTGGTGATGAAAGACGAAGAGGCGGAAGCCAAGAAGACCATAGAGAGCGCCTTCGCCACCGCCGGACTGAAAGTTCCCTACTTGAAAGATGTCCTTGCCGGGCTGCCCGTGGACAAGGCGCGCGCGCAGAAGATCGTCACGCTGCTCCTGCGCGACAAGGTGCTGATCAAAGTTTCCGACGAACTGGTGTTCCATCGCGAGGCGCTGGATGGGCTGCGGAAGCTGATGGCGGAACAGAAAAAGAAGACGCCGCCGAAGATTGACGTCGGCGCCTTCAAGGACCTGATCGGCGTCACCCGCAAGTACGCCATCCCGCTGCTCGAGTACCTGGACCGCGAACGCGTCACCCGCCGCGTCGGCGACATGCGGGAAATTCTTTAGCCAAAAACAAAATCCGTTTCGGTTCGAGCAAATCCGTGGCTAGATTTTCTCCGACGCGAACTCCGGCTCGCCCTCCAGCCCCAGCCCGTCCGTCACCCGGTTAGTGAAGTTAACCAGCGCCACTTCCGCTACCAGGTCCACGATCTCGGGATCCGAAAAGTACTTTTTCAGCGCGTCGGCTTCGGCTCCGGCGTTCGACGTCGGACCCCGCGTCATCTTCTCCGCATAGCGCAGCGCGGCTTTTTCCTTGTTGCTGAAATTCGAGCGCTCGGGATCTTTGAGCGCCTGCCAGTCTTCCCCGGTAAGCCCGACTCGCTTCGACGAAGCGAGATGGTGCTTGAGTCAATACTGGCAGTTGTTGATGTAGGCCACGCGGATGTAGATCATATCGTACAGCCGCTTGTCCAGCGAACGGCCGATGCTGCCGTAGAAGGGCAGAAATGCCGCCAGCAGCTTGGGCTGGTGCGCCAGCGCTTTCTGGATGTTGCCCGGTTTGCCCTTAAACACCTTGTCGTAAATCTCTTTGATCTCGGGCGGAGCGTTCTGCGGTTCGATGTAGGAAACTCTGGCCATCTTTCACCCCCCAATCCGCCACGTATAATAGACGCTTTCGCGAGGTCGCACATGCTGACCATACGACCGGCAACCTCGGCCGACCTGCCGTTGATCCTCGAATTCATCCGCGAGCTGGCCGAGTACGAACGCGATCCTCAGGCCGCAGTGGCCACCGCCGCCGATCTGCTGCGCGACGGTTTCGGCCCCGAGCCCAAGTTTCGCGTGGACCTTGCCGAGTGGTCGGGCGAACCCGCCGGTTTCGCCTTTTACTTCTGGAACTACTCCACCTGGCAAGGCAAGCCCGGGCTGTATCTCGAAGACCTGTTCGTGCGCCCGCGGTTCCGCGGCAAAGGCATCGGCAAAGCTCTGCTCGTGCATCTTGCGCGCGTGGCGGTCAAGAACAACTGCGGACGCCTGGTCTGGCAGGTGCTCGACTGGAACACGCCAGCCATCGAGTTCTACGAGTCGCTCGGAGCCGAGACCATGAAGGAATGGCTGACCATGCGCGTCACGGGCGAGGCGCTGGTGCGGTTGGCGACGGAAAAAACTTCAGCCGCCGCGGATTAACGTGCGTATTGAGCCATTGCGCCATTGAAAGGCGTAACTGCAGGCCCGGTTTTCAACGACCCAATGGCTCAATGACTCAATGATTCAATTCCGCCGTGTGGCGAGTGTATTTCATGAGCGTCAAAGTCATCGGCGCAGGCTTGGCAGGAACTGAAGCTGCCTGGCAGCTCGCCCGGCGCGGGCTCGACGTGGACCTCCACGAGATGCGGCCCGTGCGTTCCACGCCCGCGCACCAGACCGGGCAGATGGCCGAACTGGTCTGCTCGAACTCGCTCAAGTCCGACAGCGAGTACACCGCGCCCTGGCTGCTGAAAGAAGAGATGCGCCGCGCCGGATCGCTGCTGATCGAGATCGCGCGCGCAACCGCCGTCCCTGCCGGCCACGCACTGGCCGTGGATCGCGAACTGTTCGCCGCCAAGGTCACCAGCGCCATCTCGGGCGAGCCACATATACGCGTGCACCGCGAAGAAGCCACCTGGGTGGACGAGCACGAGGGCATCACCATCATCGCCACCGGCCCGCTGACGTCCGACGCGCTCTCGCGCGAGATCGCGCGCCTCAGCGGCAACGGGGTCCCCAGCGCGCCCGGTGTTGGCGTGCTGGGGCAGAGCCAGCATCTCTACTTCTACGATTCCATCAGCCCCATCGTCGAAGCCGAGTCGATCGACATGGCACGCGTCTACCTGGCCGCGCGCTACGACAAGGGCACCGCCGACTACATCAATTGTCCATTCACGCGCGAGGAATACGACGGCTTCTACGATGCGCTGGTCACGGCCGAGTCGCTCGAGGCGCGCGACTGGGAGAAGCTGAATTATTTCGAAAGCTGTCTGCCCATCGAGGAACTGGCGCGGCGCGGACGCGAGACCCTGCGCTTCGGTCCGATGAAGCCGGTGGGCCTGCGCGATCCGCGCACCGGCAAGCAGCCCCACGCCGTGGTGCAACTGCGCCGGGAGAACCTGCGCGCCGATTCCTACAACATCGTCGGATTCCAAAACCATTTGAAGTACGGCGAACAGCAGCGCGTCTTTCACATGATCCCCGGCCTGGAGAACGCGCGCTTCCTGCGCTACGGACAGATCCATCGCAACACCTACATCAACGCGCCGTCACTGCTGACCACCACACTCCAAATGAAAGCGCACCCGAACGTACTGTTCGCCGGGCAGATCTGCGGAGTCGAGGGCTATACCGAATCCATTGCGTCAGGATTGATGGCGGGCGTCCATGCCGCCGCGCTGGCAAATGGCGGCGAGCCGTTGCCGCCGCCACGCGCCTCAGCGTTCGGATCGCTGGTGCACTACATCACGAACGCTGACCCCAAGAACTTTCAGCCGGCCAACATCACCTTCGACCTGCTGCCAGCGTTGGATGCTCGCATCCGCGACCGCGCCCAGCGCCATCGGCTGCAATGCGAGCGCGCGTTGCGCGAGTTCCAGGCGTGGCTCGTGGCCATCAGCAATGAGCCATCGGCGGTCAGCCGATAAAATCCACCACGGAGACACGGAGGAATCCCCTATCTCCGTGCCTCCGTGTCTCCGTGGTGGGTTTTGCTACCGCGCGCGGTTCTTGATCCAGATAGGCGTGCCCAGGAAGCCGAACGCGTGCCGGATCTGGTTCTCGAGGAACCGCTCGTAGGAAAAATGCAGCTTCACGGGCCTATCGGTGAACAGGATGAACGTGGGCGGTGCGACCGCGGCCTGCGTCATGTAATAAATCTTCACGCGCTTCGAGGCAGGCACCGAGGCGCGATCGAAGTCGATCGTCTCGAGGAAGCGGTTCATCTCCGAGGTCGAGATGCGCTTCCGCCGTTCCGCCGCCACCTGCTCGAGCACAGGGAAGACCTTCTCCATCCCCTTGCCCGAAGTCGCGCTGATGAACAGCACCGGCGCATAGCTCAGGAACTTGAGCGCGTCGCGGGCCTCCTGCTCGAACCTGTTGCGGTCGGCCGGCTTCTGGCCGGCCTGACGGCTGGGGCCAACCAAGTCCCATTTGTTGACGAGAATGATGAGCGAGCGGCCGCTCTCGTGCGCGTATCCGGCAATGTTGGCGTCGAGCGCGGTGACGCCCTCGACGGCATCGATCACCAGCAGTGCAACGTCGGCGGCTTCCAGGTGCTTGCGCGCCATCACCACCGACAGCTTCTCGGCCATGAGCTTGGTCTTGCCCTTGCGCCGGATGCCGGCCGTATCGATGAAGCGATAGCTGTGGCCGTCGCGCTCGACCAATTCGTCCACCGCATCCCGCGTCGTACCCGGAATGGGCGAGACGATGGCGCGGGCCGTCCCCGTGAGCCGGTTCAGCAGCGTGGATTTGCCCACGTTCGGCCGCCCGATGATGGCGACCTTGGTCTCCGTGACCTCTGGCGGTTCTTCCTGGCTCGTGTCCTCTTCGCTCTCGACCGTCTCGGCGACCTCTGCGCTGATCTTTTCCAGAACTGCGTCCAGCAACTCGGCCACGCCGGTACCGTGCTCGGAAGACACGGGGAACATCTCGCGGATGCCCAGCCGCCGGAAGTCTTCGATGTCCGCCTCCTGAGCGAGCGTGTCGATCTTGTTGACGGCCAGGAACAGCGGCTTGCCGGTGCGCTGCAGCAGCCGCGCCAGCTCTAGGTCGGGCGCGGCCAGCTCCGTGCGTCCGTCTACCACCATGATGACGGCGTCGGCCTCATCCAGCGCCACGCGCGCCTGGCGGAAGATTTCGGCAGGAATGAACTCTTTCTCTTCGGGGATGATGCCGCCGGTATCGACCACGCGCAGATGGCGGCCTTGCCAGTCGGTCTCGCCATAAAGCCGGTCGCGGGTGATGCCGGACTCGTCTCCAACGATGGCACGTCGCTTGCCGATCAGCCGGTTAAAGAGCGTGGACTTGCCCACATTGGGCCGGCCGACGATGGCGATGGTGAACGCCCCGCGAGCCGCTTCGGATTTTGCCGCTTTTGCCAATGCGAATCCGTGATGATCCTTGATGATCCGTGGCTATTATAGAAGGCGCCTTGACCACCTCTTCCCAGCCCGCTGCTGCCGTCGCGCCCGGCTCCCTGCACGCCTTCTTCGGTCCCGGAGGCCTGCTGGCGCGCACGCATCCGGCGTACGAGTTCCGGCGCGGACAACTGCAGATGGCGGAAGCTGTGGAGCGCGCTCTGAAGGAAAGCCGGCATCTGATCGTGGAGGCGGGCACCGGCACGGGCAAGACCCTCGCCTATCTCGTCCCCGTGCTGCGGTCGGGGCAGCGCGTCATCATCTCGACCGGCACTAAGACGCTCCAGGAGCAGCTTTTCAACAAGGACATCCCCTTCCTGGAACGCGCGCTGTTTCCCAAGGGCGAAGGCAATCTCCGCGTCTGCTACATGAAGGGGCGCAACAATTATCTTTGCCGGCAGAAGCTCTACGACATTGCCGCGCAGCCCGCGCTGACCGGCCTGGACGAGATGGAACACTTTCGCCTGATCGCCGAATGGGAAAAGACCACGACCACCGGCGACCGCGCCGAGCTGGTCTCCATGTCCGAGGACAGCTCGCTCTGGCCGCGGATCGATGCCCGCTCCGAGGCCTGCACCGGGCAGAAGTGCAAGCAGTTCGAGCGCTGCTTCATCACCGAGATGCACCGGCGGGCGGCGGAAAGTGACATCATCATCGTCAACCACCACCTGTTCTTCGCCGACATGGCGATCAAGCAGGCGGCTGACGGTGCGCCCGACGCCGGCATCCTGCCTGCGGCCGCGGCGGTAATTTTCGACGAAGCGCACGAACTGGAGGAAGTGGCTTCCAGCTACTTCGGCGTGTCGGTCAGCAATCTGCGCTTCGACCAGCTCGTGCGCGACGTGGAGAACACGCTGCGCATGAAGGCCATCGCATCTGCCGCGGCGCACACCGCCGGAGCCGCCCTGCGCGAGCGTTCGCAGCTTTTTTTCTCGCTGGTGCCGGCCGGCGAAGGCCGCTTCGCTTTCGAGAACCGACGCGAGTTCCTGGAAGAAAACGGCGACGAGTACCTGGGGCTCGGAAACGCGCTGCAACGCCTCGCTTCCGAGCTGCAGCGCATCCCGGAGAAGCCCGAGGAGGTGCACAACCTCATCCGCCGCACCGAGGAGTTGCGCGTGCAGCTCGGCTTCTTGCTCGAATCGCAGGACCGCAACACCGTCTTCTGGATCGAGCGCCGCATGGAAGGCCGCCGCCGTGAGGGACGGCCGTCGCATGTGTTTCTGCAAGCCACGCCCATCGACGTGTCGCAGATCCTGCGCCAGACGCTGTTCGAGAACGAGGGGTTCGGGACCGCGGTGCTGACTTCGGCGACGCTGGCCGTCTCCGGTGGCTTCGACTACATCCGCGCCCGGCTCGGCGTGGAGAACGCGCGCGAGCTGGTGGTGCCGTCGCATTTCGACTACGAGCGCCAGGCGATTCTCTACGTGCCGCCGGACCTGTCTGATCCGCGCACGCCGCAGTTCGCGCACATGGCGGCCGAGCGCATCCGCCGGCTGCTGGAGATCACCCAGGGCCGCGCCTTTTGCCTGTTCACCAGCTTTGCCCAGATGCGGGACATCCATCGGCGCCTTGAGGGTGAGCTCGCGTACCCGATGCTCCTGCAGGGGACTGCGCCGAAGAACGCGCTGCTAGAGGAGTTCCGCTTGACGCCGAACGCGGTGCTGTTTGCCACCGCGTCGTTCTGGCAAGGGGTGGACGTGCAGGGCGAGCAGCTCAGTTGCGTGATCATCGACCGCCTGCCGTTTGCCGTGCCCAATGACCCGGTGGTGGCCGCGCGCATACGGGCCATTGACGAGGCCGGCGGCAACGCGTTCGGGCAATACCAGGTTCCGGCGGCGGTGATAACGCTGAAACAGGGATTTGGACGATTGATCCGTTCGCTCGACGACCGCGGCGTGCTCTGCCTGCTCGACAACCGCATCCTCAAGAAGAGCTACGGACGCGTATTCCTCGGCAGCCTGCCTCCGTATCAGCAGACTACCGATCTGGCGCAGGTGGAGAAATTCTTCGGGCGGAACCTTGGTCGCCGCGGATGAACGCGGATTGCTCTCCTCCTCTTCGAACTCCTTCGGCGCGCTACAATGGATAGTTAAACTTGGGGCTAGTTGCCGTATAGGCTAACAGCCAAGGGCTAAGAGCCTCTTTATGTTCCAGATCACCGTTGAAGACACGTTCGCCGCGGGACACTACCTGCGCAACTATCGCGGCAAGTGCGAGAACCCGCACGGTCACAACTACAAGGTGCGGGTTACGCTGTGCGGCGAGGAACTCGACCGCGCCGGACTGCTGCTGGATTTCAAGGACTTGAAGGACGTGATGCGCGACACGGTGGACCGCCTCGACCACCAGATGATCAACGACCTGGAACCATTCACCGTGCTGAACCCTTCGGCCGAGAATCTGGCCAAGTACTTCTATGACGAGACCCAGACGAAGCTGCGCGCGGCGACCAACGGGCGCGTGCGCGTCAAGGATGTCACCGTGTGGGAGACGGATACGACGACCGCAACGTACTTCGAGTGATGGCCGATTTGTAATTTGTTAATTTGTAATTGGTAATTTGTAATTTCAACCCGCCGACGCGTTCCACACTTTTCAAATTACAGATTACCAATTACAAATTCCATGCAGGTCACCGAGATCTATCGCTCGCTCCAGGGCGAGTCCTCTTACGCCGGACTGCCATGCGTGTTCGTGCGGCTGACGGGCTGCAACCTGCGCTGCACCTGGTGCGACAGCGAGTACACCTTCCACGGCGGCTACAAGATGGGCCTGGACGAAGTCGAAGCAGAGGTGCGCCGCCTGGCGCCGTCGGGCCTGGTCGAGATCACCGGCGGCGAGCCTCTGCTGCAGGAGCGCGAGGCTGTGCCCTTGATGCAGCGGCTGCTCGCGCTCGGCTACACCGTGCTGCTGGAGACCAGTGGCGAGCGGCCGCTCGAGAATGTTCCCTCACAGGTCATCAAGATCGTGGACGTGAAGTGCCCGCACTCGGGCGAGTTCGGCACTTTCTGCGACCAGAATTTGGCGGCGCTCACTGCCCAGGACGAGGTCAAGTTCGTGCTCGCTGACCGCGCCGATTACGAGTTCGCGCGCGACTTCACACGGCGGCAACAGCTCACGTCGCGTGTGCGCTCGGTCATCTTCTCACCGGCGTTCCACAAGGATGCCTCCGGCGCGCGCGACGCCTCACATTGCCTGCTCGACCCGCAGCCGTTGGCGGAATGGATCCTCACGGACGGCTTGGACGTGCGGCTCGGATTGCAGATCCACAAATTCATCTGGGAACCGTCGACGAAGGGGGTGTAGCACCGGTCGGTAGCCTTTGGGTAGAATCCCCCTTCCCATACTCATGGCCCCAACTGGCAAAACCCGCGCAGTTGTGCTCCTGAGCGGAGGCATGGATTCCTGCGTCTGCGCCGCCCTGGCGGCGCGCGACCATGATGCCGCCGCCGTGCACGTCAGCTACGGACAGCGCACGGAAGAGCGCGAGCGCCGCGCCTTCCTCGCGATCTGCGACCGTCTCCGCATCCACGACCGCCTGGTGGTGCGCAACGAGGCGCTGCGGGCCATCGGAGGTTCCGCACTGACCGACACCACAATCGCTGTCCCCGAGGCCGCGCCGCAGATCGGCCACAGCATCCCGGTCACCTACGTTCCCTTCCGCAATGCGCACTTCCTGGCAGTGGCGGTGAGTTGGGCGGAGGTGCTGGGCGCCGACAAGGTCTACATCGGCGCCGTGCAGCAGGACAGCTCAGGCTACCCGGATTGCCGTCCCGAGTATTACCGCGCCTACAACCAGGTGGTACGGGCGGGCACGCGTGAAGGCCGCATCGAGATCGTGACGCCGCTGATCGGCCTGCGCAAAGCCGAGATCGTGCAGCTCGGCCTTGAACTGGGCGTGCCCTTCGATTTAACGTGGAGTTGCTACAGTCGCGAAGACGTAGCGTGCGGCGTCTGTGAAAGCTGCGTGTTGCGCCTGCGGGCCTTTGCGGCCGCCGGAGCATCCGATCCTGTCGCATACGTCCCCAATGCGGTCACGCATTCATGAAATCAATTCCTGGCCTCTGGCCGGAGGGCTAACTCCCATGAAAAGAATCTCTCTAGTCTTGGCGCTCGCGCTCGCGGCGGCTCTGGCCCCACTCTCTGCCGTGGCGCAGCGCTCGCCGGTACGCGGACACGTTGTCGGAGACGACGGCAAGCCGCTGGCCGGCGCTGACATCGTGCTGGTCAACAAGGACAATGGCCAGAAGTTCACGATGAGGACCGATAAGAACGGGGATTTTGTGAACATCGCCGTGGCTCTCGGCGTCTATCACCTGACCGTAAACAAGGGGGGGAAAATCCTCTTTGAAAAAGACCTGGCGGTGAGCGGTGAAGAGGTGCTGGAGCAGATCAACATCCCCAAAGCGCAAGCAGAACGGCAACAGGAGGCGCTGAAGCAGTTGACGCCGGAGCAGCGCAAGCAGATCGAGGAACAGCAGAAAGCGGCCGAGGCCGAGCGGGCCAAGATAGCGAGCCTGAACCAAATGCTGGCAGACGCCAAGACTGCCGAGGACAGCGGCAATTATGATGAGGCCATCTCCCTTTACAAACAGGCCACTGCCGTGGATTCCACCAAGGATCTTCTATGGGCGCGTTTGGGCGGGGCCTATCTCGGCGCAGGTGGCAAAGTGCCGGCCGGCGATCGCGCCACTGCTACAGAGGACTATACCCAAGCAGTGGAGGCCTACAAGAAAGCTATCGCCATTAAGGGTTCTGAAGCCGCCTACCACAACAACCTCGGGCAGGCCTATGCCAAGCTGGGCAAGACGGATGAGGCCATGACCGAGTACAACGCGGCCGCCACGCTCGATCCCGCCAATGCCGGTCTGTATTACTTCAATTTGGGCGCCATCCTCACGAACTTGGGCAAGGTGGACGAGGCCAATGCCGCCTTCGACAAGGCCATTGCGGCCGATCCCAACCGCGCCGACGCCTACTACTGGAAGGGCGTCAATCTGCTCAGTAAGGCGACACTGAAGGACAACAAGATGGTCGCTCCCCAGGGCACAGCCGAAAACCTCAACAAGTATCTGGCTCTGGCTCCCAACGGATCTCATGCCGAGAGCGCTAAGGAACTCCTGGCCAGTATCGGCGCCAAGGTTGAGACCAGCTTCCAAAAGAAAAAATAGCGCGCTCATCTGCAACCACGCCGGGGGTTCGTCCCCGGCGTTTTTTCTTGTCGCGTGGCTTACTTAGAAGCGTTGAGCCAGGTTCGAGGATTTACACTGTAGTCCGGTGACGGTTCACGCCCAGCCCGCCATTCTCGCCTTCTGCGACGCCCGCCGCGTCGTCGAACAGCAGGCGTGCACCCTACGCCCCGGGCGGACGGAGCTGGCGCCGTTGCTGCGCAGCCGCGGACGCGTGCTGGCGGAGGATATCGTCGCCGACCGCGATTTTCCGCCCTTCCCCCGCGCCACCCGTGACGGCTATGCCATCCACAGTGCTGATCTGGCAGTGCTCCCAGTGACCTTGAAGGTCATCGGCGAGGTGCGCGCAGGAAGCAGCCTCGAGGGGCGCACGCTCGATCGTGGCGAGGCCGCCGAGATCATGACCGGCGCGCCCGTACCCGAGGGCGCCGACGCGGTCGTCATGGTGGAATATACGGCTCACCAGGGTGCGAGCATCGAGGTCCAGCGCACGGTGGCGGCGGGTGAGAATGTCGTCCCCACCGGCAGCGAGGCACGCGCCGGACAACTGCTGTTACCGCGAGGCACGCGGATGGGCTTCGCCGAGATCGCGGTGGCCGCCGGCGTCGGCAAGGCCCAGGTCAGCATCTATAGCTCTCCGCGCGTGGGTATCCTCTCCACCGGTGACGAGATCGTGGACGTCGACGCCCATCCCGGCCCCAGCCAGATACGCAATTCCAACAGCTACTCGCTCTCGGCCCAGGTCGAGGCTGCCGGCGCGGAGCCGGTGCGGCTACCCATTGCGCCCGATGATCCCGTGGTCCTCAAGCACCTGATCGAGGAAGGGCTGGGGCTCGACCTGCTGCTGCTGACCGGTGGCGTCTCCATGGGCAAATACGATTTGGTCGAGCAGGTGCTGGCGGAGTTCGGCGCCGAGTTCTTCCTCACCGGCGCGCAGATCCAGCCCGGCCGGCCGGTGGTCTTCGGCCGTGCCCGACACGAGCCTGGCGCCGGGAGGGCGACCTGCTTCTTCGGCCTGCCTGGCAACCCGGTCTCCACCATGGTGACCTTCGAGATCTTCGTGCGTCCGGTGCTCAATGCCCTGTGCGGCGCTCCGCCCGGCAAGCTGCGGTTCCTCGAAGCACGCCTGGGCTCGGAGGTCCGGACCAAGACCGGCCTGACGCGCTTCCTCCCGGCGCAGTTGTCGGGCGAATTCGATCGCACCGAGGTGGAACTGGTGCGCTGGCAGGGATCGGGGGACGTCGCCGCCATGGCGCGCGCCAATTGCTTCCTCGTGGTCCCGCCTGATCGCGAGCGGCTGGCCGCCGGGGAGATGGTTTCGGTGCTGCTGCGGTAGCTGGCTGCGGATGAGGGGGCGCGGAAAATTCGATCTGCAGCGGGTCCGTCCGCTCACCGTGGGCTTCTACGACCGCGATCCGCGCCGAGTCGCGCGCGGCCTTCTGGGCAAGGTCGTGGTGCGGCAGTGGGGCCGCGAGCATATGGCCGGACGCATCGTGGAAGTAGAAGCCTATCTCGGCACCGATGATGCCGCAGCCCACGCCGCGGCCGGACTCACGCCGCGCAACCGCGTGCTCTTCGGACCGCCAGGACGGTCGTACGTTTACTTCATCTACGGGAACTACTACTGCCTCAACGTCTCCTGCCTGCCGGATGGTATTGCCGGAGGCGTGCTGTTCCGAGCCCTGGAGCCGCTGGCCGGTCTACGCGCGATGGCGCGCAATCGCGGGCTCAGCGGCGAACTGACGGAGCGCAGCAAGCGCCTGCTTACCAGCGGTCCAGGACGCTTGTGCGAAGCGCTCAAAATCACGCGCGCGCGCGACAATGACCTGGACATGACCTCGCCGGACTCCGGAGTCTGGATCGGCGACAACGGGTATCGCCCACCGCGCATCGCCGTCACGCGGCGCATCGGGATCACCAAATCGGCCGAGCAGCCCCTGCGCTACGTCATCGCGGGGAACAAGTTCGTCTCGGGGCCCAAGGTCGGGAGTCAGGAGGCAATCAATCGCTGACTCCCGACTCCTGACTACTTAACCGTGCAGCACGATGTTGTCGATCAAACGCGTTGTTCCGACGAATGCGGCCACCGCGACCAACGCGCCCTGCGACGTGTCAGCGACCGGGTCGAGAGTTTCTGTATCGACGATCTCGAAATAGTCCAGCCGCACCTCGGGCTCTTCCCTGAACACTTCGAGCGCGGCGGCGATCAAGCGGGCGGAATCGCTTTCGCCGCGATCAGCGAGCATCTGCACGCGCATCAGCGCGCGGTGAAGGACAGTCGCTTGCTTGCGCTGCCGCGGATCGAGGTAGGCGTTGCGCGAGCTGAGGGCCAGCCCGTCGGGCTCGCGCACGATGGGGCAGACCACGATCTCGACGTCAAGATCGAGGTCGCGCACCATGCGCCGGATGATGACCGCCTGGGCTGAGTCCTTCTGGCCGAAGAATGCGAGGTCCGGTTCGACAAGGTTGAACAGCTTCGACACCACGGTGGCCACGCCGCGAAAGTGTCCGGGACGGGAGCGCCCGCAGAGCTTCTCGCTCAGGCCCTCGACGGTAACGAAGGTTGTTGAGCCGGCCGGATACATCTCCTCTGTCGCAGGAGCGAACAGGATGGCCACGCCTTCCGCTTCGAGCAGCTCGCGGTCGCGCTCGAGCGTGCGCGGATACTTGGAAAAATCTTCCCTGGGACCGAATTGGGTGGGATTGACGAAGATGGAGACGGCCACAGCATCGCACTGCCGGCGGGCGGCTCGCACCAGCGAAATGTGTCCGGCATGCAGCGCGCCCATGGTGGGCACAAAGCCCAGCCGGCGGCCGTCCTGGCGGGCGGCACGACAGGCAGCGCGCATCTCGGCGATGGTGCGGCAGATTTCCACCGCACCAGTTTAACCACGGAGACACGGAGGCACGGAGATTTTCTCAACTTCTCCGTGTCTCCGGCCTCCGTGGTGGATTGTTCTCCTGCGAGCTTGACGTGTGCGCGCATTGGGTTGAGAATTCCCTTTCCGTCCTGTCGAGGTAAACATGCTCGCTTACTTGTTCGTGCTGTTGGCGGTGGCAAGCCGGTTCCTGCCGCATCCCGATGGCTGGGTGCAGTTCACACCCCTGGGAGCGGCGCTGCTCTACTTCGGGTCACGCGTGCCGCGGAAGCGCATGTGGATCCCGCTGGCGGCGCTGATCGCGGCCGACGTGTACCTGACCAAAGTGACCTACGCCTACCCTCTCAAGGCCGACCACCTAGTGACCTGGGCGTGGTATGCGGGCGTCATCGTGCTCGGTGGCGCGCTGCTGGGCAAGCATGTGAGCCTGTTGCGGGTCACCGCCGCCTCGCTCACGGCATCCATTGCATTCTTTATGGTGAGCAACTTCGCCGTGTGGGCGGTCTGGCACATGTATCCCAAGACCCTGGCCGGCCTAGTGACGGCGTACGTGGCGGCGATTCCCTTCTTCCGCAACCAGGTTTTCGCCGACCTGCTCTTCGCGGCCGTACTGTTCGCGATCGGCGCACTGGTCGACCGTCGTGAGGAGAAACCCGCACCCGGCCGGATTCGGGCCGCGTAGCCGCTCCGCATTCAAACGAGGTTTTCAGCAGGTGAGGAAGGCAGGCACGCACGCTGCGTGCCTTTTTTGATCTCTTTTGCTCCGTGTCTCCGTGCCTCTGTGGTTATCCCTCTTTTTCCAGTTCGTGCTCGAGTTCGACCACCGGCTCGCGCCACAAGCGGTAGATCACATAGATCACCAGGATCACGACTGCGGCGCTTCCCAAAGTAAGCGCCAGGTGCTTGTGGATGAGCACTCCGGCAAAGGTCACGACGTGCGGCCCGAAGAACAGCGTGAGCACCGAGAGCACGAGGAAGCGCACCATGCGCCCGCAGAAGATGGACAGCAGGAAATGCGTGAAGTGCATTTCGAAGACCCCGGCCGAGAGCACGAAGAGCTTGAAGGGCGCGGGTGGCGGCAGCATGGAGGGAATCATGAGCGCCCAGAACTCGCGCTTTTCGAACGAGCTGCGAATCTTGTCGAAGCGTTGCTCCGAGATGCGCTTGCGCAGAAGCAGCTCGCCTCCTTCGTAGCCGATGGCGTAGATGATCAGGCTGCCCAGGGCGGAACCAGCCGACGCCATGATCGCGTACAGGAGGAAGCGGGAGCGGTCGTTGTAGACATAGCCGGCCACCACCGGGTCTAGCGGCAGGCCGAGGAAAGCCGCATCAACAGCGGCGATACCGAAGGCGCCCCAGAGGCCGAGCGGCTTCAGCAATCCCCATACAAAGATGGTGTAGCGCGACAGGATGTGCTTCAGGAAATGCACGCGGGCAGGACCATTCTACGCGAGCGGGCGTGGACTTCGCGCTGGAATTCCCTCAGTCCCAATCCCAAACCGGCATTTCGGTATCAATGGCCGGTGTGCGCGGTCTTGCCGGCCAGCAAGTCCAGCGCGTGCGGCAGCAGGTCCAGCACCGCGGTCAGCGATTCCGTCGCTGCCTGTGGGCTGCCGGGCAGGTTCAGCACCAGCGCTCGTCGGCAGATGCCGCACACGCCGCGGCTCAGCGCCGCCAACGGAGTCGTCTGCGCGCCCACGGCACGCATGCGCTCCGCCACGCCTTCCACCAGCCGGGTGCAGACGGCGCGAGTGGCTTCCGGAGTGACGTCCCGTTCGGCGATGCCCGTCCCGCCCGTAGTCACCACCAGTTGCACCCGCGACGCCATCTCCAGAATCGCCTCCTGGATGGCCGCCTGTTCGTCGGGCACAACCTCGATCGCAATCACGCGGAACTTGTGGCGTTCCAGGGCCGTCTTGATGGCAGGTCCGGAGAGGTCCGTCCTCTTGCCTCGCGCAGACGAATCGCTGATGGTAAGCACGGCGGCGGTCATGGGAAAAGTTTCAGCTTTCCAGCACGTCCTGTTCGGCTTCGTGGTTGGCCTCATCGAGCAGCCGCAGGCCTTCCATCAGCAGGCCCTGAGTGGAGCGCGTGGTGGTCTGTTCGGGGCTGTGCCGGGTGAAGTCGATCAGGAAGTTGCCCTCGGGCCAGAGCAGCACCTTGTACACGGCGCCGTCGCCCTTCAGGTCGCCATAGAGAGCGTGGTTGATCTGGCCATCGGAGAAGAAGAGCTGGCAACTCTCACCGTCGCGGCTGAGGGTGAGGGCACAGGTCTTGCGGCCCATTTCCAGCGATTGCAGCAGGTCCACCACGTTCATCTGCGCCAGGCTGCCGCGCAACTGACCGTCGCCCGGGGCTTCGCGCGCCATCTTCTCCAGCGCGATCTTGTCGATCACCTTCTTCAGCCGGGCGGTGGCTTCCTTGATGAAGAACGGCTTTTCCAGGAAGTCCTCGGCGCGATCCTCCAGCGGCTTGAGCTTGTCGTTGATGTCAGCGCGGCTGGCGGCGAGGATGATGGGGATGCGCGCCGTGGCGGCGCGGCTCTTCAGCTTCTCGAAAAGCTGCCGTCCGTCCATGCCGGGCATGCTGTAGTCGGCGATCAGCAGGTCGGGAGGATCGTCGATGGCCTTGAGCAGGGCATCGGCGCTGTCGCTGGCGATGGTCAGCGCGGCCAGCGGTCCCAGCGCCTGGCGGAGCAGGTCGAGGACCATCGGGTTGTCGTCCACCAGCAGGACTTTGACGTTGCCAGCCAAGGGGTCACTCACGCACCAGGCCGCCCGGGCTTCCGGGGGGCCAATTTCAATCTAACTCCGAGTTCCCTCGCTTCGCTCGGGATTTCGGCTGCGGACTCTCGCTCACTCGCTTCGCATGTTCGCTCACGCCCGCAAAGCGCCTCAACTTCTTGCGCAGATACTTGCCGCTCTTGCCGCCGGTTTTGCGCTCCAGGACCACGTCGCGGATCTCGATTCCCTTATCCAGGGCTTTGCACATGTCGTACACGGTCAGGGCGGCGACGCTGGCGGCCACCAGCGCTTCCATCTCCACCCCGGTGACGGCGGTCGTCGAAGCACGCGCCGTGATGGCGACGCCATTCTGGCACAGCTTGGTATGCACATCAATGTGACTAAGGGGAACGTTATGGCACATGGGGATCAGTTCGGGGGTGCGCTTGGCGGCGGCGATGCCGGCAAAACGCGCGATCTCCAGCGGGTCTCCCTTGGGGTTGCGCGGCAGAGCCCTGAGCACGCGGGGCGAAAGGACGACGAACGCAGAAGCCTCCGCCTCGCGCCGCGTGGGCCGCTTGGTGGAGACATCTACCATCCGGGCCTGGCCGTGACGGTCGTAGTGCGATAGCTTTGCGGGCTTGGCCATTGGCTCTTTTCTTTACTTCTTCAGCTCGGCCAGAACTTCTTCCGCGTGCCCGTCGGCCTTGACCTTGGGGAAAACGTGGGCAACGCGCCCCTGGGGATCGATCAGGAAGGTCGTGCGCTCGATACCCATCACCGTCCTGCCGTACATGTTCTTCTCTTTGAGCACGTCGAAGGCCTCGGCCACTTTCTTGTCGGGGTCGGAGAGCAGCGTGAACGGCAGGTCGTACTTCTCCTTGAAGCTCTTCTGCGCCTTGGGCGAGTCGGGCGAGATGCCCAGCACCACCGCCCCGGCTTTCTGTATCTTGCTGTATGCGTCGCGGAACCCGCACGCCTCGATGGTTCAGCCGGGCGTGTTGGCCTTGGGGAAGAAGTACACTACGACGTTCTTTCCGCGATAATCTGTTAAGGAGACACTCTGGCCGTTTTCGTCGAGCAGAGTGAATTCAGGGGCCTTTTCTTTGACGTCCATAGGTAATCATTTTTACAGCAAACGGCGGGGATTCGCCATCCTTGCGCTCGTGGCGCTCGTCGCGAGCGTCTCGGTGGCGCAATCACGCAAGAAAGAGAAAGGTCCGCGCGCGCTGGCCGTGGTCGAACTGCCTGCCGATGCGAACTCGAAGCCGCGCCTTATTCCCATCACCATCCTGGTGAACGGCCGCTTCTGGGACGCTTCCATCTACCGCGCCGACCCGCGGCCGATGGCGCTCGATCCCGGCAATGTGTACGAGGTGGAACGCAGCGGCAAGCCGGTCGGGTTTTTTACCGTTGGGGACGCGCGCAGGGCGAAAGACCGCTGGATCGCGTTCGGCGAATGGCAGCCGGAGTCGGAGAAACCTCCGGCAGCCGTGAAGTCCGCGAAGCCGCGCGCCCCGGAGGACGATGAGCGGCCAGTGCTGCACAAACGACAGTCTTCGGCTCCCGAACAAGAGGCTCGGACGGCTCCGCAGAGTGCGCCCCCGGCGGCTGCCCCGGCTCCGCCGCCATCTCCGGACGATCCCAACCGTCCTGTGCTGCGGCGCGGCAAGCCGAAACCACAACCACAAGAGCCGCTAGAGGAAGAACTGGAGACCGCCAGCCCGGCAAAGCCGAAAACCGAGCCAGCCGCCGCATCAGCCGCCGCTCCCGTCAAGGCCAGAGAAGCGCTCCCTGCGATATCCGACGCCGGCGGTCCCGAGCCGCGTCCGTATGCCTACGCATGGGGCGCCGACGAACAGCCGAAGCTGACCAAGGCGATCTCCGACATCGCTACAGCCGAAGTCGCGCGCTACGTCAAGAACACTCCCGCCCTGCGCTTTGCGCCGGCAGCGACGTTCGACCAGGTCTCAATCCGCGCCTTCGACCTCAACTACGACAACAACCCCGAGGTTGTATTCACCGCCCGCGTTCCTGCGGTTGCGCCGCCAGCCGCACGCACCCGCGCCGCCAAGCCATCACCGCCGGCGCCGGACTTCTTCTTCTACGTGACCGTGGTCGGGCAGACCGATCTCTACGGCCAGATGCGCAAGCTGTTCAGCTCGGTCACCGACAGCGCCCATCTCGACGCTTACCCCCGCCTGGAACTGATCGATGCCGTGGATGCCGAGGGCACCGGCCGCGGCAACCTCCTGTTCCGCGCCTTAAGCGGCGACACTCCCAGCTACCAGCTCTACCACGTCGGTCCCGACTCGCTGAAAAAGCTCTTCGACAGTGCGGGAGAGTGAGTACGATTACAGCGAGCTGAGCGGGAAGAAGACGGGCGCATTCCTGGAATACACCTGACAAGCCGAACTACGGATCACGGCGTGGTGTCCGAAATCGCATCCGGACGAAGTGGGATGTTCAACTTGGTCGCCACCTCCCGAATCTTCTGTGATTCGATTTGCACACACTTAATTCCCTTGGCCTCAATTCTTTGTCGCACAAAATACGGAATTTGGTGTCCAACGAGCCAAACTTCTGTCGCTCCGCCAGGCACGGATTTTAACTTCGTTAGCTGCTCCAGCTGCTCGGCACCTATATTCACGTCAGGCGGAACTTTTAGCTCAATTGCAACCCTCGTTCCATCGGTCCTTTCGAACAATAGATCAACATCGATTGAGTTGATCTGCTGATCGCGAGCGATCAGTTTCAACTGCTGACCCGGGAAAAATTCGTCTGGCGCTGATGCGATTATCTCTGCGATTTGCTTTTCTTTCAGCCGCCACTTTAGTACTTCCCTGAGCTTCGGTATATCGGCTCGACCCTGTAATTTCTTCATCGCTATGCCAAAAAGTACGTTTTCGACTGCGTCTTTGCCGCTGCGATAGTCGATAAACAACGGCATGTTCCCGCTGATCGTGCTAGTGGTTGTTGCAGTCAAAAGATCAACGCTTTCCACCTTCTTGGGTGCGGTCTTGTACACCTCAGGAAAGTCCTGGTTGCGCTCGAAGCACAGGTCGTAAAGATCTTTCAACATCTTGCCGGTGATCGTCCCCGATTCCACCAGGTCCGCCGACATGGCCACGCCCTTCATCGAGATCGGCGACTGCTCGAGTTCCAAGCCCTTGGCCTTAAGCCTTCCCATCAGTTCGCCCTGCACTAGGTTGGCAACGCGCTTGGGATTCTCCGCCGCCTTGGCTGCCATCTCGAACTGCTCGGCGAGAGCACGAGTCGCAGTGAGGACGTGCGCGTCGTACTCGGTGATCCCATACTGCTCCACGAAGCGCTTCCGCATGGCCTCGGGGAGTTCGGGCAGCTCTTGCCGGATCTTCGCCTGCCATGCAGCATCGACCACAAGCGGCAGCAGGTCGGGCTCGGGGAAGTAGCGATAGTCGTGCGCGTGTTCTTTGCTGCGCATGCCGTAGGTCTTGCCTTCGGCGGGGTTGTAGAGACGCGTCTCCTGCACGATCTTGCCGCCGGACTCGAGCACGCCGATCTGCCGCTCGATCTCATACTCCAGCGCCTGCCGGATGAAGCGGAACGAATTGACGTTCTTGACCTCGGTCTTGGTGCCGAACTCCTTCTGGCCGCGCGGACGCACGCTGACGTTGGCATCGCAGCGCAGCGAGCCTTCCTCCATGTTGCAGTCGCTGACGCCGGTGAACAGGATGATCTCCTTCAGCCGCGTCAGGTACTCGTGGGCTTCGTCGGGGGAAGCGATCTCGGGCTCGCTCACGATCTCGGCCAGCGGCACCCCGCAGCGGTTCAGGTCGAGATAGGTCTTGTCGGCGGAGTCGGCGAACCCCTCGTGCAGGCTCTTGCCCGCGTCCTCTTCCAGGTGCAGGCGCGTAATGCCTATGCGCTTCGACGCGCCGTTCGTCCTGATGTCAATCCAGCCGTGCTCGGCCAGCGGTTTGTCGTACTGGGAAATCTGGTAGCCCTTGGGCAGGTCGGGATAGAAATAATTCTTGCGCGCGAAGATGGAGGTCTCGCGGATCTCGCAGTTCAGCGCCATGGCAGCGCGCACCGCAAACTCCACCGCCTCGCGGTTCAGCACCGGCAGGGAGCCGGGAAGCCCGAGGCACACCGGACACACGTTGCTGTTGGGCGGCGCTCCAAAGGCAGCCGAGCACGAGCAAAAGATCTTGCTCCGGGTCAGCAGTTGGACGTGGACCTCGAGCCCGATTACCGGTTCGTACTTGGCCCGCGCGCCTACTGCGGTTTCCGGCGTCGTCGCCATAGTCGCTGATTATAGCTGCGGCAGATTCCCGGCGCATGGCCACTCGACTGCGCGGAGAAGCCTATTTCACGGGAGCGCGCTCCAGGTATCTCTCAAGGGGAATGTCGAAGAAGATCAGCTCCTGGCCCTGGCTGTTGCGCAGGCCGCTGACGTACAGGTGCGCTCCCGCCAGCGGATCGTCGATACCCTCGACGTCGAAAAACAGGAACCCGGCCTGGGTCCCGTGCGCTTCCACGGCCTTGGCAGCGAAGCGTGAGTCCTGTATCTCCTGCTGTTCTTCCTTTTTCACGCTACGCCTCACCTTGCGCGGGAAGGGCAGGGGATTGGCCGAGGGCTGGTCGCCTTTCAAGGGCGGGCGCGCGATGCGGCGGTAGACGTCGTCCTCGGTGGCGGGCTGGATCTTTACCCGCTTGCGCGTCACCAGTTCCACCTGCATGTTGGTCAATGCGACCGGCTGGCCGGCGTCGTTGGTGATGATCAGCAGCACCGGCAGCAGATCTTCTTCCTTGTACTTGATGCGAAACACCCCCTGCGTTTTGCCGGGGAGGTCATAGGGATCAGCCGCTATCGTGACCTTTTCCTTGTCGCTCGTGTCGTGCGCGGGGTAGGTTTTCGCGTCCGCGGGCTTGGGCATGACGAAGCCCTTCTCGTCCTTGGCCGCCACATGTGGCGCGAAGAGCATCATGACCGCGGCGATAGCAATCACGACCCGCATTGGGAGACGTAACCGCATGTACTCGATTATCTCCCGCCGCGGCGGTTTCATCCAGCGCCGGACCAATGACTCAATGACCCATTAGCCAAATGACTCAATTTACAATGGCGCGCATGTATTCCCTTTACAGCGTGCTGCTGGGCTTGGCCGTGGTGCTGGCCTCGCCCTGGTGGCTCGCACGAATGCTCGCGCAGGGGAAGTATCGCGCCGGGCTGGGTGAGCGCCTGGGACGAGTGCCAGCACGGTTGGGCTCGGCCCACGGTTGCATATGGGTGCATGCGGTTTCGGTCGGCGAGGTGCTGGCGGTCAGCGGACTCGTTGCCGGCTTGCGCGAGCGCTTCCCGGATCGCCGTGTGCTGGTCTCCACCACCACCGGTACCGGCCACAAGCTGGCGCGCGAGCGCTTCGGCGAGAACAATGTCTTCTACTATCCGGCGGACTTCGGCTTCGCCATTCGGCCCTACCTGCGCGCCCTGCGGCCTGATCTGGTGGTACTAGCAGAAAGCGAATTCTGGCCCAACTTCCTGCGCCTTGCGCGCCACAGCGGCGCCCGCATCGCGGTGGTGAACGCCCGCGTCTCTGACCGCTCGCTGCCTCGTTATCTCCGGCTGCAAGTGCTGTGGCGGCGCGTGCTGCGTTACGTCGATTTGTTCCTGGCGCAGAGCGAGGAAGATGCGCGCCGCCTGGTGGCGATCGGCGCGCCTGAAGCTAGCGTGAGGGTGACCGGCAATTTGAAGTTCGATGTGGAGCCACCTCAAGAAGTATCGGCCGTGAAACAAATCCGAGACGCAATTGCGCGTGGCGGCGCGAACCCTGTCATCGTCGCGGGTAGCACCGTTGAAGGTGAAGAGGAACTCCTATTAGAAGCTTTTGCGATCGTCCTTAGGTCTTATTCGAACGCGCTGTTGATACTGGCCCCGAGGCGCCCGGAGCGCTTTGACGCCGTCGCGGAACTGCCGCCCAAAGCATATCTGCCGATGTGGAGGCGGAGCACTGCTGACTTTTCTGCCGAGAAGGTAGGGCACGGTGTCCTGCTGCTCGACAGCATAGGCGAACTGGCCAGTGTGTATGCGCTCGGGACCGTTGCCTTTGTAGGAGGTAGCATGGTTCGGCACGGCGGCCATAACATCCTCGAGCCTGCCTCTTTCGGGGTGCCCGTCGTGGTTGGCCGATTTACAGAAAACTTCAAAGACATCGTGTCGGTTTTTCGTCGGGCCGGAGCCGTCCGGGAAGTGCTTTGTGTGTGGGACCAATGGGATGCAGTTAAAGATCTGTCCGATACTTTGATCGATCTCTTGCGAGATGCGGATGGGCGCCAGGAGCTTGGTCGCCGTGCCGCCGAGGTGGTGCGGCAACAGCGGGGCGCGACCGAGCGTACCACCGCGGCGCTGGCTTCTCTGCTGGCGGACCGGCGGGCGCCTGAGGCCGTTCCCAGCGCGCTGGGAACCACGCCATGAACGCTCTTTCGCGGCTCTTCGGTGCTGCCGTCGGCGCACGCAACGCCCTCTACAACCGTGGCATGCTGCCGTCCCGCCGCCTGGAACGGCCGGTGGTCAGCATCGGCAACCTAACCGTCGGCGGATCGGGGAAGACGCCTTTCGTCCTGCTGCTGGGCGATCTGCTGAAGCAGCGTGGCATCCCGTTCGATGTGCTCTCGCGCGGCTACGGGCGACAGACCCGCGGTGTCGCCGTCGTCGATCCCGGCGGAGTTTCCCGCGATTTCGGCGACGAGCCGCTGCTCATCGCGCGCAAGCTGCAAGTCCCGGTGATCGTCGGCGAGGAGCGCTTCGCCGCCGGACGGCTCGCGGAAGGGCGTTTCCCCTCACGCCTGCACCTGCTCGACGATGGCTTCCAGCACCGTGCCCTGGCGCGCGATTTCGACATCGTCCTGGTCACCGCCGAGGACGCGCACGATCGCCTGCTGCCCGCCGGCCGCCTGCGCGAACCGCTCTCCGCGCTCGCCCGCGCCGACGCCGTGGTGCTCACCAGCGGCGCTCCGGAGGAGGTGTTCCCGCTTGAGGGCAAGCTGGTGTGGCGCGCGCACCGCACCATCGCGCCCTTTGATCTTCCCGCGCACCCGGTCGCCTTCTGCGGCATCGCCCGCCCGCGGAACTTCTTCGTGCAACTGCGGAATGCCGGGATCGACTTGGCCGCCGAAGCCAGCTTCCGCGATCACCACCAGTACACCGAGAAGGATGTCCGGGAGTTGATGGCGATGGCCACTCGATCCGAGGCCGATGGCTTCGTCACCACGGAAAAGGATGCCGTCAACCTGGGCGGCTACTTCTCCGCGCTGAACCCCCTGGCGGTCGTGCCGGTGAGGATGGAATTGGCGGACGCACAGCGCGCGCTGGATGTGATGCTCGAAACCATCGCGCGGCGTCGCGGCAGAACTATGTAACAGGCACGCTCTTCCGCGCTCCCGCCCCGCATGAGAGAATCGTGCGTCTCTCATGCACAAGCTCTCCAAGCACGCCGAGCGGCTGCTGCGCATCGTGGAGTCGTTCCCCAAGGTCACGGTGACCGTGCTCGCCGACCTGGTAGCCGACGAGTTCATCTTCGGCGAAATCTCCCGCGTGTCGCGCGAGGCGCCGGTGCTGATCCTCAAGCACCGCGAGCGGACCATCGTGCCGGGAGGCGGCGCCAATGCCGTGTACAACCTCGCCGACCTGGGCGTGACCGTGCTGCCGGTCGGCGTGGTGGGCGACGACGAGTCCGGCCGGGCGCTGCTCCAATGCTTCCGCAAGAAAAAGATCCCGCTCAGCGGCATCCTCAAGCTGAAGGGACACACCACGGTCACCAAGACGCGCATCCTCGCCGGACACACGCACACGCAGCGCCAGCAGGTGGTGCGCGTGGACCGCGAATCGGCGGAGTTGCCTGATGCTGAGGTGCGGCGGCGCTTGGCGGCGCTGGCGCGCGAATATGCCGAGGCGTCCGATGCGCTGCTGGTCTCGGATTACGGCTACGGCGCGGTCACGCCGGAAATGCTGACGGCGGTACGGGTGAAGCGCGCGCTCGATGGCATCCCCATCACGCTGGACTCGCGCTATCGGCTGCTCGAATACTCCGGGGTAACCGCGGCCACGCCCAATCAGCCCGAGGTGGAAGAGGTTCTGGACACCGAAATCGGCAACGACAGCGAGCGCTTGCGCTCGGCGGGCAAGACGCTGTTGCAGCGCATGAAGCTGGACTCCCTGCTGATCACCCGCGGCCGCCACGGGATGATGGCCTTCGAGCGCGGCCGTAAACCGGTGGAGATCCCCATCTACGGCAGCGAGGAGGTGGCCGACGTCACCGGCGCGGGCGATACCGTGATCGCGGCATTCACTGCGGCCCTGGCCGCCGGTGCGTCAACGGAGGAAGCTGCGCGACTGGCGAATTACGCCGGCGGCATTGTGGTGATGAAGCGCGGGACAGCGACGGTGACGCGCGACGAACTGATGGATGCGGTTCGCGGCGAGCACGCGGCCGGGTGATTGCTCTCCCAATGACCCGATGACCCGATCACCCGATCACCCGATCCATGCGCCTCCGTGGTAAAACAGAACCACGAATGTCGGCTGACAACAAGGTGCTGGATCGAGGCGCTGTGCGCCAGCAGGTGGCAGAATGGCGTCGCGCCGGAGAGCGCATCATTCTGACCAACGGCTGCTTCGACGTGCTGCACGTCGGCCATGTCCGCTATCTGCGCGGGGCCAAGGCTCTGGGTGGGCGCGTGGTCGTCGCTGTCAATGACGACGCCTCGGTCCGCGCGCTCAAAGGCGAAGGACGCCCGCGCATGCCGTCCGCCGAACGCGCCGAGATCGTCGCGGCCCTTGCAGACGTGGACGCAGTCGTGATTTTCCCCGAGCCAGACGTGCGCCCTCTCTTGCGGGAATTGCGTCCCGACATCCACGCCAAGGGCACCGACTACACGGCGGAGACCGTGCCCGAGCGCGACGTGGTGGCGGAATACGGCGGGCGCGTGGCTATCGTCGGCGATCCCAAAGACCACTCCACTTCCGACCTTCTGCGCAAATGGAAAAGCTGCTGATCCTGCGCCTGGGCTCGATGGGTGACATCGTGCACGCGCTGCCCGGGGCGGCGGCCCTGCGGAGGGCCTTTCCCTCTGCCACCATCGGGTGGGCTGTCGAGCAACGCTGGTCGGAGCTGCTGTGTGCCGCGGGCGCAGAGAACGCGGCCTCCGGCTCGCCAGAGAAGCCACTGGTCGATACGCTGCATTTCATCAACACCGTCGCGTGGCGCAAGGCGCTGTTCTCGGATGAAATGTGGAAGCAAGCGTGGAGCGCGCTGAGCGCCTTGCGCGCCGCTCACTATGAACTCGCCGTGGACTTCCAGGGCGCATGGAAGTCGGCGGGGCTTGCTTTGTGGAGCGCTGCACCGGAACGCGTCGGGTTCGACAGTCCACGAGAACGCCCGGCAGCCATCTTCTACACACACCGCGTGCGCGCGACGGTACCGCATGTTGTTGACCAGGGATTGGAACTGGCCGCTGCCGTCGCCGGAAAGGAGCTGGGGCCAGCACGCTTCCCTTTGCCGTGCAGCACAGTTGGTGAAGCCTGGTGCAATGACGAACTCCGCCGCCGTGGGCTGCAGGATTTCGCGCTGCTCGGTCCAGGCGGGGGCTGGGGCGCAAAGCTCTGGCCTGCGGAGAACTACGGCCAAGTTGCCGCCGCGCTAGCGCACGAGGGCCTGCCGTCTCTCATCAACTTCGGTCCCGGCGAAGAAGAACTGGCGCGCGCCGTGGAGGAGGCCAGCGGAGGTGCGGCCCAGCCGCTCTCTTGCTCGCTCCGCGAACTGATCGCCCTCGCCCGCCGGGCGCGTCTCTTTATCGGCGGGGACAGCGGCCCCATGCATCTGGCGGCCGCGCTGGGCGTGCCCGTGGTCGCCATCTTCGGTCCCACCGATCCCGCCCGCAACGGTCCTTATGGGACGCGCAGCATCGTGCTGCGACACGCAGCCAGCACGACTTCCTACACGCACCACGACCGGCCGGACGAGGCTCTGCAATCGATCCCCGCCGAGGAAGTGGTGCGCGCCGCCCTGCGGCTGCTGGAGGCTCAAGCTGGCTAGCTGGACCCAGATCGCGCGCCGCATCCGCGTGCCTGTCGGATTTGTGTTCGCGGCATTCTATCTGTGGCTGGCGCGGCCTTCCTGGGCGTGCCTGGCCGCGGGCGGCGCCATCGTTGTGATCGGGCTGGCGCTGCGCGCGTATGCTTCCGGGCATCTGCGGAAAGCGAGTGAACTCACCGCCACCGGGCCTTACGCCTACACGCGCAATCCGCTTTATCTGGGCTCGCTGATCATGGCCGCCGGATTCGCGCTCGCGGCACGCAGCCTCTGGATTGTACTCGCGATCGCAGTGATCTTCATCGCCATCTACCTGCCGGTGATGGGTTTCGAAGAGCAGTTCCTGCGCTCGCAGTTTCCAGGCTTCGACGAATATGCCCGGCGCGTTCCCCGGCTGCTGCCACGGCTCTCCGCGGCAGCAGGCCCGCGTGGCGAATTTTCTCTGGACCTGTACCTGAAGCATCGCGAGTACAATGCGGCACTGGGGGCCGCCGCGGTCATGGCGGCCTTGATTTTCAAACTGGTCTGGTTATCGAGTTGATCGTCTAATCCTGGTGGGACAACTCTGGCCTACAATCCGTGCGGCACTGGTTTCACTGCTGGTTTCCGCCGTTCTGCCGGGACAGACGCAGCCGCCGCAAGCACCCGGCCCGACCGCCGGGGCCGTCATCGGATCCGAATCACGCATTACCCCGCCTCCGCCGCCGTACTCGTTCCCCAACGGGCAAGCCCTTTCCTACGACGTGGAGTGGCGACTGCTGACCGCCGGCACTGCCACCCTGCGCCTGGATGCCTCGGGCAACGAAGAACGGGTAACCGCGACGGCCGATTCCACCGGCGTGTTTTCCGTGCTCTATCCCGTCCACGACCGATTCGAAGCTATATTCGATCCGCGGACCTTCTGCTCCACCCGCATCACCAAGCACACGGAGGAAGGCTTCCGCCGGCTGGATACGTCGATCCGCTTCGACTACGCCCGGCACAAAAGCGTTCTGCAGGAAAAGAACCTGAAGAGCGGCCACAGTAAGCAGGACGAGAACGACATTCCCGGCTGTGTGACCGACGTGGTGTCCAGCATCCTCTACCTGAGCTCGCGCCCTCTCCAGGTCGGCCAGACCTACACCTTTCCGCTGAACGACGGCGGCAAGACCAACGACGTGCGGGCGCGCGTAGAGGCGCGGGAAGAGATCAAGACACCGGCTGGCACCTTCCACACCCTGCGCGTCCAGCCCGAGGCTTCCAGCGGCGTGGTCAGGAACAAGGGCCGGATCTGGATCTGGTATTCCGACGATGCCAGCCATATCCCGGTGCAGATGCGTGCCCGCCTGTTCTGGGGAACGCTCACCTTGCGGCTGGCGCGGGTGGAGAAGAAGTAAGACTGATTTGAAAGGGCGCGGCTTCCAGCCGCGCCCTATGCCACACCTTCAAAATTGTCATCCTGAGGGAGCGCGAACGGCGCTTGCGCCACGAGCGCGACCGAAGGACCTGCTTCTTGAAAAGCGCGTTGTCGTCTAAGCGACGCGAAAAAGCAGGTCCCTCGACTCGCTCGGGGATGACAATAAAAAAATATGGTGCAATGACCGCACGGCTCGGAGCTAGTGCAGGCGGAACCGCTCCCGCATGAGCCGCTGCAGGCGGGGTTTGTAGATGATGTCGTAGGCAAATTCCTTGTCGGGGAACATGGCCAGCGCGGCGCGTTTGGTGTTGGCCACCAGCTCGGACGCCTGTTCGAGCGTCAGGCTGGAATCCTGGCTGATGACCGACATCACCATGCTCATCATGATCTGCAGGCGGCGGATCCTTCGGTTCTCGTCCGCGATCTTGGCCTGGGTTTGGGGTTGCTGTCGTCTCGACTCCGGAGTATCCATTCGGCCCTCAGAAAAACAAATCCGCACACGGGAAGACTAGTGATTAGATGTCCGCCCCAGGCCCGATGTTGCGCCCGCGAGGGTACGCCAGTTCCTGGATTCATCCCCCGCCGGATTCTGCGCGCATCATATACCGGAAACGCGGGATTGCCCGCACCAGTCGTGGGCTTCCCCGGTTACAATGGTAACGTTTTGGAGGTCCGTATGGATCCCAAGCCGCAGTCGCAGACCGGGCCCACTCCCAGCCCGCAGCCCGTTGATGAACCCCTCGTGGACGTCTTCGGCAGCAAGGAAGATTCCGAAGCCCTGGTCGTGCAGGGACTGCTCGATTCCGCAGGCATCGATTCGGTGATCGTGTCTCTGGACGCGCCCCAGGAAGTGCTGCCCGGCGTGGGTGGCGTGGTGATCCGGGTGGCGGCGGAGAATGCGGAAGAGGCGCGGCGGCTGATCGAGGAATACCGCACTGCGGCCGAGCAGGCCCCGGACGACGACGAGGCGGAAGAAGACGTCAGCGGCCCGGCAGCCTAGGCTCGACGCTGCGCCCATCCAGGTAGAAGGTCACCGCTCCGTGGGCGTCGGTGCGAAAGGTGGCGACGCTTGATCCCTCCAGGCGCGCCAGCACCTCCTGCCGCGGGTACCCGAACGGGTTGTGAGCCCCCACCGAGATGACCGCGTAACGCGGCCGTACCGCGGACAGGAACTCCGGGGTTGAGGAGGTCGCGCTGCCATGGTGCCCGACCTTCAAGAGGTCGGCGCGCGCATCGCCGTGGGCCGACATCAGCCGCTCGATGCGCTTCTCCGCGTCTCCCTCTAGCAGGGCCGAAGTCTCTCCGTAACTCAGCTTGAGCACCAGCGTGTCGTTGTTCTGCGGACGGCGGCCTGAAATCCAGTCGCGCGGCGGCGCCAGCACTGCCACGCTCGTTCCGCCGAACTCGAAGCGCGCTCCCTCGCGGAACTCCTTGAGCACCACTGCCTGCCTGCGGGCTTCGTCAAGCACCACGGCCAGTTCCGGGCTGTCCGGCTGAACGCTGATCCACAGCTCGCGGGGATGAAAGTTGGCGATGACGGCGCGCATCCCTCCTATGTGATCGGCGTGCGCGTGGCTGATGGCCACGGCATCCAGGTGCGCCATGCCGCGCCACCACAGGTAGGGCGAGACTACGTCCTCGCCCAGATCGAAGCTCGACCGTGGCTGTCCGGTGAGCCCCCCGGCATCCATCAGCAACGTCCGGCCCTGCGGCGAGACCACCAGCAGTGAGTCTCCCTGGCCCACGTCCAGAGCAGTGACCTCCAGCAAACCCGCGCGCACTTGCGGCGTGGGTGGTACGAGCGCGATCCAGGCGGAGGCCGCAAGCATCGCCGCCACCCCGGCAACTGCCAGCGCGCGCCGGCGGCGGGCCGCGATCATGGCCAGCGCAAACGCCGCCCCAAACGCCAGCAAAGCCGCTGCGGTCGGAGTGGCCACGCGCAGTGCGGAAGCCCGTGCGCCGCCCAGCAGCCCAACGCTGCCGGTGATGCCGTGGAGCAACATGGTGGTCAGCGATGCCGGCAGCCATGCCAGTACGGTCGACAGATAGCTGAGCAGCACAGCCACCATGGCCATAGGAGTCAGAACGGCAGTGAGCGGGACAACAACGGCATTCGAGGGGACGGCCAGCAGGCCCGCGCGGTGCATGTACACCGCCATGGGCGGGACCATGGCCATCTGCATCAGCGCCGAAATCAGCAGCACCTCGAGAGTGGCCACCCCAGCGCCCGCCGCGCCGGCGACGATCCAAAGCGCCGCCTGCTCCCGCTTGTGTCCGGGAATGAACTGCGCCACCCGTCCCGCGATGAGCCGCAGGTCGAGCCGCAACTGCGCCATCCGGGGTTCCAGTTGCAAGTCGTAGTCGGTGGACTCCAGCAGCCAGAGCGCCCGCCGGTAGCGCTCCAAAGTGCGCTCCAGCAGTGGCATCCCAATGCCTCCGATGGTCAGCACGGCGATGAATGTCATCTGAAAACTGGGGTCGAACAGCGCGCGCGGATCGAGCACCAGCAGCACCAGCGCGGCGATCCCGAGCGCGTTCAGCGGCGCCCGCGAGTCGCGGTAGAACAGCCGCGCCACCAGGTAGATCCAGAGCATGAACGCGGCCCGCAGCACCGGGGTTCCCATGTCGGTGAGCAAGGTGTAAGCGCCGGTGACCAGCATGGTCACGATGGTGGTGACGCCTTCACCCACGGGCAGGCGGCGCAGCACCCAGAACACCGGAAACGCCATCAGCCCGACATTCATCCCGGAGACCACCAGGATGTGGTAGGTGCCGGTGCGCTGGAAGTTCTGCCGGGTTTCGCGGTCGATGAGCGCATGCTCGCCGATCAGCATGGCCGCGATTATGGGACCGTCATGCGGCCCCCACAGCAGGTTCATCCGCTCCAGGACGCTGCGGCGCACGGCCGCGATCCAGGCGCCGGCGCGCGATCCGCCGCGGCCATCGAGAAGCTCGACCTCTGCTGCTCTGGCTGATCCGATGGCGTCGATGCCCAGGCGGCGCAGGTAACCGCGCGTGTCCATCGCGCCGGGATTGCCGTAGTTGCGCGGCAAACGAAGCGGCGCCCGAAAGCGTATCCGCTGCCCGTAATGAAAGACGGTTGGCCGTTCGCGGGAACCCGCGGCTGCTGGCTCGTCCTGCGCCCGGTAATACATCGTCAGCCGGACTCCGCCTGCAACGGGCGAGACGCGACCTTGCTCATCGGCGGCTGACTCGACGTGGAGGTCGATCCTCTGTTGCGGGCTTTTGAACGCACCCTCGCGGAGAGTGCCGTCGCGCAAGAGGTGGCCGGTGACGGTGACCGGCCGGCGCTCACAGAATGCCGCGAGTTCGTTAGGGGCACCCGCCGCGCTTTCGAGTTCGAACGAGAGCGCGCCCGCACACACGAAAGCGCCCAGGGCTAGCGCCACCGCCGCGCCCAACCGCCGACCGATAAAATACGCTGCCGCGCCCAGAAACGCGCATGCTGCCAGCGTCCACCAGAGCGGCGGCCGCCACGCGCAGGCGCCCAGTAGGATGCCGGCCGCGAATGCGACTGCCGCCCAGAAAACCGGCTGGCGCGTGGCTGGCAGCGAACGCGGCATACGGAAGCGTGATGATATGCACGCGGCTGCGCCAGGCAAGGGGCCTTTCGGCCCCAAGCCCTAGCGGACGAGTTGGAACACGCTTTCGATGTGGAAGGTTTGCGGGAAGAGATCGACCAGGTGCGCTTCTTCGATGCGATAGCCGGATTCCACGAGCACGGTCAGATCGCGGGCCAGCGTGGCGGGATCGCAGGAGACGTACGTAATCCGTGGCACGCCAGTCGCCAGCAGCACTCTGGCCACCTTTTCTCCGAGTCCCGCCCGCGGCGGGTCCACGACCACCAGATCGGCCTTGGCGCCCTCGGGAAGGTAAGCCAGGAACTTATCGACCATCACTCGATACCCGGTCACATTCGAGGGGCAGTTCTGCTGCAGGTCGTGGAAGGAAAAGGGGGCTGCCTCGACCGCCCCGACCTCCCGAAAATTCTGCGACAGCATGAGCGAAAACAAACCGGTGCCCGCATACAGGTCGAGCGCGTAATCCCCCGAGGGGCCCTCGGCCACCAACTCCACTAGCCTGTCGGTGAGAAAGCGGTTGGTTTGGAAGAACGAGCCGGCACTGACCTGGTAGTTGGCGGTCGAGGTCGAGTAGAGCAGGTGGTCGGTGCCGAACGTCTCCTGCAACTCGGTCGGGATGTCCTGACGTTCCAGCGCCCCCTGGCCGGTTGCGTGGAACAAGGCAACGCCGGTTATCTCCGGAAGTGCCGCGCGAAGAGTGTGTACAAACTGCAGCAGGTCAGACTCCCACCCCAGCGAGCCAAAACCGGGCTCGCCGGGGACCCCCTTGTGGCCGCGGCGCCAGCCCGTCTCCTGCACGGTGAGCTCGGCCAGGAGCTGCGTGTCATCGCCATTGGTAAAGAATTCGATTTCGGTGACGTCGGCGCTGACCTTGGCAGCGCGTCCCAACTCCCACAGAGCTGCGATCGCCCGGTTGATGAGCGGGGAACTGATGGGGCACTGCTCGATGCCCAGTAGCTCGCTCGATCCCAGCCGGTTGTAGCCCAGCACAAAGGGAAGTGTACGGAGCCGCAGGCGCGTGCGGTTGCGGTAATTCCACGGAGGCGAAGCATGAACCCGGATCTCCTGCGCCAGTTCGAGCTTGGCGACACGGCGGAGCGTCTCCCGCAGGATCGCCGCCTTGATCTCCAACTGGTGCTCGTAGCTCGAATGCTGGTAGTGGCATCCTCCGCACTGGCCGAAGTACGGACAGCCGGGCGCGATACGGTGCAGCGAAGGTTCGAGGATCTTCTCGGCGCGGGCACGCGCGAATCCCGGCTTCTGCTCGGTGATCTCGGCCTCGACACGCTCGCCTTCGAGCACAAACGGCAGGAACACCGCCTTGCCCGAGCCGGGGCCCCCGGCGAGCCCGGTTTTGGCTCGCTGGGGTGGAGGACCCTTCTCGTCCGCCGGCAGGCGCGCCAGCCCGTTGCCGCCATAGATCAGTTTTTCGATCGTGAGAAGCAAGAACTCGCTCTTGGCTCTTGGCTGTTGGCTCTAGGCCGCTTTGGCTGAGTGCTGAGTGCTGACTGCTGACTGCCGACTGCTACATGTAGAACAAGCTCAACCGCGGCAGACCGTGACGCTCCAGCAGCATCTTGTGGACATACTGTTTGTGCAACTGTTCGATCTGGGCGCCGGGCATCTTGCTGCGATAGGGAGCGATCTCGCGGTCGGCTTGCGCGCGGAGGGCCACCAGTTCCTCATCCGGCGTGCCCGCCAATAGAACCGCGAACAGCTTCTCCTCCATCACCGTCAGCCGGCGCTCCAGGTCTTCGAGCCTTTGAGCAGCGGTAAGCTCCGACGCCAGGTCGCGCAGCGAGCGCGCCGTCTCAGTTGCCAGCGGACGCACCGCGTCCGGCAGCTTCGCCCGCTCGATCTGCCCGGCGTTACGCGCCAGGTAGGCGGCGATCTCGTCCAGATCGAGTGCTGCGCGGTTTCCGGCCGGCCGCGCTGCTCCCACCGCGGCTTCCTTCATGTCCTCGGCGGCGGCGAGCACCTCCTGCGAACAATACGCCAGGCCATTCACCCGGCGTTGCGCTTTTCGCGGCCGCCGCTCGTAGCTTTCGAAAGTGGTGTCGATGCCGCGCAGCACCGCTTCGAGCGGAATCCCGGCCTCCTTCCAGGTCTCGATCAGTGCCCAGTCCAAAGTCGAGAGCAGGAGGGTGGTGCCGCGCCGCCGCTGGAAGTGCTCCTCGATCTCGGTGAAGTAGTTGAAGTAGTTTTCCATGCGGACTGCGGCGGGATGGCTGCTCTTAGCTCTTAGCTCTTGGCTCTTAGCTTTCTCTTACCCTCGGTGTCCTCAGCGTCCTCTGAGGTTTTCCTCTTGACGTTCCGCTCCCAGATGATCCGCAGTCCCTCGAGGGTGAGCAGGTCATCCACCGCGCTGATGTACTTCGATCCCTGGCCGATCAGCGTCGCCAATCCGCCGGTTGCGACCACCTTGGTCTCCGGGCCGAGTTCGGCAAGCATGCGCTCCAGGATCGCGTCCACCAGTCCCAGATATCCGTAGTAGAGCCCGGACTGTATGCTGCCGACAGTGTTGGCGCCGATCACGCGGGGCGGCTTGCGGATATCGACGCGGGGCAGCCGCGCCGTACGTTCGAACAACGCGTCGGCCGAGATGCCGATGCCGGGCGCGATCACCCCGCCCAGGTACTCTCCCTTGGCTGAGACCGCGTCGAAGGTGGTGGCGGTGCCGAAGTCCACGATCACGCATGGCCCGCCGTACTTCTCGAAGGCGGCCACGCCGTTGACCACCCGGTCGGCACCGACCTCCGCCGGGTTATCGTACTGCACCGGCATGCCCGTCTTCACGCCGGGTTCGACGAACAAGGCCTTGCTGTGAAAGTAACGTTCGCAGACTTCGCGCAGCACCGAATCCATGGGCGGCACAACGGATGAGATGATGATGCCTTTGATGGCCGCTACCTTGATGTCCGCCATCGCGAACAGGTTGCGAAACAGCACGCCGTACTCATCCACGGTCTGGGTCTGGATGGTGGCGACGCGCCAGTGCGCAACCAGCTCGCCGTTGCGGCCGTCACCGGCAAAAACCCCGAGCACCGTGTTGGTGTTGCCGACATCGAGAACTAGAAGCATAAGAATTGAGTCCTTGGGTCATTGGGTTGATTGGGTCATTGATGTTCGGCCCACAATGGCTCAGTGGCCCAATGGCTCAATCGTTCTAACTCCGCCTGAGATCACAGTCCGCATTCCGCTCGCAGTCCGCACCCGCAGAAAACCGCTTGCGTCGAGGCCCTCGGTAACGCCCTCGTAGCCGCCTTCTTCCTCGATGCGCACTTGCCGGCCGCGCGACGACGACGAGGCATCTTCGAAGCGCCGGATGACTTCGGCGATCGGCTTGCCGCCCTGTGCGCTGCGGCCGGACGCCAGGGCGCGGTACTCGCGGTGCAGGGATTTTAGCAAAGCGGCGGCAAGCTCCACCCGCGAACACGTCCTGCCGGTCTCCAGCCGCAAGGAAGTGGCTTCGTTCTCCAGTGCCGAGGGGAAAGAGTTCTGGTTCACGTTGAGGCCGATGCCGAGAACCAGGTAGCGCACGCGGGTGGGCTCGGCGTTCATCTCGATGAGAATGCCACAGAACTTTTTCCCCGCCAGCAGCACGTCATTCGGCCAGCGCAGATCAGCGACCAGGCTGGTGACCTCCTGTACCGCCGCGCGCACCGCCAGGCCGGCAACCAGCGAGATGGCCAGCGTGTCTGCGGGAGAGATCTCCGGCCGCAGTACGACCGAGCAGTAGATGCCGGCCGACCTCTCGGACACCCAGGAATGCCCGCCGCGGCCGCGGCCCGCCGTCTGCTCCTCGGCGATGAACACGCTGCCTTCCGGCTCACCGCGAGCGGCGGCGTTCATCGCTTCCGCGTTGGTCGAGCCGATGCGGAAGTAATGGTGGATGCGCTCCGCAAAGAGCGTGCCCTTCACCAGCGGCTTCACGAATTCGGGCAGCAGCAGGTCGGGGACCGACTTCAGCCGGTACCCGGTCGCCGGGTGGCCGGCGATCTCAACGCCCATGCCGCGCAACTGCTGCACCAATCGCCACACCGCGGAGCGGCTGGTGCTGAGTTCCTCGGCCAGCTTGGTTCCGCTGACCACCACCATGGCGTGGTCGGTAAGCAGGCGCACGATGCGCCCGATGCGACCATCGGTGCGCGCCTCCGGCTCGGGCAGCGCGTGACGCCTGCGTGCGCGGCGGATTTTTGGGAGCGCTTTGATGCAAGGATTATGAGGGAGCCGTGCGGTCGGACCAAGCATTTTCATTCCAGCCGACGACCAACGACCGACAACGCTCTTCTACTCCGGCTCCACCCTCAAGCTCATGTCCACCGCCGTTACCGAGTGGGTCAGCGCGCCTACGGAGATGTAATCCACACCCGTCTCGGCATAGTTGCGGACGTTCTCCAGCGTGATCCCGCCGGAGCATTCCAGCGGCACGCGCCGTGTGTGGCGGGTGCAGCGTTCGACGGCCTTCTTCACTTCGTCCACCGACATGTTGTCGAGCAGCACGGCCTCGGCGCCGTGCATGAGCGCCTCTTCCAGTTCCTGGAGCGAGCGCACCTCGATCTCGATCACCTGCTCGCCGCGGCGGTTGTGGTGCGCGCGCTCGAGGGCGGGCGCGATCCCGCCGGCCACCGCGATGTGGTTGTTCTTGATGAGCACGCCATCGGAAAGGTCCAGCCGGTGATTGAAGCCGCCGCCGCACACCACCGCGTACTTGTCCAGCACGCGCAGCCCGGGGACGGTCTTGCGCGTGTCCAGGATGCGGGCGTGCGTCCCCGAGACAGCGTGCACGAAGCGGCGTGTCAGAGTGGCGATGCCGCTCAGGCGCTGCATGAAGTTCAGGATCACCCGCTCGCAGGAGAGGATCGCCCGCGCGTTGTGGCGGATGACGGCCACGCTCTGGCCGCGGTGCAGGCGCACGCCGTCGAACACTTCCGGATGGCTGGTGACCTCAGGATACTCGAGCACGGCGCCGTCCAGCGCCGCGAACACGTCGAAGATGCGCGCTACCAGGCCCAGTCCGGCCAGCACGCAATCCTGCTTGGCGATGATAGTGGCCGCCGCCACCTGGTGCGG
>DASQGF010000008.1:0-2512 GCA_035632755.1 Terriglobales bacterium
GATCGAGAGCCAGGGGCAGAAGGCCTGCCACGTCTCCGACCTCATCCCCACCGCGATACACCTCGACCTGCTCTGGATCATGGCCTATGACCTATTCCCCATGGAGATCATCGCGAACAAGAAGCGCTTCTACGACGAAGCCATCCCCGGCCGCTGGCTGGTGATCTTCACCCACGATCCGGCGATCCCGTGGGGCTACGTGAAGGAAATAGGAACAGGGAAGTACGGTGTGGAGCCGATCACGGGACCGTAGTGCTGACGCGCCTACTCGACACTGGTCTTGTCACCGGTCCGGTGGTCCTCGATCTGGAAGCGGAGGAAGTCGTGCACCGCGGCGAGAGCCTGTGCGTCGGCGGTGGTGATGCGCAACCGACCGCCGCGCTCCGTCGACTGGAACCCGTACTGAATCTTCGACCGCAGCTTGGTCATGGTCTCCACCCCTGGTGGCACTTGCCCGTGGGTGTGCTGCGGCGCGCCGAAATCGCCAGCGGCGAACTTCCTGGCCTGCTGCTTCAGATGGTCGCGGATCTGCGCGATGCTGGCCGTGTCGGCAGGGTCCTTCGCCAGGACCTCGACCGCGCCGCCATCCTTGTACAGCCGGAAGTGATGTGTGGTCTTGTCCTGGTCGAAACCCATGGCCTCGGCGCCGTGCTTCTTGACGTCGGCCATGTGTTGGTCGTGGACGCTCGCATCGTGCTGCGCCAGGCCCGCGCTGCTGAGCACGACACACATCAACCCGACGGCTGCAAGTTTCATTTCTCTTTGCCTCCCCTGTGTTGCGATGTCCGTTTTCTTAGACGGCCAGGCTGGGTGCCCGGGTAGCGAGTGGCGCGAAGAACTCCTCCACCCGCCCCAGGATCTCCTGCTCCGTCCGGGCCTCGTAGATGGCCTTCCGCAGATGGCTGCCGTTCGCTACGCCGTGCGTGAACCAGGAGGCGAACTGCTTCATCTTGCCTGCCGCGCCCGGCATCTCTTCCTCGATCAGCATGCGGAAGTAGGTGCGGATCATGCGATAGCGGTCGGCCTCGGCCGGCTGTTCGTAGCCGCCACCCGCCTCGTACTGCGCGATCTGGCGGAAGATCCACGGGTTCGACGCCGCGGTGCGCCCGACCATGACGGCATCGCAGCCGGTTTGCGACACCATGGTGGCCGCGTCTTCAGGAGTGCGGATGTCGCCGTTGCCGATCACCGGGATCTTGACCGCCTGTTTGACCGCCGCGATCCACTCCCAACGCGCCGTGCCCGCGTATCCTTGCTGGCGGGTACGGGCGTGCAGAGCCACAGCCGCCAAGCCGCAGGATTCGGCCAGCCGGGCCAGCTCGACACAGACAATCTCCTGGTCATTCCAGCCGGCGCGGAACTTCACCGTGAATGGAATCTTCACCGCGGTGCGCACCGTCTCGAAGATCTTCCCGATGCGCGGCAGGTCGCGCAGCAGGCCTGAGCCGCCGTTGCACTTGACGACTTTCTTCGCCGGACAGCCCAGGTTCAGGTCCACCAGGTCGAAGCCCAAGTTTTCGACCATGCGCGCCGCATCGGCCAGCACCTGCGGGTCGCTGCCGAAGAGCTGCGCCGAGATGGGGTGCTCGTCGTCGTAGAAGTGGAGGTAGCGTCCGAGCACGCGCCGGTCGCGCAGCAGGCCGTCGGCGGAGGTGAACTCGGTCATGATCAGCCCGCAGCCGCCCATCTCGCGGATGAACCGCCGGAAGACCGTGTCGGTGACCCCCGACATCGGCGCCAGCACCGTAGCCGGCCGTATCTCAACCCCGCCGAGGCACACACACTTCGGTACCCGCGCCCCACGAGGCGGCGCAGCCGGCGCGGCCGGACTATCCCACTTCTTGTTCACGACAGTAGTTATTGTAACCCTGCTTACTCGGCGTTCTCCGCCTCGGCGTTCTCCGCGTCTCGGCGGTGAGAACCCCAACAAGAAAGCCTCCGCAACCGGAGGCTCTGTGACGGCCACTTTCCAGGCGCGGGGCTAGGCTTTCTTTTCCGTCTTGGCGTACTTGCGGCGGAAGCGCTCTATCCGCCCGGCGGTGTCCAACAGCTTCTGCTTGCCGGTGAAGAAAGGATGGCAATTGGAGCACATCTCCAGGTGGATGTCGCTCTTATGGGTGGAACGCGTGGTGAACGTGTTCCCACAGGCGCAGGTGACGCGCACTTCGTGGTAAACAGGATGAATACCGGCCTTCATGACTCGCCACAACCTCTCTTCCGAAATATTGATTCTACAGGACTGCCTGCGGTTGCAGCAAACCAACGAATTGAGTCATTGGGCCATTGGGTCATCGGGCCATTGAAAAACAACCTTCAGCAACGATTTTCTGGTCTTCAATGGCTCAATGACCCAATGACTCAATGGCTCAATAAACACGAAAGCCCCGGCTCGAACGGGGAGCGCGGGGCAGACGAAGTATGGTGAGGACTACTTCCTGTTGACTGCTTTCTTGAGTTCGGCGCCGGCGGTGAACTTCGCCACTCTTTTGGCGGCGATCTTGATGGGTTTGCC
>DASQGF010000009.1:0-16751 GCA_035632755.1 Terriglobales bacterium
GCGATGGGGATGCGTGGGAAACCCCGCGCCGGGCTCGACCACGTCTTCGTTAATGACGCGCAGCGCCCGGAAGTGCATGTGGCGCGGGTCGTGGTAGGTGTCAAACGAAAACGTGTGACGGGTGTTGAGCCAGCCGTGGTCCGCGCCTCCGCGTTCCTGGCTCCGACGAACGGCAATCATGTTCTTGCTCCTCAGGGCGATTAGATTCACCCGGGGAGAGAAGGATTCACAAGCGTCTATCTATCGGGCACTGATTTTGCTCAGCCCTTGCCGGCGGCCGCGCGCAGTTCTTCCGAGGTCATGCCGTAGAGCGGCGGCGTCTTGACGCCCAGCAGGCCAAGGTAGGCATAGATCTCGCCGCGGTGGTGGATCTCGTGTTCGAGCATCAGCCGCAGCGCTTTCCACCGGGTGATAGGCGAGCCTTCGGGCGTGAGGCACTTGGCGGCGAGCTCTTCCGGGGTGAACCGGGAGAAGATC
Source organism: Terriglobales bacterium (assembly GCA_035632755.1). Lineage (GTDB taxonomy): Bacteria > Acidobacteriota > Terriglobia > Terriglobales > Acidobacteriaceae > JAHFUA01. The sequence continues at coordinate 478 of DASQGF010000009.1, forward strand.
TGCATCGATTCCTGATGCAGGCGCTCCATCAGAGCAATGACGTTTTCGAGGCCATCGGCCCACTCGCGGCCGCATCCGTTATAGCGATGGGGTTTGCCCTGCACGCACTCCGCCCAAGTGTGGCGCTCGACCACGGCGAGATGCCGCGCCAGGTCACCGAGGGTGAAGCGCCCCTCACCGAAGCTGTGTTCCAGCTTGTCCGGCGGGATGCACTTAACCACCCGCATAGTGCGCGCGTGCACCTTGTCGCAATACTCGATGAAAGGCTCGATGGTTCGCAGTTCCATGACTACTTCTTCTTGTGCTCGGATTTCGGTTTGGACTCGGTTTTTTCCTTGGCCGGCGCGGCGCTGCTCTCGGCGACGTGGCCTTCCTTCTTCGACGCGTCGGCTGCGCCTTTGCGTCCATAATCGGTGACATACCAGCCCGTGCCCTTGAACTGTACCGCCGGCGCATGCAGCAGCCGCTTGAGCTTCCCGGCACCACAGTGGGGACACTTTTTGGGATCAGGGTCGGAGAATTTCTGGATGCGCTCGAACCGATGTCCGCATTTCGAACATTGAAACTCGTGAAGAGGCACGGTGGGATTGTAAGTTTCGCACGCAGCGCGGGTCAATTTGGCGGATTGAGTCATTGGGATGCGTTGCGGCGGTGCGGGCCGAGGTATAGACTTCTCGCGATGAAAGCCAACGGCCAGCCCGTGCGCGGTGGCGAATCGCCGCGTGGCCCGTGCCTGTACGTGGTGGCCACTCCCATCGGCAACCTGGAAGACATCACACTGCGGGCGCTGCGCGTGCTGAAAGAAGTGGACCTGATTGCCTGCGAAGACACGCGCCAGACGCGGAAGCTGCTGGACCACTACGGCATCCAGACCCGGACCATCAGCTACCACGAGCACAACGAGATGACGCGGGCAGCTGAGCTGATCGTCAACCTGGAGCAGGGCGGCCGGCTGGCGCTGGTTTCCGACGCGGGCATGCCCGCCATCTCCGATCCCGGCTACCGGCTGATCACGCTGGCCATCCGTCATCACGTGCCGGTCGTGCCCGTGCCGGGCGCCTCCGCGTTCGTGGCGGCGCTGGCGGCCAGTGGCCTGCCCACGGACTCCTTCAAGTTCAACGGTTTCCTTCCTGCCAAGCGTGGTGAGCGGCGTGACGAGCTGGATAAGGTCCGCGACGCGCCCCGCACCGTCATCTACTACGAGGCGCCGCACCGCATCATCGAGACGCTCGAAGACGTTGTCGCCACCATGGGCGGCTCGCGACACGTGGTGATCGCGCGCGAAGTCACCAAGCTGCACGAGGAGTTCCTCCGCGGACGCGCGGATGAGATCCTGGAACAGTTGCGCGAGCGGGGTGACGTGAAGGGCGAGATCACGTTGCTGATCGGCCGCGCCGCAGAGGCCGGTGAGCGCAAGGCCCCGGTTCGGACAGGCGCCCGCATCCGCCAGCGCCTCGAGCAGGTGATGGGTGAGCGCAAGCTCGACGAGAAAGCGGCGCTGAAGGTGGTAGCGAAGGAGATGGGCGTCTCGCGCAGCGAAGCTTACCGCGAGTTGCAGCGGGCGAGACGGTGATTTTCCGCCGCGGATCTGAGTGGATGAACGTGGATAGGGACCAACCGAAGGGCAGGGGATTGATCGTCATGAGGCGTTTACCCCTGGGAATCGTCTTCCTTGTCTGCCTCGTTTCTGCTTCGACGAGCCAGGACGTCGGCTCGCCGGGTTCCCCCAGGATTACGCTTGTGGTGCCCTCCAGCCTTGTTTCGGAAACAATTCAGGTCGAATACTTCATGAATGGGCCATTCGGTGGATACGGAGGGTTCATCAGGGCGGAAAAAAACCGGCGAACTTACGCCATCGACGCCTCAGTTGGGGGACAAGCGGCCGAGGGCGTAAAGGTCATCGCATATCTGCCCGGGTGCGAGATAGTGATGCTCAACATTCCCATACGGGGTACGAGTGTGGAGCGTCAACTTCCGTGCAGGCCGCTCCACGCGATTTCGTTGCACGGGCAAATTTTCCCTGTTTCCATCACGCAGGAGCAACCAACCGGAGTCGAAGTTGTCTATATGGCAATGTGGTCGCACGAGTTTTACGGCATCATGGACGGGCCGGTTACGGCCATTCGTCTTGCGACCGTTGTTCCCGATTCGGACGGACAATTCGAGGCCAAACTCCCTGATTTCAATAGGCAGCTTGACTTGGGCGCAGGCGAGTTCGAATTCATCCTTCGGGAACACGCCACTGGGAACATCATCGCGTTCCTAAGACCTGTCGAGCCTAGGACCAATTCCCGGCGCCTGAAGGTGCGCTCTTCGTATGCTCCGATGCAGTTTATGGCGGAAAGACAGTAGTAGCGCGCCACGGCGAACGATTGTGTAAGACAATTCTCGTTTTCAATGAATCCGCGTTCATCCGCGTGAATCTGCGGCGGAGAAATTAGGTTCTATGCTCGCCGCTTGCTACCAGCCGGCTGTGGCTTCACTTCCCACGGACGCTTTGGGCGCTGGGCCGCAGGTTTGTCGCGCTCCTCGACCCGATCATAGACGTGGTCATCGGTTACGGTGCCGAGCGATTCGTTATAAAGGCTGGGTGAGCCGGTGGCTTCCTTCAGCTCTTCGGTGAACTGGTGGATGGCGGTGAGGTGGTCGGCGGTGGCCGGGACTTCGGTCTTGGTGGTGCGCAGGAACTTCTGGTAGCCGCGGTCGATGAGCTTGGCGATCTCCCCGCCGATCAGGTAGCCGGGGCGGGCGAAGACCTTCACCCCGCCGTCCTCGGTCTTCTCGATGGCGGCGGAGACGTTCAGCTTTTTCAGGAAAACGCGGTTTTGCGTGCCCGGGGCTTCGAGAATGTCGAAGGCGTGGTCGCGCAGCCACGCGACCGCGTCGTCATAACTCTTCTGGGTGATATTCTTGGCCATAGACTTCCTGGCGCCGCCCACGATACTCCTGAAGCTTCGTCGCGGCGCGTGAATCTAACTCCTAAGATGCCGGCCCGCGGAAAACGGTACAGCGGCAGGCGCGGCTCGAGTACGATACAAGCAATAATGGTTCGGTTGTCGCCATGCAACCGGTTTTTATACACTAGTTGTATTCGATGAGTGGGGGAATCCGCCTAAGCGTACTCGGAGCAGGCGTTTAGGGCGGTTTTTCAGAATGGGTCCGCGCTTCCAAACGAAAGACCAGGGGAATCGTCCTTTGGTAACGAGAGCCATCAAAATCGCCGATGCCAGCCGCCGCGAGGAACTGGCGCGGCTGGGCGAGAGTGCGCTGGCGCGCATCGGCAACACGCCCCTGATCCGGCTGGAGCGGATCGCCGAGGGCTTGCCTGGGGTCGAAATCCTTGCCAAGGCAGAGTGGTTCAATCCCGGCGGCTCGGTGAAGGACCGCGCGGCTTACAACATCGTGAAGGAAGCGATGCGCAGCGGCAAACTCGCCCCCAGCAAGATGCTCCTCGATTCCAGCAGCGGCAATACCGGGATCGCTTACGCCATGATCGGCGCGGCCCTGGGCTTCAGCATCACTCTGTGCATGCCGACCAATGTTTCAGTCGAGCGCAAGCGCATCCTGAACGCCTACGGGGCGAACATCATCTATACGGATCCCGGCGAGGGTTCCGACGGCGCCATCCGCAAGGCACGGGCGATGATCGCGGCCGAGCCGGACAAGTATTTCTACGCCGACCAGTATTCCAACCCTGCCAACTGGCAGGCACACTACCAGACCACCGCCAACGAGATTTGGCAGCAGACCCACGGGCGCGTCACCCACTTCGTCGCCATGCTGGGCACCAGCGGGACCTTCGGCGGCACCAGCCGCCGACTGAAAGAACTGAACCCGAAGATCCGCTGCGTCTCGTTGCAACCCGATTCGGCTTTCCACGGGATTGAGGGCGCCAAGCACATGGCTACCGCCATCGTCCCCGGAATCTACGATCCCAAGCTCGCGGACGAGGACGTGGCCATTCCCACCGAAGCCGCCTACGCGATGGTGAAGCGCATGGCGCGCGAAGAAGGCCTGCTGGTAGGGATTTCGGCGGGCGGGGCGGTGGCGGGCTGCTTGAAAGTCGCCGAGCGCCTGGCACGGCGGCGCGAGAGGTCAGTGATCGTGACCATTTTCCCGGATTCCGGGGACAAGTATCTGAGCGAGAGATTTTGGGACGAGTGAGGAATTTGTAATTTGTAAAGTTGGTGCGCGCCGACATTCAATTACAAATTACCAATTACAAATCCCTGAACCATGTTGACTATCCGACAGTCGGAACTCGACTCGCTTCGCCGGCACGGCGAGGAGACCTATCCGCACGAGTGTTGTGGGGTGATGCTGGGGCGGATGGAGGGCGATGAGCGCGTGGTCGAGGCCGTGTTGCGCGCCGGAAATACCCGGGTGGATTCGCCTCACAACCGGTACAATATCGATCCCCGGGAGCTGGTGCGCATCCAGCGGGAGTCGCGCGAGCGCGGCCTGGATATTGTGGGGTTCTATCACTCGCATCCTGACCACCCGGCGCGCTGGTCGCAAACCGACCTGGCCGAGGCCCACTGGATCGGCTGCTCGTACGTGATCACCAGCGTGGAGAAGGGGAGGGTGACGATAACGAACTCCTTCGCTCTCGAGGGCACGGGGGAAGAGGACAAGCGTTTCACCGATGAGCCGATACGGGTGCTGGCGGCGGAAACGGCCGATTGAGAATTGGTAATTTGCAAAGTGGGGCACGGCGCTAAGAGCCAAGGGCCAAGAGAGCCAACAAAGCGCTGAATCGTATTGGCCGACGGCATCATCTGACTGACGGTAGATCACACGGCATGAAGATCCTGATCCCAACACCGCTACGGCAGTACGTCGCGAAGAAGGACACGGTGGATGTGCCGGCCAAGACGGTGGGCGAGGCGCTTTCCAGCCTGACGTCGCAGTATTCCGACCTGCGCCGGCATCTCTACACCGACGACGGCAAGCTGCGCGCCTTCGTCAATGTGTACCTGAACGACGAGGACATCCGCTACCTCCAGAAGGAAAACACACCTGTTCGGGACAACGACACGCTGTCCATCGTCCCTTCCATCGCCGGTGGCTGTTGCCCCTGCGGTTGTTGTTGTTGTCCTCGCTAGCGCCGCCGTTCTGATTCTTCCATCGAAAGTGCAGGGGTATTGGTTATGGCAACCGTTGTTGAGAACATTCAACCCGTGACGCTCTCCAATGAAGAAGTTCTGCGCTACTCGCGCCACCTGATCATGCCCGAGGTGGGCATGGAAGGGCAGCTCAAGCTAAAGGCGGCCATGGTGCTGTGCATCGGAGCCGGAGGCCTGGGTTCGCCCTTGGCGATGTACCTGGCCGCGGCCGGGGTGGGGACGCTGGGCATCGTTGATTTCGACGTGGTGGACTTCACCAACCTGCAGCGGCAGATCATCCACTCCACCGACGACGTTGGGCGCAAGAAGCTGGAATCCGCCGAAGAGAGCATCAAGGGCATCAATCCGTTCGTCGAGGTGCGCAAGTTCGAAACCAGGCTGACGAGTGAGAACGCACTCTCCATCTTCCGCGACTTCGACATAGTCGTGGACGGCACCGACAACTTTCCCACCCGCTACCTGGTGAATGACGCCTGCGTGCTGGCCGGCAAGCCCAACGTCTACGGCTCCATCTTCCGCTTTGAGGGCCAGGCCAGCGTGCTGGCGACGAAAGACGGCCCGTGCTACCGCTGCTGGTATCCCGAGCCTCCTCCGCCGGGACTGGTTCCCTCGTGCGCTGAAGGCGGCGTGCTGGGCATCCTGCCGGGACTGGTGGGCGTGATCCAGGCCACCGAGACGGTCAAGCTCATCCTCGGCAAGGGCGAGCCGCTGATCGGACGCGTGCTCCTCGTGGACGCTCTCGGCATGAGGTTCCGTGAGCTAAAATTGCGCAAGAATCCCGACTGCCCGGTGTGCGGCCAGCACCCGACCATCACCAGGCTGATCGACTACCAGGAGTTCTGCGGCATCCGCGGCGAGGAGGCCCCGGTGACGACCAAAGTACCCGAGATCCAACCCGAGGAACTGAAGCAGCGCCTCGATGCCGGCGAGGACATCTTCATCCTCGATGTGCGCGAGCCGCACGAATACCAGATCTGCAACCTGAACGGTTACCTGATCCCGCTTGGCAATCTGCCCAAACGGGTGCACGAGCTGGACTCCAGCCGCGAGATCGTCGCCCACTGCCGCTCCGGCGTGCGCAGCGCCAAGGCGGTGGATTTCCTGCGCCAGGCCGGCTTCCGCAAGGTGAAGAACCTGGCGGGCGGAGTACTGGCATGGTCGGACCGGGTCGATCCGAAGTTGCCGAAGTATTAACGGCGGTGGCCAGTGGAAAATCTTGGGGAGCCAGGTGGCTCCCCATCAGTTTGACCCAAGCCACGGTCCGCCACTTACTGCCTGCCGCCGCTGCTGTCGTTCGACGCCTGCGAGGTGTTGTCGAACACCAGCACCTGCTTCTTGCCCTCGAATTGGATCTCGGTGATCGAGGGCATGCTGCCGTCCTTGACCTTGGTGACGACGCTGCTGAAGCGGGCCTTGCTGTCTAGGTCCTTCAACGTCGCCTTAGCGGTTACGACCTCGGCCTTGCCGCGCAGGAATGTGACGTCGCCGTTGGCGCTGACCTTGACTTGGTACTCCCCCGCGGCCAGTTGCTTGCCGTTGACCGTCGCGGGATTGTTGAGGGTGATGGTGTTGGCTGCGTAGGCGCTGACAGCCAGCACCAGGAAGCCTGCGATGACCACGGCTTGCAGAATCCTTGCTTTGTGCATGGTGCCTCTCCTTCGTGCTCGGCCATGACCTGCCGATGGGTAGCTTTTCCGGCGGGCGGCCAGCTTCCACGGCGGGTGTCGCCGGGGAAGGCGGAGGGTACCGGGGTTACTCCCGGCTTGCTTTTCGGCACAGAGCCACTACAATGTGCCGCCGGGGGGTTAAACGGACGTCGGCCCGTAAGGACCGCTGCGTTCCCGAGATCGCCTCGCCCTGGCCGCCAACCCGCGGCGAGACAATCTGTTTAACCCCTTTTGATCCACTTCACGGTGGCTTCCAGCTTCGGAACCCTTTTTCCGGAACGCACCACCGCTGCCAAAAGTTTCCCGGCGTGAGGGCTACATACTTCAGGGCATTAGACTGCTGGGTAACGCTTTTGTTAGCTGCGAGGTGTGGACCCTCTTCTGAAAATGGAACAAAGGTTCGCATGTCGTTGACGAGAATCCAGAGTGGCGCATAGTCGACCGCCTCATGACAGCTTGGGCGAGCAAGTCATGGAGATTGCACCACATTCGGAGAATTGACCTTCGCAAGCGATTCCGGTAGGTTGCCACTCATGATGGTGACCCTGCTCTATGAAAGTAAATTTCACCGTGGGTTAATCTCGGTGGGAGTGGGCGCGCTGGTCATTGCCGGTGAGTTTGCAGGGGAACTCTTGTTGCGTTATGCATTCCACGTTGGATGGCGGGAGCCCCAGTTGGCGCTTGCCTCCAACTCAGTCGGCGGCATGGTTGGAGGCTTGCTGGTCTACAAACTGCTGTCTCTCGAAGCCGAACGCGAGCACCTGCGGAAGGAATTGAACCACAGAATCCGAAATGCATTACAGCCCATCGCCTACTGCACTCCCAGACTGGACGAGTCGGAGCGTCGGCTCATCGACGCATCGGTGGCTCAAATCAGCGCTTGTTTAAGAGAAAGTCTTCTCACGGAAGCACCGGGCATGTCGACCATGGTTCGGAGGAAGGGTCTTCGGAGGAAGGGTCTCCCCGGCCCTGACGACCACAAGTCATAGGAAGGCCCGCGCTGCCCCTCAGTCCAAAAGACAGAATCCGGATTTCCGAGTGGTGAGAGCGGTTTGGTGCCGTGAGCGCAGAAACTCGGAAGAGCGGCGGCCGCGAACGTGTCGCGAACAGGGACGGGAGTCTAGGCGCTGCGGCTTTCGTAGTACGCCACCGCTGCTCCCCATGATCCCAGGCGCAGGAACCACCGCATCCAGAGCAGGATCTGCGCCACCACGAACCAGATGAACACCGTGATCACGGAGGACTGCGGGAAGAAGCGCGCGAACGCCGCATACGCGAGCACCGCCAGAGCGGACAGAAGTCCCAAGCCAAGATAGATCGCCATCACCCGTCCGAGGCGGCCGACGACGAACCCGGCGCCGTCACCAATCGCCGCCAGCGTAGAGCGATCAGGATGCGCCACCAGCGCCACCCGGGTGTAGTCCACGATGGCATTTACCACGAAACAGCAGAAAAACAGCAGTCCCCAGCGCAGCCACTCCAGGTAGAAGTGAGGGGCTTCGCGGACGCTGTGGCGGAATAGCCAGCGATCAAACTGGGCGGCACGGCTGGCCCAAAACCAGAACAGCACGTAATAGAAGACGGAGGCGATGGCCGTCAGGCGCAGGAAGCGCCCCCAAAACCGGCCGATACCGCGCCCGAAGGCGTGCATGCTCCAGCGCAGCGAGCCCGGAGCAGGGCCTCCGCCCTCAGGCTTCGCCTGCTCTGCGCGCGCGAACACCTCGAAGGCGCCCGCGGAGAGCACGGCATTCAGCAGCAGGAAAAGGATCCCGCCATAGACGATCGCGATCGAGAAACCCTTGAGGAAGTGGGCATACGCAAGCTGGAATTCAGTAAGCCAGGGCGCGCTGAACCCGCGCGCCAGTTCGTTGGCCATCATGCTGTGCCCGAGGTGGTCGGCGATGGCGGAGTGCATGGGCGCGGCCACCGCAGCCGCCAGCAGCAGGTTGCAGGCGAAGAACAGCGAGACCACCGCCTTGTTGCGCCAGGCGGCGCGCATGCCAGCCGATATCGCTCGAGAAACAGTCATCGGAACCAATCGGCGAAATTCATGAAAAAAACGAAAACGCCATCAACACGTTCTGGATCCACACCACCCACCGCAGATACCACTTGTCGGCCGCCAGGCGCACCGGCTGCGCCTGGTAACTGTCGTCGGTGCGGAGGACCTCAAGCTTCCACTGGAAGTCGGGATCGATGCGGGCGGAGACGATCCTCGGCCTGCCCGTGTACTTGAATTTCGTCCAGCGGTACTGGCCATCCCAGTGGTCGCGGACTTCGGAACCGTCCGCAAACTTCACCAGCACGGTGACCGGGAACTGCATCTCGTCCAGGCGGCGCACCAGCACCTCCGACTCGACCAGCCGCTGTGGGCGACTCTCCTTCGGCGCCAGTCGCGGTTTGCCACTGACGTTGTCGAAGAAGCCATTCTCCGCCGGCGGTTCACCGGTAGTGAACGAGACGGAGTAATTCAGCATGCCGGTGCCGTACACCGTCTGGTCGAAGAACCACTTCATGTCCTGGCCGGAGACCTCGCGCACCGTGTCCATGAAATCGATGGCGTCGGGATGCTTGAAGCGCCAGCGCTGCTGGAAAGTGCGGATGACTTTGGGCCAGGCATCATCGAGCAAGGCTTCCAGCGTGCGCAGTGTCAGTTCAGGCTTGGCGTAAGCCTGCACGCCATAGCTGGCGATGTTGAGGTCGAGCCAGGCGTAGCGCTCCATGGCGTCGTCCGATGCATCTTCGGCATAGATCTTCGCTCGCCCGTACTTCTGCTCCAGCGGCACCCATTCCCAGTACTGGCCGACGGGGATGTTCCCTATGCCCTTCCACGGGTAGCGCGGGATGGGCAGATCGAGCCACGGCTGCGCGGGAACGGGAACGCCGAAGACCGGCTCGTACTGATAGTTCGGACCGTAAGCGCGCTCCAGCACCTTGCCGGTGGAGTAGGTGTTGATGCCTTCGTCCAGCCAGGCCTCCTCGAATTCGTTGTTGCCCACGAGCCCGTACCAGAATTGGTGCCCGAACTCGTGCAAGATCACGCCTTCGGGGGAGAGCTTGTTAGCGCCCGGCCAGTACGTGGTCCCGGCGGTGATGAAGGTGGGATACTCCATGCCGCCGGCGCCCTCGCCGCCGTAGGGCGGATCGACCACCGTAAGCACGTCGTAAGGATACTTGCCGTACATGAGCCCGAACCATTTGATGGCTTCGAAAGCGGCGCGGAAGTGGCGTTCGATCTGGTCATGGTGCTCGCGCTGAATGAACAGCGTCACGGCAACATCCTGCAGCTTCACTTCATCGGGCGGCGTTCCGGTCTTGCGCAACCACTCGTCGATCTCGGCGGGCGTTACCTGCTCCGCAGCTTTGAACATGCGCTCGATCTTGAGCACCTGGGAACGCGGTTGTGTTGTCCAGGCGAATTCGTGCACGTCCTCCTGATAGAAGTTGTAGGCGGTCGTGCCGTCAGGCTGGGTGTGCTCGTGGCGCAGGCGGCCGGTGGCAGCGATCTCGAAATCCGACGGCACGGTGAGCGTCACGTCCCAGGTACCATAGTCAGCGTAGAACTCGGTATTGAGGTGGAACTGGTGGCAGTTCCAGCCACCCTGCGCGCGGTGGCGCTCTCCCTTGGCCTCATACACGCCCGGTTTCGGAAACCACTGCCCGACCAGGAAAAAATTGTCCTGGAATCCGGTGCGCGCGAAGACCCGCGGCAGCTTTGAGGTCCAGGCGATCTCGATGCTCACGCTGCCGCCCGCGGGGATGGGCTTGGGCAGCGGGACTTCGAGCACTGTCTGGTCGTAAGGATTGCCATCATCGGGCTGGATGAAACGCATGTTGGCCGTGAGGTCCTGGCCATCGACTTTCAGTGACGAAATCTGCTCGTAGCCCCATTCGTCGGGACGCCCGCGGAAACGGCTCTGGCGATGGCGGCCGCGGCTCTCCCGCATGAACGTGGTGTAGCTGTTCTTGAAGGCGTTGAGGTAGAGGTGGAATTGCAGGTCAGGAATGGCGTCGCTGGTGTGGTTGCGCCACACGATGGTCTCGTGGCCTGCAACCGTCTTCGCTGTGGGATCGAGCCGCGCGTCGATCGTGTAGCGGACGATGGGATCAGGGATGTATTTGGCGTGCGCCGCGATCACGGCCAGCAGAATGAGTGGGAGCAAATGTCGAAATCGAGTCATGAGACGTGTTGAAGCTAAGAGCTAACAGCTAAGAGCCAAGAGCCGGTCTTAGGGCGCCAGCACGATCTTGCCGAAATTCTTCCTCTCCAGCATCATGCGGTGCGCCTCTGCTGCCTGCACCAGCGGAAGTTGATGCCCGACGATGGGCCGCAGCTTGCCTTCTTCGAGCCACGGGCGCATGTCTTCCCAGGCCTGCGCCATGTGTTCGCGGTGTTGGAACAACGGCGTCAACCACAAGGCGTGGACGCTGGCGTTGCGCTGGAACATGGCGGGGAAATCGAACTGCGGCGCTTGTCCGGCGGCGGTGCCGTAGACGATCATGCGCCCCAGCGGACGCAGGCAGCGCGTGCTCTTGGCGGTGTGCGCGCCGCCCAGCATTTCGAAGACGATGTCCACGCCTCCGCCGCCGGTAATCTCCATGATGGCCTGCTCGTAATCGGCGTTCTTGTAATTGATGCCGTGGTCGAGGCCGAGTTCCTTCAGCCGTGCCAGCTTTTCATCCGAAGACGAGGTCCCAAAAGTCTCGACGCCGAACAGCCTGCCCAGTTCGACGGCGGCGGTCCCCACTCCGCCAGCGGCAGCATGGATGAGCACGCGCTCGTTCTCCTTGGCGTCGGCCATCCAATAGGCGAAATACGCGGTGAAGTAGTTGATGGGAAAAGCGGCAGCTTCGGCGGCGCTCAGCCGCTCGGGCCAGGGCAGCAGACCCTCGCGCCGGGCGGAGATCCGCTCCGCATAAGCGCCCTTGGGGACGAAGCCAATGACCTTTTCGCCCGTGTCTTCCACCACTCCGGCAAACTCCAATCCTGGGATGTAGGGTGGCTGCGAGCCACCGGGGTAGAGCCCCTGGGTCATCATGGTATCGGCGAAGTTCACGCCCGCGGCTTCGACCCGCACCAGCACTTCCCCGGGCTTGGGCTGGGGATCGGGAACGTCTTGCAGTTCGAGGACCTCGGGACCGCCGCTGCGCGTGGCAAGGATGGCTTTCATACAGTCGAAGAGTCCGCGATTGTATAACAGGCAATCAGCATTCAGCACTCTTTAAGAAGCACTCAGCAATCAGCACTCAGCAGTCAGCAAAACCAGCGGTGGTCGGATGCTCCCACGCGAACCTCAAGGGAGGGGAGACTAACGGAGTTCGGAATGCTCAAGCTGACTGCTGAGTGCTGAATGCTAAGAAAAAACCGGCGCTTTCTCCCCCGAGAATGTGCGCCGGCTTCTTTGATCCTCCGCTTGCAGGGAGGATGGTTCGTTGCATGGCGTCTGGTTCAACGCCAGAGCAAAGCTGCGGCAGCCGTCACTTGGTTTGATTTGGCTGCCAGTGCTGAACATGCGCCCCGGAGGTCGCGGGGTCAACCGCAAAACCGAGCCGACTGTTAACTGTTCATATAACCCTAAGTCCGCCGTGCGCGGTGCGCGCGCGGGCGATGCGGAGGCCGTCTGTCGGCGCCGGCCCGCGATTATGCAAGTTACTGATGCCGTCCGGGTTAGATGTGCCAAGCGCCGGGCGGCGGTGACCATGATATAGTTTGGAGCGCTCGGCAGAATAATGGAGCCGAGCCGCAGGCCTATTCATCTTACTTAGAGTCTTATCGGCCCGGGCTGGAGGCGCAGGAGGCTAGTGTCTTTCAGTATCCGCGGCGCGGCCGACAGTGGTCGCAAGAAGGTCACCGTGGACCTCGTAATCATCCGCTTAGTATTCATCCTCGTTCTGGCGGTCGCGTGCGCGCTGCTGCAACCATTTGGTTTGAGCCGGCAGACGGCAGCGGTCGCCGGATTGGTGTTGGGAGTCGCCGTCATTCTGTTCGAGCTGCGCCTGCGCGCGGTCAGCCTGAGGCGGCTGATCGGGGCGGCCATCGGCAGCGTGCTCGGCATCCTGGGCGCCTACCTGTTCAGCCTGGTCATCCGCAACAGTATCCCTGCCGGCAGCACCCAGAGTTTCCTGCAGCTGCTGGTGATGTTGCTGATGGCCTATGTCGGCCTGGTGGTCGGGGCTAATAAGGGCGACCTGCTCAACCTTTCCGCCTTGGGCGGAGTTTTCGGCGGGGAGAAGCAGGGCAAGCGCAGTTGCAAGATCCTGGACACCAGCGTCATCATCGACGGCCGCATCGCCGACATCGCCGAGACCGGGTTCCTGGACGGCGTCATCATCATCCCCCAGTTCGTGCTGCGCGAGCTGCAACTGGTGGCCGATTCCGCCGACTCCCTCAAGCGCAACCGCGGCCGCCGCGGCCTGGACATCCTGCAGCGCATCCAGAAGCTCACCACCCTCGACATCCAGATCGTCGAGGACGATTATCCGCACGTCCGCGAAGTGGACATGAAGCTGATCGAGATGGGTAAGGCCTTCGACGGCAAGATCATCACCAACGATTTCAACCTGAACAAGGTCGCCGGCTTGCACGGCGTGCAGGTGCTGAACATCAACGAGCTGGCCAACTCGCTGAAGCCCATCGTGCTGCCCGGCGAGACCATGAAGGTATTCATCCTGAAAGAAGGCAAGGAGTACAACCAGGGCGTGGCTTACCTGGACGACGGCACCATGGTGGTGGTGGACAACGCGCGCAAGATGATCGGCAAGACCATCGACATCGCCGTGACCTCGGTGCTGCAGACCACCGCCGGGAAGATGATCTTCGGCAAATTCGACGAGCGGGCGGCCGCGGCCACGCCTCGTCCGGAGCCGCAGCGCCAGCAGTCCAGCACCAAGCCGCAACCCATCATGGCGGAAAGGCCGACGGAATAGTTTCAAGTTTCGGGTTTCAAGTTTCGAGTTTGGGCGCAACAAGGGTTGCGCCCTTCTTGTTGCGCTTGAAAAGTAGGGCGTGAAACGTGAAACGTGTATACTTTCCGCCCCTATGAAGGTTTTCGTCATCATCCCGGCGGCGGGGCTGGGCACACGCATGGGCGGATTGACAGCCGGCGCCAAGCCGGCGCGCGTGACCGCGACCTCCAAACAGTTTGCCGAGATCGGCGGCGCGCCCATCCTCATCCACACGCTGCGCAAGTTCGAAGCCGTGCCGCGGGTCAGCGAGATCGTCCTGGCGTTGCGCGCCGATGATGCCGTAGCCTTCAAGTCGCGCCTGCGAGATGAAGGGTTGCGGAAAAAGATTACGGTAGTCGAGGGCGGCGAGCACCGCCAGCAGTCGGTGGCCAGCGGTTTGTCGAGGATCCGCGCCGCGCCCGACGACCTGGTGTTGGTGCACGACGGGGTGCGGCCCTTTGTGGACGCGGAGATCATCGGCAACGTGATCCAGGCGGCGGCACGGCACGGTGCAGCCATCGCCGCCCTGCCGGCCGTCGATACGGTCAAACAGGTGGACCGGACCGCCGACGGCGCCATCGTCGTCTCCACCCTGCCGCGTGCGCGGGTGGTGATGGCGCAGACGCCGCAGGGTTTCCGCTATGACGTGCTGAAGAAAGCGTTCGACGAGGCCCAGGCTGACGGCTTTCAGGGCACCGACGAAGCCGCGCTGGTCGAGCGCACCGGACACGAAGTCGCGGTGGTGATGGGTTCGGCGCAGAACATCAAGATCACCACCCCGGCGGACCTGGAGCTGGCCGAATTTTTCCTGTCCCAGGAAACCCGCCGTCGGGCGACGATGACGGGGTGAGCAGTCTCCCCGCCGAGCGCGCCGAGGCGGCCGAGGACTCTTGTTCACGTAGTGTAAACACGCGTGAAACTTGAAACGTGAAACGATGTTCAGGATTGGATACGGCTGGGATTCTCACGAATTCAAGCGCGGGATCCCGCTCAAGATCGGAGGAGTGAAGCTGCCGCACGACCGCGGCCTGTCCGGGCACTCCGACGGTGACGTGCTGCTGCATGCCCTCACCGACGCACTGCTGGGCGCTGTGGCCGGCGGCGACATCGGCGCGCACTTCCCGCCCAGCGACCAAAAATGGAAGGGTGCCGATTCCGCCACCTTCGTGCGCCACGCTTTGAAGCGAGTCGCAAGCGCCGGCTACAGCGTCGCCAACGTGGATTCCACGCTGATCCTGGCCGCGCCCAAGATCGGGCCGCATGCCCGCAAGATCCAGGCGCGGGTGGCTGAACTGCTGCGCGTTCCGCTGGAGAATGTCGGCATCAAGGCCAAGACGCCGGAGGGCATGGGCACCGACAACGCCGCGATCGCGCACGTCGTGGTGCTGCTGGTGAAGAAGCGGCAAGACGACCAGCGCGCCGTGCTCGAAGAGGCGGAGGAGACTCCGCAGCCGGTGATCGATGACGTGGTGGAGAAAGTGCTCGAGGGCGTGTCCGAGCCGGAGAAGAAAAAAGCTTCCACTTTTCCCAAGATCACGTCTAAGCACAGAAAATGAAATCCATCACGGTTGTGCTTCTTCTCGCGGCGCTGGGCACAGTCGCGCCCGCGCAGAAACCGTCAACGAAGTCCGCCGGCAGCGATGCCGCCGATTGGCGCACGCCCGCCGAGCGCAGCGACTACCGCACGACCCCGCGCTACGACGAGACCATGGCCTACGTTCGCCGGGTGGCGGCATCGGCACCCGGGCAGATGAAGGTCGAAGTCTTCGGTAGGACCGGCGAAGGCCGCGAGTTAATAGACGTTGTGGTCTCGCGCGACGGCGTCTTCGATCCCGAGGCGCTGCATCGCGCCGGCCGCCCCATTCTGCTCATCCAGAACGCCATCCACGCTGGCGAGATGGACGGCAAGGACTCCTGCCTGTCGCTGCTGCGCGACCTGGTCATCACCAAAACGCAGGCGCGGCTTCTGAAGCGCGCGGTAGTGGTCATCATCCCCATCTACAACGCCGACGGCCACGAGCGCTTTGGCCCGTACAACCGCATCAACCAGAACGGCCCCGAGGAGATGGGCTGGCGCGTGAACGCCACCAATCTCAACCTCAACCGCGATTACATGAAGGCGGAAGCTCCCGAAACCCGGGCCTGGCTCAAGCTGTGGAACCACTGGCTGCCGGACTTCTTCGTGGACAACCACGTCACCGACGGCGCCGACTACCAGTACGACGTCACCTTCGGACTCTCGGCATACGCAGGCAACGATCCCGCGCTGAATGAATGGCAGCGGAAGACGGTAACGCCTTACTTGGAAAAAGCCGTGGCTGCATCGGGTCACGTGCCCGGCCCGTTCATCTTCCTGGTGGACGATGCCGACCCCACCAAGGGCATCGAGCGCTATCCCAGTATCCCGCGTTTCGCTGACGGGTACACAGTGTTACAGAACCGCCCTGGAATGCTGGTCGAGATGCACATGCTCAAGGACTACAAGACGCGGGTAACCGGCAATTACGAGATCCTGCGCGCTCTGTTGGAGTTGATG
>DASQGF010000010.1:0-7263 GCA_035632755.1 Terriglobales bacterium
CGGGGAACGCGAGAAAGTGGCGCAGGAGATCAACGCCCAGCTTGTCCGCGAGCTGAACAAGCGCGGCATCGAGGTGGAGAACGTGTTGCTCCGCGACATCCAGCTTCCGGCCACGCTGAAGGCCTCCATCGAAACCAAGCAACAGGCCGAGCAGGAATCGCTGGCCATGTCTTTCCGCCTGCAAAAGGAGAGGCAGGAGGCGGATCGCAAACGCATCGAAGCGCAGGGCATCCACGACTTCCAGCAGATCGTTTCGCAGGGGATCAGCCCGGCGCTGCTGCAGTGGAAGGGCATCGAGGCCACGGAAGCCTTGGCCCGCAGCCCGAACACCAAGGTCGTGGTGGTGGGCAACCCCAAGAACGGCCTGCCGCTGATCCTCGGGCAGTAGACGGAGGGGCGCCGTGTGCCGAGCCCCGGAGCGCTTGGGCCAAGGTCAATGTCACCGGAACGCAGCGTGTTTTGAGACGTAGCTAGCTACGTCTCTACACGTCGAAATCTAGGCGCGACCATGGACGAACGACTGCTTCTCCGCGAGGCCGTGGCTGAGGCAAAGCTCGGGTTGGAGGAAGGCGGCCTGCCCATTGGCTCGGTGCTGGCCGACGCCGCCGGCCGCATCGTAGCGCGCGGCCACAACCTGCGCGTGCAGACCGGCGATCCCACGGCGCACGCCGAGGTGGTGTGCATTCGCAACGCCGGGCGCCGTCGCGACTGGCCGCAACTTACCCTGGTCAGCACTCTCAGCCCGTGCATCATGTGCACCGGGACCAGCCTGCTGTTCCGCATCCCGCGCGTGGTGATCGGAGAAAACCGCAACTTCCTGGGCGCGGAGGACTTGTTTTCCCGCAACGGGGTAAGCGTCAGTGTGCTCGATGATCCCGAGTGCATCGCGCTGATGCGCGCCTTCATCGCCGAGCACCCCGATCTGTGGAACGAGGACATCGGCAAGTGAGAGGCGCAACCGGCTGTGTCTCGCGCGGGCGTTTCATTTTTTGCGCGCGTGCCTTAGGCTAGGGAGCACTTTCCAAGAGGCCGCGGGCGAGAGCCTGCCCTGAGCGAAGTCGAAGGGGCGCCCCAGCCACGTCATCCGCGGCGAGAAGGAGAGCCCAATGGCGAATTTCATCCGCGGCATCATTATCGGCGCGGTTGCGCTGGCAGCGGGAGCGTACGTCTATGCGCGGTGCGGCTTCCTCGACCTGCGCGCCGACCAGGCCCCATCGGCGTTGGAACAACGCGTTGCTGGTTCCGCGATGGACGAGTCCACCGAACGCCACGCTCCCAAGCAGAAGAACCCGTTGCAGGCAACGCAGGAAAACCTGCTGGCGGGCGCGCGCCTTTATCGCGACAAGTGCTCCGATTGCCACGGCAGTCCCGTGAATCCCACCAGCGATTACGGGCGGTCCTTCTATCCCCGGGTGCCGCAATTCATGAAAGAAGCGCCCGACATGCCCGACCACGAAAACTTCTACATCATCAAGCACGGCGTGCGCTGGACCGCCATGCCCGCCTGGGGCAACGTTATGACCGATAGCGAGATCTGGCAGGTGGTCACGCTGTTGAGCCGCTTTGAGAAACTGCCCCCCGAGGTCACCGAGGAACTGAAGAAACCTGTGGCGGCGAAGTAGCCGAACCATGCGCAAACTTATAGTGCTGGCGATGGCGCTGCTGGCTCTCCTTGTGTTCGCCCTCAATGCCGGAAGGATCCTGGTGGTGCGGGACCTGCGCAAGGCGGATGCCATTCTGGTGCTGGAGGGTGAAACCGACCGTCGCCCCGCACTCGCGCTCGAACTGCTGCGCCAGGGTTACGCGCCCCGCGTCCTGCTTGATGCTTCTAGCGACGCGCGCCTCTACCACCTGACGCCGGTGCAGATCGCGGAGGAATACATCCACACGCTCCCGCCTGAGATCGCCGGCTCGGTTTCCGTCTGCGGGATGTCGGCGCTCTCCACCATGGAAGAAGCGGCGCAGGCGCGGCGTTGCCTGGATGCGGTGGGGGCGCGCAGCGTGCTGGTGGTCACTTCCGAATACCACACCTGTCGCGCGCTCAGCGTCTTTCGTCACAGCTTTCCCGACCGCCCGGTAAGCGTGGCCGGTGCCCGCGAGTCCGACCAATTCGGGGTGCACTGGTGGCGCCACCGGCAGTGGGCCAAAGTCACGCTGGGAGAGTGGACGCGTCTGATCTGGTGGGAATGCGTGGACCGCTGGCGCTGACGTCTGCTAACGCTCACGGGCAACACCCGTCTAACCCGCAACTCCGAATGTGGGTCTTAGCTTCTGACATTTCTGCTGTCCTCGAAAGGAGGCTCTCGGTGCGAAATTACCGTCCCGTTTTCCTGTTCGTCGCTGTGCTGCTGGTTGCAGGGTTCTGCGCGGCGCAGTCCCTGGTGCTGGAGATGCCGCGGCCCAGCCAGCATGCCGTGGTCTCGCAACGTCTCGGCATCACTGACATCACCATCACCTACCACCGTCCCCTGGTGAACAACCGCAAGGTCTGGGGAACGCTCGTCCCGTATGGAGCGGTGTGGCGCGCCGGCGCCAACGAGAACACCATCATCGCTTTCAGCGACCCGGTGATGATCGAAGGCAAGCCGCTGGAGAGGGGCACTTACGGCCTGCACATGATCCCTGTCGAGAACGAGTGGACCATTATCTTCTCGAAGAATTACACGTCTTGGGGAGCCTTCACCTACGACCAGAAGGAAGACGCGCTGCGGGTGACGGTGAAGCCGCAGACCTCCGACTTCCACGACGCCCTCAGCTACGACTTCGACCAGCTCAAACCCGACGCGGCCGTGGTCACGCTACGCTGGGAGAAGATCGCGGTGCCGTTCAAGGTCAGCGTGGACGTGCCGCATATTACGCAGCAGAGCCTGGAGAAGCAGCTTCGCAGCCTCTCGCAGTACACCTGGGTGAGTTGGGACGAAGCCGCCAATTACCTGCTCGACAACAAACTTGACCCGCAGCAGGCGCTGAAGTACGCCGACACTTCCATCCAGAACGAGGAGCGCTTCGAGAACCTCATCACCAAATCGCGCTCGCTCGAGCGGCTGGATAAGAAGGACGAAGCGCTGGCCTTCCGCAACAAGGCATTTGAGAAGGGCACTCCGCTGCAGGTGCATCTCTATGCTCGCCAGCTCCAGAACGACAAGCGCCAGGACGAAGCCTTCGCCATCTTCCGCTCCAATGCGCAGAAGAACCCGAGCGCCTGGGTGGTGCACACGGGCCTGGCGCGCGTCTATTGCGGCGGCGGCGACTTCGACAACGCGGTCAAGGAAATGAAGCTGGCCGTGGACGGGGCCCCGGACAAGCAGCAGAAGACTTACCTGGAAGGCCTGGTGCGGCGGCTGGAGGCCAAGGAAGACATCAACAAGTAGATTGGGAATCCACCACAGAGACACGGAGTCGCGGAGAATTCTGCGATCCCTCCGTGTCCCCATGGTGGATTCATCTGCGCAAACACAAAGGCCCGCATCTCTGCGGGCATCTCATTCCAGATTGAAGTCGTCTATTGCTGGTTGAACGCTTTCGACTGGTGCTCGGCGACGATCTTCCTGGCGTTGTCGGCCAGGGCCTTGGCCTGGGGCAGCAGGTCGAGCGCTTTCAGCACCTGCGGATCGGTCTCGGCCCGCACTCGCAGCCCTTCCTGCTGGCCGAACTCGGAGATGAACAGCTCGCTCTTGATGTTGCTCTTGATCCAGTCGGCATTCTCGATGAGGTCACCCTCGGTGAAGGGTACCTTCTGCTCTTCGAGGAACTTGTGGAACTCGTTCATCACCGGGTCGTCCACCTCGAAACTGCGCGAGACGTGGCGGTTGATCAGGTAATGCTTGGCGAAGTTGAAAAACAAGTAGTGCTGCAACAGCGAATCCTCGAATTTGTTGGTCTTAATGGTGGCTACTTTGACGTCGGGGGTGATGCCGCCGCCGCCGAACACCGTGCGACCGCTGTCGGTGAGCTTCACCTCGTGAGCGCCGTTACCGTTCTCGCCCTTGTTGTAGTAGTAGTCGTAGAGCGAGAGCCCGGTGTAGTCGCGCTGGATCAGGCGTCCGCTGGGGGTGTAGTACTTGGCGGTGGTCAGCGCCAGGCCGGTGTTCTCGGAAAGCGGATAGACCGTCTGCACCAGCCCTTTGCCGAAGGTGTTCTCGCCCACCACTAGGCCGCGGTCGTGGTCCTGGATGGCGCCGGCGACGATCTCCGCCGCCGAAGCGGTGCCGCGGTTCACCAGCACCACCAGCGGATAATCCTTGCCGCCGTTGCCGTGGCTGGCCCGGTAAACCTTCTCCGCCGAAGCGCGCCCGTGGTGGGAAACGATCACCTGCCCCTTCTTCAGGAACTTGTCGGCCACGCCCACGCCCTCGCTGAGCAGGCCGCCGGGGTTTTGGCGCAAGTCAAGGACCAGGCCCTTGAGGTCGCCGAACTGCTGCAGCGCCTGGCCGACTTCGGTCTCTGTGGTTTCGTTGAAGCCGGAGACGTGCATGTAGCCGATGCCCGGCTTGATCATGAAGTGCAGGTCGACGCTGGCGCGCGGGATCTCGTCGCGCACCACACTGAAGTCCAGAGGCTTGTCCGAGCCCTCGCGCAAGATGGTGATGCGCACCGTAGTGCCCTTGGGACCCTTCAGCATCTCGGCGACTTCGCTGGTGGTCAGGTTGTCGGTGGGCTTGCCGTCCACGGAGATGATCACGTCGCCGGGGCGGATACCGGCGCGATAGGCGGGCGTGCCCACGAAGGGCGCGATTACGATGACCTTGTTATTGCGCGGCCCGACCGTCATCCCCACGCCATAGTATTTGCCGCGCTGCTCTTCGCGGAGCAGGGCATAGGACTTGGGATCGAAGAAGTTGGAGTGTGGATCGAGCACCCGCAGCATGCCGGGGATGGCGCCGTTGTAGATGGCTTTGTCCGGGTTCACCGGCTCGGCGTAGTTCTGCTCCACGATGTCGTAAACCTGGGTGAAGGTGCGCAGGCTGTCGCGGACCTCGGCATCGCTGCCGGGAGCGGCCGGGCTCACCTTCTGCCCGAACAGGGCTCCCAGGAATCCACAAAGAACGAGAACGAAAACCACAAGGAAAACAAAGCGACGAGAACTACGTGCCATGACGCCGATACCCTCGAGTGCGACTCCCCACGTGCGGAGTGAGCGATTAGGCGCAGTATAGCACGGCGACTACCTTCACCCGGCGGGCGAATACAGCTCCCGAGCGTCGAAAGTACACCTGGATCTGCACCTTTTTAGGATGCGGAAACCCTTGTTTGCGCTCCGTAATTTCCTATGGCTTAGACGTGCTGGGCGCCATTCCGATTGCCTTCGGCGGAGCCGCCTCGCCGGAATAGACCGCTGGTTTGCCCAGGCTGCCCTTGGGTGGCAAGTGCCGGATATAGGCGACGATCTGCCACATTTCGTCGTCGTTAAGTATGCCTTTAGAAGACGGCATTCCGGAGGGATACAGGCCATTATCAATGATCCACTTTAACTGCCCGTCGCTATAGGACTGGACTTCGCGGGCAGTCAGCGGTGGCGGTGGAGGCGACATCTGGTCGGCGAAGGGCACACCTGTGTTCTGCCCGTCTAGCCCGTGGCAGACCAGGCAGTAATGGGAAAAGTTCTCACTGCCTGCCCGGATGTTGCCCTCGGTGGCGGGTAGGGGATTACTTTGGTGCTTCCCGCCAACGGTGATGCGGTGTTTCACCGTGGTGGCGAGCGCGGTCTCGACCCGCCCGGGAGTCCTCACCCCGCATCCCGCCAACCCGGACGCCGCCCACAGGGCTATAGCAATCGCAGCCTGCCTCGACACACGCTTCATGGCTCACTCCACCACGATGGTCATGACCATATTGCCGTGGCCGGCGCCGCAGAAATGGTCGCAGATGGTGGTGAAGCGTCCCTCTTGCTGCGGGGTCAGCGTCACCTCAGTGGGTTGGCCGGGCACGATCAGTTCGTGTTGGAAGGCCTTGGTGAAGAAGCCGTGGGTCACATCTTCCGAAGTGAGACGCAGCTTCACCGTCTCGCCCTTCTTAAGCGTGATCAGGTTGGGTGTAAAGCCGAAGCGCTTGGCGGTGATGTTGATGACCCGCGGTTGCACTTCGGCGTGCGCCTGGAATGCCGGCGCCGCGGTGAAGGCCGCAATCAGCAGCAGAGGCAGGCAAGCCAGCCGTGTGATCCATCGAGAGCGTTTCATGGTCTCCTCCGTCTTCTCGGTCCCAAGGTGGGTTCGCTTTCCAAGAACTACGCAGCCCGCGACTTATTCCCGCGGCAGTCTGGGAATAAAAAATCCCCGGCGGCGGTTATCACCAGCGAACGCACGCGATGTCACCGCCACCGGATCGGAGACGCGGTGCCGCACCGCAGGAGGAAAAATGAAGAAGCACGACCAGAACGACCTAATCGAGGTCCCCAGCAAAGATGGCGTTGATCGCCGCGGCTTTCTCAAGTGCATGGCGTGGGCCGGCACGGGGCTGGTATGGACGTTTGCCGGGGGTGTGCCCGTATCCAAGCTCTTCGGCGCCAGCAAGCCTCAGGCGGGTGGTTCTTCCTTTACTTTCGTCCAGATCAGCGACAGCCACATCGGCTTCGACAAGCCGGCAAATGTCGACGTAACCGGCACCCTGCAAGCCGCCATCGACAAGATCAACGCGCTCCCAGCGGAGCCCGACCTGATCATTCACACGGGTGATCTCAGCCATCTTTCCAAGCCCGGCGAGTTCGATACTCTGGACCAGGTTCTGAAGAGCGCCCGGCCAAAGCAGATCTTCTACGTGCCCGGCGAGCACGATGTCTCGCTGGATAACGGGCGGCAATTCCTCGAGCGCTACGGCAAAGGAACCAGGGGCGCCGGGTGGCACAGCTTCGACCATAAGGGCGTCCACTTCGTCGGCCTGGTCAACGTGGTCGACCTCAAGGCCGGAGGACTGGGGACGTTAGGCCATGAGCAACTGGAGTGGCTGGAGGACGATCTGAAGGGCCGCACCAGCAGCACGCCCGTCGTGGTGTTCGCGCACATCCCGCTGTGGGCCGCTTACCCGGAGTGGGGCTGGGCGACGCAGGACAGCACGCAAGCATTGTCGTATCTCAAGCGCTTCGGCTCCGTCACCGTGCTCAACGGGCACATTCACCAGATCATGCAGAAGGTAGAAGGCAACGTTACCTTCCACACCGCCATGGCTACCGCATTCCCTCAGCCGGTAGCAGGCACAGCTCCCTCGGCTGGTCCCCTCAAGGTGCCGGCGGACCAGTTGCGGCGTGTCCTCGGCATAACCCAGGTAGGT
>DASQGF010000011.1:0-19077 GCA_035632755.1 Terriglobales bacterium
GCGGACGGTCTCTTTGGTCCCCAGGATGGGCTTGCCCAGCGGGTGGTCCTTCCAGAAGTTCTGGGTGAAGATTTCATGGACGAGATAATCGGGGCTGTCCTCGTCCATCTTGATCTCCTCCAGGATGACGCCGCGTTCGCGCGCAATGTCCTTGCTATCGAACACCGGATGCAGCACCAGGTCGCTGAGCACGTCGAGCGCGATGGGCAGGTGCTCGTCGAGCACTTTCACGTTGAAGCAGACGCACTCCTTGGCGGTGAAAGCATCGAGGTTGCCGCCGATGGAGTCGATCTGCCGGGCGATGTCTTCGGCGGTGCGCGTCTGCGTTCCCTTGAACACCATGTGCTCAAGGAAATGCGAGATGCCGTTGTGCTCGGCCTGCTCGTGGCGCGACCCGGTCTTCACCCAGATCCCGATCGAGACCGAGCGGATGTGTTGCATCTCCTCGGTCAGCACGATCAGACCATTGGGCAACAGTTCGCGCCGGATGTCGCGCAGTTCATCCACCATAAAATCAGTGCCGAAAGCAACTTCAGGCAGGCCCGAAAACCGACTGCATAGATTCTTACACACTGCGGGCTACTCCGAATGACGAATATAGAGCTTGTATAATTAACGACTTACAGACGCCGGGCGGCGGCGGGCAAGGCAAACGCGCACCCCCCGGCCGCTCTAAGACCACCTATTGGATGCATGGCTGGCGCTCCACACACCGAACTATTAGGTCTTGATATTCAAGAACTTACCGTTCTTGTCCAAGACGCCGGCGAACCCGGCTACCGCGCCCGGCAACTGTTCGACGCCATCTACGGCCAGCGTGTCCGAGCGCTGGAAGAAATCTCCACGTTGCCGCTCGCGTTCCGGCGCACGCTCCTGGAGAGCTCGGTGACCGTGGGACAGCCGCGCATCGAGAAGCAGTACGTTTCCTCCGACGGCACCATCCGCTACCTGCTCGCGTTTGCCGACGGACAAAGCGTCGAGACAGTGTGGATGCCGGAGGGCGACGGCGGCGAGGCCGGCGATGGCTCGGAAGCTGGTGAGGAAGTACCGAGTACCGAGTTGCGAGTACCGAGTATGAAGAACGGGGCTTCATCTCTCGGTACCCGGTACTCGGTACTCGGTACTCCGTCACGCGCCACTATCTGCGTTTCCAGCCAGGTGGGCTGCGCCGTCGATTGCCGCTTCTGCCTGACGGCGTTGCTCGGCCTGCGACGCAATCTTTCGGCTGGTGAGATCGTCGGGCAGGTAGTCGCGGTGCTCAATGACCGCGGCGTCGCTCTCGACCGCGACCGCATCAACCTGGTTTTCATGGGTCAGGGCGAGCCGTTCCTCAATTACGACAACTTCATGAAAGCGGTGCGGCTGCTGGTTGAGGGTCTCGGCATCGCGGAATCGCGCATGACGGTTTCGACCTCCGGCATCGTGCCCCGGATCTACGATCTCGGGCGCGAGCCCGTGCGGCCCAAGCTGGCGATCTCGCTGAATGCCTCGAACGACGCATCCCGGCGCGAGCTGATGCCGATCACGCGCAAGTGGGACATGGAGCAGCTCATAGCCGCGGCGCGCGCTTTCCCGTTGCGGCCTCGCGAGCGAATGACGTTTGAATACGTGTTGCTGGATCAGGTGAACGATTCGGTCGAGGCTGCGCGCGAACTGGTGGAGTTGGTTCGCGGCATTCGCGCCAAGGTGAATCTGATTGCGCTGAATCCCGGCCCCGGCATCGACTTCCGCACTCCGGCGGAAGAGCGCGTGCTCGCCTTTCAGCAGGTGCTGGTCAAGGCCGGCATCCCCACGTTCATCCGCCGTCCCCGCGGACTCGACATCTACGCCGCCTGCGGGCAGTTGAAGTTGTCCATGACTTAAGTACCGAGTACCAAGTACCAAGTACCGAGAACCCGCAGAGACGCAGCATGCTGCGTCTCTGCAAGCTTAGTGCGGACTGCCGAGTGCTATTCTTTCCGCGAAGCCCGTGCCAGCGATCATCCGCGAGTATCGACCCGACGACTTCGAGACCCTATGGCAGATCGACCAGGCGTGCTTTGCGCGGGGGATCTCCTACACGCGTCGCGAGCTTGCCTTCTACATCGCTCGGAAGCGCGGCTTCACGCTGGTGGCGGAGCTTGACGGCAGGATTCTCGGCTTCGTGGTCGTGGACCGCGACCGCCAGAGCCAGGGACACGTCATCACTATCGACGTGCTGCCTGAGGCGCAGCGCTCCGGTCTCGGCTCGCGCCTCATGACCGCGGCGGAGGAGCGCCTGCGCGCTCTGGGATGTTCGGTGGTATTCCTTGAGACCGCGGTGGACAACGCCGCCGCGCTCGCCTTCTACAAGCGGCACGGGTACACCCTCGTCCACACCATCCCCCGCTACTACCTCGACAGCATCGATGCGCTGGTGCTGGCCAAAGACCTCGCGCCAGACGGCGCTGTCGAGACGTAGCCGGCTCGGTACTCGGTACTTGGTACTCGCTACTCGCTCCTTGTACAGTTGTGCGCGATGAAAGTCGCCATCCAGGGCGAAGCCGGCTCGTTCAGCCACGAAGCGGCGCGGCAGATGCTGCCGGGCTGTACGGTGGTTCCGTGTGCCGCCTCGGTAGACGTCTTCGAGCGCGTCGCCTCGGGCGCCGTCTCCTGCGCGGTGGTTCCCATCGAGAACTCGCTGGCGGGGTCGGTGGCGGAGCACCTGGACCTCCTGCTCGCGTCGGACGTTTTCATCCAGCGCGAGTTCCGCCTGCGCATCCAGCACAACCTGATCGCCGCGCCAGGGGTGAAGCTGGCCGAGTTAACCCGCGTCTTCTCGCATCCCGTCGCTCTCGACCAGTGCCGCGACTTCTTCCGCCGGCACCGCAAGATCGAGGCTGTGCCTTTCTACGACACCGCCGGCGCGGTGAAACACGTGGTCGGCAACCAGTTGCAGCACGCGGCGGCGATTGCCGGCAGGCAGGCAGCGGCGGAATACGGCGGCCGCATCCTCCAGCGCGGCCTCGAAGACGACAAGCAGAACTTCACCCGCTTCTTTCTCATCCGCCGCGGCCGGCGCCTGCTGCCCAGCGCCAACAAGACCTCCCTGGCCTTTTCGCTCAAGAACGTGCCCGGCGTGCTGTTCAAGGCGCTGAGCGTGTTTGCCCTGCGCGACCTCGATCTGTGCAAGATTGAGTCGCGCCCGGTGCGCGGACGCCCCTGGGAGTACCATTTCTACGTGGATGTGCTCCACGACCGTGGCCAGTCCGAAGCCACCCAGAACGCGCTGCGCCATCTGCGCGAGATCTCCCACTTCGTGAAGGTATTGGGAACGTATCCGGCAGCGGAATAGGTAACGCCGGCGTCTCGCCGGCAGGCCCCGTTCGAAGGGCCGAAGGAATCACAGAACTAAATAGTTGGAGCGAGTACCCTGTACTCCTGGAAGCTGGCATCTTGCCGCTGGCTCGACTAAAATCCGGCGCGCGGTGAGGGCCGCCCATGCATCTTTACGGTTTCAAGGTTCATCAATTGAGTAGCACTTTTTCTCAGTGATTCGCATTCATAAGGAGTTCCATGGCAAGTGAAGCGCGTAATGACGAGCATGTCCGGCCCAGCCAGGAGCAGATGGCGCGTGGGCTGCCGGTGTTGCCGGTGCGCGACACCGTGCTGTTCCCGCATGCCGTACTCCCGCTCACCGTAGGCCGGGAAAGCTCGGTGAACCTGATCAACTCGTTGGGGGAGGACAAGACCATCATCGTGGTGGCCCAGCGCGAGGCGCGCGTCGATAACCCCCAACCTACCGACCTCTACAGCATCGGCACCCTGGCTACCGTGCACAAGGTGGTCAAAATGCCCAACCAGAGCCTTTTCGTCTTCACCGAAGGTCTGGAGCGGGTGAGGATGGCGGAGTACACGCAGCTCAGCCCCTTCCTGCGCGCCCGCACGGACACCATCCCCGAGGCGGAGTTCCGCAAAACGGCGGAAGAAGAGGCGCTGCACCGCAATGTGCTGACGCTGTTCCAGCAGATTGTGGCCACCTCGCCCACGCTCTCCGACGAGCTGCAAACCGTGGCCATGAACATCGACGACTCCGGCCGCCTCGCCGACTTCATCGCCTCCTCGCTGCCCTCGCTCGCCACCAAGGACAAGCAGGAGCTGCTGGAGACCACTGACATCCGCGTGCGGCTGGACCGCATCAACCGCCATCTGGCCAAGGAACTCGAGGTCCAGACCCTGCGCAGCAAGATCCAGTCCGAGGTCCAGGACCAAGTGCAGCAGACGCAGCGCGAGTACTACCTGCGCGAGCAGATGAAGGCCATCCAGAAGGAACTGGGCGAGCAGGACGAGACCACCCGCGACATCGAAGAGCTGCGCGCCAAGATCGACGCCGCCGGCATGCCGGAGGAGGTCAAGAAGGAAGCGCTCAAGGAGCTCACCCGGCTCCAGCGCATGTCGCCCATGGCCGCGGACTACTCGGTCACGCGTAACTATATCGAGTGGCTGGTGGTGCTGCCCTGGGCCAAGTCCTCGGGCGTTGAAGTGGACATTAACAAGGCGCGCGACGTCCTCGAAGCCGACCACTACGACCTGCAGAAGGTGAAGGACCGCATCCTCGACTACCTCTCGGTGCGCCGGCTGAAGCCCACCATGAAGGGGCCGATCCTGTGTTTCGTTGGGCCTCCGGGCGTGGGCAAGACGTCGCTGGGCAGGTCGATCGCGCGCGCTCTGGGCCGCAAGTTCACGCGGCTGTCGCTGGGCGGGGTGCACGACGAGGCGGAGATCCGCGGGCATCGCCGCACCTATATCGGCGCCCTGCCGGGGCAGATCATCCAGGGCATTCGCCGGGCCGAGACCAACGATCCTGTCTTCATGCTGGACGAGGTGGATAAGCTCGGCCGCGACTGGCGAGGCGATCCCTCCTCGGCGCTGCTGGAGACCCTGGACCCCGAGCAGAACAACACCTTCCGCGACAACTATCTCGACGTGCCCTTCGACCTCTCGAAGGTGCTCTTCATCACCACCGCGAACCAGCTCGACCCGGTCCCCGACCCGCTACGGGACCGCATGGAGATCATCGAGCTGCCGGGTTACACCGAGGACGAGAAGCTCCACATCGCGCAGCGTTATCTGGTGCCGCGACAGATCGACGAGAACGGGTTGAAGCCCGAGCAGATCGATTTCTCCGAGGAGTCCATCCGCCACATCATCCGCCACTACACGCGCGAGGCCGGGGTGCGCAACCTGGAGCGCAACATCGGCACCATCTGCCGCAAGCAAGCGCGGCGCATCGCCGAGGGCAAGCCCGACAAGCTGGTGGTCTCCAAGGAAGACATCAAGCAGTTTCTGGGCGGCGAGAAGATCCGCGTGGAGACCGAGATTGCCGAGCGCACGAAGCGTCCCGGGGTCGCGGTCGGCCTGGCCTGGACGCCCACCGGCGGCGACGTGCTCTTCGTCGAGGTCAACAAGATGAAGGGCAAGGGCAACTTCACCATGACCGGCCAGATCGGCCAGGTGATGCAGGAATCCATGCAGGCGGCGCTCACCTGGGTGCGCTCGCATGCGCAGGAGCTGGGAGTCTCCGAAGACTTCTTTTCCGCCCACGACCTGCACATTCACGTGCCCGCGGGCGCCATCCCCAAGGACGGCCCCTCGGCGGGCGTCACCATGGTCACGGCCATCGTCTCGCTGCTCACCGACCGCTCGGTGCGGCCCTACATGGCGATGACCGGCGAGATCACCCTCAGCGGCAACGTGCTGCCGGTGGGCGGCATCAAGGAGAAATTCCTGGCCGCCAAGCGCGCCGGCGTCCACGACATCATCCTGCCGTCGGAGAACAAGATGAACGTGGAAGAGGACATCCTGCCGGAGCAGCTGGCAGGCGTGACCGTGCACTACGTCAACACCATCGACGAAGCGCTGGCCATCGCCTTGCCCTCAAGCCCGACCGAGGAGAAGAAGGACGCGGAAGAGCGCGAGCAGCATTTACAGCAGGTCCCAGCGTGAAACGAGGGGGCAGGAAGCAGGTTGCAGGAGGCAGGAAAAGATAGCACCTGATTCTTCCTACCTCCTGCCTCCTGCGTCCTGCCCGCTCGTGTCGGAAACCGTTTATCCTGTATCCATGCAGGTCCGAGTGCTGTTCTTCGGCGCCTTGCGCGACCTGATCGGCCGCAGCAATGACGCCCTGACGCTTCCCGAGGGCGCGCGTCTCTCCGACCTGCTGGCCCACTATGAGGCCGCGGTGCCGCGGCTCAAGGACTTCCTGCCTGCGATCGCGCTATCCATCAACCAGGAATACGCTGCTCCCGGTGCGACCCTGCACGACCAGGACGAGGTCGCTCTTTTGCCGCCGGTCAGCGGAGGCCTGAATGAAAGCCGGAGTCACGTTGCGCTCGTGCGCGAGCGCATCGCCACCGAGACCGTGCTGGCTGAGATCAAGCAGCCCGAGGATGGCGCAGTCGTGATCTTCGAGGGCATCGTGCGTGACCACACCCGCGGCCGCCGCACCCTCTATTTGGACTACGAGGCTTATGAGCCGATGGCGCGCCGCAAGCTCAAGGAACTCGCGGCAGAAGCTCTCGAGCGATTTGAGGTCCGCCAAGTCGCTCTGGTCCATCGCCTGGGACGCCTGCAGCATAGCGAGACCAGCGTCCTGATCGCCGTAGCATCGGCGCACCGTGCCGCCGCCTTCGATGCCTGTCACTGGCTTATCGACACGCTCAAAAAGACGGTGCCCATCTGGAAAAAGGAGTACTTCGAGGACGGCGCCGTCTGGGCCGATGGTGAGCCTTTTCCCGACGATATTCCCACTGCCGGTAGAACGCTGGCGGGTCCGCCGGCATCCAAGTGAACAGTTCTCCTGTGCGCCATTCGTTGAGATTCGTTCTGGCCCTGGCGGCACTGGTGGGGTTGACCGCTGCTGCCCAAACCTCCGCGCCGCCGCAGCGCCCCGCGCCCGGCGACAAGGCGCCCACCTACCGCGTGGACGTCAAACTGGTCAGCGTGTTTGTCACCGTCACCGACGACCGCGGCGCTCCTGTTCCCTCGCTGCAGAAGGAGGATTTCGAGGTGCGGGAAGACGGAGTCGAGCAGAAGCTGGCGGTCTTCGACCGCGAATCCACCCTGCCGCTTTCCATTGTGCTCGCCATCGACGCCAGCCTGAGCACCCGCAAGGACCTCAAGCTGGAGCTGGACGCGGCGCGCGCCTTCGCCCACTCCGTCCTGCGCTCTCAGGACACGCTGGCGCTCTTCCAGTTCAGCGAAATCGTGGATGAGCTTGTGCCCTTCACGTCCGACCTGAGGGTGGTGGATCGCGGCATCGCGCGTGTCCACGTCGGCGCTGCCACCGCGCTCTACGACGCCATCTTTCTGGGCTCGCAGGCGCTCATGCGCCGGCAGGGAAGAAAGGTGCTGGTGGTGATCACCGATGGCGGCGACACCATGAGCCGCGTGGACTACCAGGGAGCTCTGCGCCAAGCCCAGCAGGCCGATGCGTTGGTCTACAGCATCATCATGGTGCCCATCGAGGCCAGCGCCGGCCGCAACACCGGGGGCGAGCACGCCCTCATTCAGATGTCGGAGGACACCGGCGGCAAGTACTACTACGCCGATACGCCGCAGCAGATTGACCGCGCCTTCCGTCGCATCAGCGACGAACTGCGCACCCAGTATCTGCTGGGCTACTATCCCCGCCAGCGGCTGAGCGATTCCGATTTCCGCCGCATCCAGGTGAAGGTCACGCCGCCTGCCGACGCTGACTTCCCGTTGCCCCTGCACTCCCGCCATCGCACCGGCTATTACACCAGCAAAGCGGAGTGACCGCTGGCGCGGTGGGAATCGCGCTCGCGTGTACAATATCGTCATGCCCTTCCAATCTTCCATGGCGCCGCTGTACAAGAAGCCCAAGAATCCTCCTCCGGACGAGACCTTCCAGGAAGCCGCCTATCTGAAATCGCTGGGCGAGAAGCAGACGCCGGTCAGCATCAAGCTGCTGGACGGCGAGATGGTGAAGGGCTGGATCGAATACTACGACCACAAGATGATCCGTCTGACCCGCGAGGGCGCCCCCAATCTGTTCATCTTCAAGCACGAGATCCTATACATCTCCGAGGACGGCGGCGCACGCAAGCCTCGGCGTGAGCCGTGAGCGCCGGGCTGACCACTGAGTTCGTCTCCGCCATCGAGGCCATCGCCCGCGAAGCCGGCGAGCTTCTGATGGGCTACTTCGCACGCCGCGTGGCCATCGAATACAAGGGCGACGCCGATCTGGTCACCGCGGCCGATCGCGCTTCCGAAGCCCTCATCATGGACCGTATCCAGGCGCGCTTCCCCCGCCACGACGTGCTCGGCGAAGAGGGGGCGCGCCGCGAGACCGGCAGCGACTACAAGTGGTACGTCGATCCCCTGGACGGCACCACCAATTTCGCGCATGGCTTTCCCGTGTTCTGCATCTCCATGGGCCTGGAGCACAAAGGACAGTTGATCGCGGGCGTAGTCTACGATCCCGCACGCGGCGAGATGTTCTCGGCAGAGAAGGGAAGCGGCGCCTACCTGAACCAGCGCCGCATGCACGTTTCGAAGACGGCGCGGCTGTCCGAGTCGCTCGTGGGCACCGGCTTCCCCAGCCACAAGCGCCACCAGAATCCCAACATCCACTTCTATCACCAGATCACGTTGCGCACCCACGGTGTGCGCCGCGCCGGCTCGGCCGCACTTGACCTGGCCTCGGTGGCCAGCGGACGCTTCGACGGCTTCTGGGAGTTCAACCTCAATCCCTGGGACCTCGCCGCGGGAGTGCTGCTGGTCGAGGAGGCCGGCGGACAGGTGACCGGCTTCTTCGGTCAGTCGTTTCGCTTACAAGATCGCGACGTGGTGGCGACCAACGGGCTCATCCACGCCGACCTGCTGCGCGAATTCAAAGAGGTCTTCGCCGGCCGTGGCCTGGAGCCGCTGCCCGACCCGCGCCAGTACGCGAAATCGCGCCAGCTTTAGGGAGCACGATGCCTGTGATCCGGCATGCTGCTTTTTCTTGCGCTCTCCATCCCCTTCTCCACATCTAAAATCAACCATGCAGCGCACCCGAATCACGATTCTTGTCCTGCTGGCCGTGCTCAGCGTGCCGATCGTCGCACGCTCGCAAAGCCATGTTGACGCTGTTTACCAGCGCGAAGTCGAAAAGTTCCGCGCCGAAGAGATCAAGGACTTGAAGTCCAACTGGCTCGTCCTGGCCGGGCTCTTCTGGCTCAAGCCGGGTGCAAACGCCTTCGGGACGGCGTCGTCAAACCCGATCGTGCTGCCCGCAGGCACGGCTCCCGCTAAAGCCGGCGTCTTCGAGCTGACTGGTGATGAGGTCACGCTGAAGATGGAGCCCGGCGCGGCGGCGATCATCGACAACCAGCCGGTCATGACGGCCAAGCTCCAGCCCGACGTCTCGGGCAAACCCACAGTGATTGCCCTGGGACGGCTGCGAATGCACGTCATCAAGCGCGGCGAGCGCATCGGCATTCGCCTCAAGGATCTTCAGAATCCGGCGCTGCGCAACTTCACCTCGCTGCACTTTTATCCGATTGACACCGCGTATCGCATTACCGCGACTTGGGTCCCGTCGGACGGCAAGCAGACGGTGGAAGTACCCAACGTGCTCGGAGACGTGACGGCGGAAACCGTCCCCGGCGAAGTGCGCTTCACGATCAACGGACAAAAGTTAACGCTGACGGCTCTCGGCGGCGATGCGGCCAAGGGTCTGTTCTTCGTCTTCAGCGATACCACCAGCAAGACCGATACTTATCCCGCCGGCCGCTTCCTCGAAGCCGACGCGGTTCAAGATGGCAAGGTCGTTCTCGACTTCAACAAGGCTTACAACCCGCCGTGTGCCGTCACGCCGTATGCGACGTGTCCCATCGCACCCAAGGAGAACCGGCTGGCGGTCGCGATTCCTGCCGGCGAGAAGTTCGACCACAGCAAGCCGCACTGAGCGCTCATGATTGTCATCGCGAGCGCAGCGAGGGATCCGGGCTCATTTGGAACGGCCACTCGCGCCGTCCCCAGGCGCGCAGGAAGAAGATGAGCAATCCTGCCACGAGAATCGCGACCGCGTAACGCACTTCTTTCTGAAAGTTCTGCCGCGAGATCAGCACGAAAATAAATCCTGCAATCGCTGCCAGTGCCGGCAGTGGGTAGAACCACATGCGGAAGGGCCGCGGCGCTTCTGGCCGCCGCGCGCGCAGGATCAGCAAGCCCACCGCCTGCACCAGGAACTGGATCACGATGCGGATCACGACCAGCGCCGCGATCACGTCCGCCAGGCGCAGCAGGCAGAAGCACGCCGCCACCACCCCCAGCGCCACCAGCGACACATGCGGAAAGCGGCCGCTGGGATGCACGCGGCCGAAGGCACGGAAATAGTTGCCGTCGAGCGCCGCTGCATAGGGCACGCGGGAATATCCCAAGAGAAGCGAGAACACGGAGGCAAACGCCGTCCAGATCACCAGCAGGGCAACCGCGTATCCCGCCCAGCTTCCGTACACCCGCTGCATCATCAGCGACACGACGTAATAGCGCGTCTCACTCTTGCCCGCCGCCGCCAGTTCCCGCCAGGGCACCACGCCTAGGATGCTGACGTTCATCACCACGTAGATCGCGCCCACGGCCAAAATCGAGTACACCAGCGCGCGCGGGATGGTGCGCGCCGGTTCTTTGACCTCGTCGCCGAGAAAGCAGACGTTGTAGTAGCCCCAGTAGTCGTAAGTGGCGATGAGCAGCGCCGATCCCAGGCCAACGAAGAATGCATGATCGAGCCGGAAAGCACCGGCGGGGAAGTCGAAGGCGCGGGCGCGGTCGAAGTGTGTGAGGCCGGCGACGATCACCCACGCCACCGTCGCCAGCACGCCCACCCAGAGCAGCTTGGAGAGCCGTCCCACCACGCCGATGCGACGGTAAAGCAGCAGGATGGCGACTGCACACGCGGCCATGGCCACGAAGGTCGCACGGCTCACAAGCACGCGTGCCTCGAGCGGCCCCAGCCCCGGCACGGACCAAGCTAGCGTCGTCGCCAGATACGTCTTCTCGAGCTGCGGCAGCAGGTAGCTCGCGTACTGCGCCAGTCCGAGGCAGCCCGAGGCGATCGAGAGCGGCGCGCTGAAGGAAAGCTGCCATACGAACAGAAATGACATCAGCCGTCCCAGGCGGGCTGGACCGTAACTCTCTTTCAGATAGCGATACGAGCCGCCCGATCCCGGCATCGCCGCGCCGAGCTCCGCCCACACCATGCCGTCGCAGAGCGCCAGGGCCGCGCCCAGGATCCAGCCCAGCATGGCCTGCGGGCCTCCGGCGGCGCTGATGATGAGGGGAATGGTGATGAACGGTCCCACGCCGATCATGTCGATCATGTTCAACGCGGTGGCCGAGCCCAGTCCGACGCCGCGGACCAGAGTCGGGCTGCGGTCCGCCGGGGCCGGGGTCCCCGGCAAACCCGCATTTGGTTTGCTGGGGTGGGGCGGGCTAGGGCTTGCCATGGCCGGCGCTCAGCAGATTGACGTAGAGGCGGATGGCCCCGGGGACTCCACTGGGAAGCTGGCGGAAGAATGCGTATCCGGTATAGATGTAGGTGCCGCGGCCGTAGCGGGCGCGCAGCAGGCCGCCGTCGCGCGCGAGCTCGCCTGGGTCGGCGCAAGAAAGCAGCGGCCGGTAGTGGTTGTCCCACTTGTCCATGAAGTAGAGGCCGCGCTCCTGCACCCAGCCGTCGAAATCTTTTGCGGTGATGGCGTTGGGAAAGCGGAAGAGGCGGTCGTAGGGCTCAAGCAGCGTGACCGGCGCTTCTTCCACGCTCACGCGGTCGTGACTAAGCTGGGCCGGGTAGGGCGTGTAGTGGCCGGCGTTGAACTCCTCGGGATTGGTGTTGTACTGCACTACCAGCGTGCCGCCGCGGTCCACGTAATCGAGCAGGCGGCGGTTGTTCTGGCGGAGGTCGGCGCGGGTGTCGTAGGCGCGGATGCCGAGGATGATGGTGTCGAAGCGCTGCAGGTCGCCACGCGCCACCTGCTCCGGCGAAATCATCTCTACGCTGAGGCCGAGTTCGCGCAGGACCGTGGGGATCTCGTCGCCCGCGCCCATGATGTAGCCGATCTTCAGCCCCGAAGGCACCTTCACCTCCACCTCGGCCAACTGCTGGACCGCCGGCTGGTAGTAATAGAAGGTGCCGAGGTCCTCGCCCGTCACCATGGTGAAGCCTTCGGAATACTGCCGCCCTGCAGCCTCGAGCACGGCCCGCACGCGGAGCTTCCCCGGCCGATAGGCGCCACCGGGCGGCGTTAGCTTGAAGCTGACCTTCCGCTCCTGGCCGCTGCGCTCGAAACGCACGGGCGCGGAAGCGGGAGTGACCGTCCATCCTTGTGGCGCGCGCAAGTGCACGCTGGCCTCACCCGCGACATAGCCGCGCACGTCAACCGTCACCATGGTCGGCGAGGTTGAATCGGCAGGCACCACCTGGGTACGCGGAGCGATCAGCAGCGAAAACGCCGGTACCACCGCCAGCGGTGGACTGTTCTCCGCCAAGGACGCGCGCGCGATGGCGCGCACCGTGCCGCGGCGTCCGCCGAAACCGTACACCGCATGCGCCTCGACCGGAGGCGGAGGGAAGGGAAGCGTGGCATAGCGGGGATCGTCGATCTCGTACACCGTGTCGGTTTCCGGATCGTTGCGATGCCAGTAGGGGCGGGTGAGTTCGGCGTTCGGCGAGACCGTCAGGTTGAAGGCCACGGTGGTGCTGTCGCCAGGCTTGAGCCGCGCCGGCCTGATCCATACCGGCGGCGCGCTCCAGCCTTGCGGCAGGTCGAGCGCGATCTGCTGTACCTGCACCGCCTCGTCGCCGGAATTACGTAGCTCAGCCAGCAGGCGCACCGTCTGTCCCGGGACCAGCATGCCGTTGCCCGGAGGCGTAGTGGAGATCCGCAGCTCCAGGTTCAAAGCCAGCTCGGCGGCGTGCCGGAACTGCTGCCGCTTGGTGCGCAGGTTGACCAGCAACTCGGATTTTGCCACCGGCGAGAGCTCCGAGTGGTCGATCTGGTCGATCAACTCTGCGACCTGCTCCTCGCCGGCGAGCAGTGGCCCGGCCAGCCGGGATGACGGCCCGGGGATCAGGTGCGTGGCTTCGTCCACCCGCTCCTTGATCGCGGCCAGCTCAGGGCGCAGGAACGGGACTTTGGACTCCTCTTCGCCGATGCGGTCTGCGAGTCCGGGCAGGGTGGTGTCGATGCCGTCGAAGAAATCGTGCTCGCGCGCGCCCTCGGCAGGCATGGGCAGCACCGAATCCACGAGCTTGTAGTAGGAGACGTGCGGCCGCGCGGAAAGCTGCCATTCCCCGGCGCCCTGCGAAAGCTGGTGCCGCAGTCCCTGCATGGCAAACTGCACGAAGCTCATGCCCAGCACCGGGGATTGGGTGCCGCTGTCGAGCGCCAGCGTGTAATCCCCGGTGCCGCGGATGTAGAGCTTCTTCGCCTGCCAGGGCTCCAGGCCCTCGCTTATCTGTTCGGAGAAGCGCGAAGGGTCGGCGGCGGCGCGGAAGGCTTCGCGGGTGAGGATGCCGTCGGCCTGATGATGGCCGTGGCCGTCGCGCGCCGTGCCCTGGAAGCGGGAGACGATCACGTCCGGCCGGAAGGCGCGGATCACGCGCACCATGTCGGCGAGCGCGACGTCGTGCCCGTGCCATTTGTCGAAGGTCTCGTCCGGGCTCTTCGAATATCCGAAGTCAGCGACGCGCGTGAAACGCTGCTCCACCCCGTAATACTGGTCGGCAGCGAGCAGTTCCAGCGTGCGCAGCACGCCCAGCTCATCGAACAGGTTGCTGCCGGTGCGGTTCTGTCCGCCCTCGCCGCGGGTCAGGGTCAACTGCAGCGTGGTGACGCCTTCGCCGCGCGCTTCCAGCACCAGCATGCCGCCATCTTCGTCGTCGGGATGGGCAACGGTGTGCATCAGCCGCGCCGTGGTGTGCAGCTGGATGAGCAGCTGCTCGAGTTCGCTTGTTCCGCGCGCGGGAGCCGGGCTGGCAGCCAAGTGTGGCGCGGTGCTCGGGCACACGAGGAGCAAGACGAACAGCAGCGTCCATGCGGCGAATCCCCTGGAGTGCTTGGCCATCGGCGGATGTGTGGCAACCGGTCGCAAGCGGCTGCAACTGTTTTAGTGGATGGGGGGCGGCGTTGCAAGTTTCCCTCGGGTGAAGATCACGCGACGCCGGCGTCACGCCTGGTCCGCTTTCGCTGTCCTGTTGGCGGTTCGTCCGCCTCTCCACAGCCCAGTCAGCCAGGGTGCCCCGTCCGGCGCAGAAAAACACTTGACACGCAGGTGTACAATTGGTCCGTTAACTAGACCAGTGGTCTGGTGAGTGGACCAATCCTAGCGCAAGCGTGACCGTCACCACTAAGCCGGAATTCGAGGCCATCCGCCGCAACAAGGTCTATGAAGAAGTGGCGCGGCGGCTGGAGCAGCTCATCGTCGAGCGCATGAAGCCCGGCGACATGCTGCCGCCGGAGCGCGAACTGGCGGAGAGCTTCGGAGTGAGCCGCAGCTCGATCCGCGATGCCATCCGCCGCCTGGAGCTGGTGGGCATGGTGGAACCCCGGCAGGGTTCGGGCACGGTGGTGCGTGAGCTTTCGACCGACAACCTCATCAATCCCCTGACCACGGTGCTGGTGCAGAAGCGCAAGCTGGTGGTGGAACTGCTGGACGTGCGCAAGATGCTGGAGCCGCCGCTGGCGGCGCGCGCCGCCAGCCATGCCTCCGCGGGCGACATCGCCGAGATGGAGGACATCCTGCGCCGCCAGGACGAGAAGCTGCGTCGCAGCGACTCCGCCATCGAGGAGGACAACGAGTTCCACTACACCATCGCCATGGCCTCGGACAACAGTGTGGTGCTTAAAGTCCTGGACGTGCTGATGGACCTGCTGCGCGAGACCCGCGAGCGCTCCTTGCAGGTGGAAGGGCGTCCGCAGAAATCCATCGCCGGCCACCGGCGAATCCTGAGCGCCATCAAGCGGCACGATCCGGTCGCGGCGGAACTGGCCATGCGCCGGCACATCGAAGAGGTATCGGAAATCGTACTCAACAAGTTTTGAACTTGAGGCGCCTTCCGCGGCGTCTGAGCCGCGGGCCGAAATCCCGAGCGGAGCGAGGGATCACGATGGTGGGCGCCGGAGAATTTGAACTAAACGACGGAGGTATTGTATGGGCCGGCTATTTGCGGTTGAGATCATCTATCGAGGGATTTTCCAGAAAACCCTGGCCAAGAACATCAGCCGCGCTATCGTGCTGGCGGCGCACCACGAAGGTAAGCCGGGCATCTCCTTCGGGCGCTACAGCGACAGCCCGGAGCGCAACGGCATCCCCGCCAAAAGCTTCGCCATTGTCGGCACCGACCAGGAGACGCTAGAGCGGGGCATGGCGAAGTACGAACCCAAGGAGGTGGACATCACCATCGCCGTGGACGATACCCTGTGCAAGGGGGTGGAGTCCTGGGCATGGTACGGCCTGCAGCCAGTGAACCAGAAGATCAAGCAGGGCGGTACGCTGATCGTCACGTCCAGGGAAACGCCGGACGCCCTCATCTCCATGGCGCACCGCAAGGAGCATCCGTACGAGCTGTGCATCGTGAAGGGCACACCCAGCTTCTCCGGGCTGTGGGTGTACAAAGACGACCACACCGACGTGCGCATTCTGGGCACGATTGCCCGCATCCTGCCCGAGCTGTTCACGCTCAATTCCCTGAAGAAAATCATCCTGGCCGAATGGAAGGATTCGGTGAAGGTCAGTTCGGCCGAGCGGGCCTACGAGCGCTCCACGAGCATCACGGTCCGTCCCAACCAGGGCAACCCGGAAACGCCCTACAAGTTCGACCTGCCCAAGTGGCACGAGATGGGCGAGGGCGTTGCCATCCCCAGCATCCCCAAGGGCAAGCAGATCGAAGATCCCACGACCCACGCTATGGGCGGCTACCGCCCGGACCGCAATCCCACCTTCAAGAAGTTCAGCACCCGCACCATGCGCCCGGTGGTGGACTTCGACACTTGCATCAAGTGCACGCTGTGCTGGTTGCAGTGCCCGGACACCTGTTTCGACGTCACCCCCGACGGGCTCTACGATGCCAACATGCAGGCCTGCTGCGGCTGCGGCGTCTGCGAAGCCGTCTGCCCGGTGCCCAACTGCGTCACCATGATCAACGAGACGGAGTTCAGGGACAACTCCAGCCAGTGGGAGGCGTGGAAGAAGGACAAGGCCGGGTACAAGACCTGGTTGCAGGGCAAGATCGAATCGCGGCCGGAACGCTCGCATGGGTTCCGTTACCGCGGGCAGTACAAAGAACAGATCCCCGAGATGCTCGAGATCGCGCGCGAAGGCTAGCGGTCAGGAGGAAAGCGGTTTATGGCACAGATGGTAGAGACGCTGGAACAGCACCACAAGACGGATGAAACCGCCCTGATCACGGGCAGCGAGGCCATCGCTGTGGCCTGCAAGCTGGCGGACGTGGACGTGATCACGGCCTACCCCATTCGCCCCTACGACACCGTCATGCAGTACGTTTCCAAGCTGGTGTCGCATGGGGAGATGGATTGCGAATACATCGTGGCGGAAGGCGAGCACTCGCAGTTCGAGATCGTCAAGCACGCTTCTGCGGTGGGCGCACGCGTGTTCTGCGGCTCCAGCGGCGTGGGCTGGATGTACGCCATGGAAGCGCTGACGGTCACGCCTGCGCTGCGCATCCCCATGATCGCCATGGTGGGCAACCGCGCCCTCGATGACCCCGGCGCCTTCGGCGTGGAGCACAACGACGCGCTCACCGTCCGCGACCTCGGCTGGATGCTGGTCTGGGTAGATAGCGCCCAGGAGGCCCTCGACACCGCGCTCATCGCCTATCGCGTGGCCGAGGACCGCAGGATCTTCCTGCCCTGCGCCATCAGTTGCGACGGCGCCTTCCTGACGCACTCGCAGGCGCTGGTCAAGATTCCCGCGCAGGAGAAGGTCAACGAGTTCCTGCCGCGTTACAACCGCGGCGACTTGCTGCTGCATCCCGATAACCCCATCACCGTCGCCCCCCAGGGCAACGAGGATTGGGTGATGGAGATCCGGCGGCAGAACTACGCGGCCATGGAGCGCACCACCGCCGTCATCAGGGAAGCCTACTCCGACTTCGAGCGCATCTTCGGCTGCTCCTACGGCAACCCGTTCTTCGAGGAGTACATGACCGAGGATGCCGACATCGTGCTCATGGGCATGGGCACGCTATCCATCCCCATGAAGGTGGCGATCCGCCAGATGCGCAAGGAAGGGAAGAAGGTGGGGTTCGTACGCCTGCGCTGGTTCCGTCCCTTCCCGGCGGAAGAGCTTTGTAAGTCGCTGGGCCGCTTCAAGGCGGTGGGCGTGGTGGACCGCGACTACTCCTTCGGTTCGCCGTACATGAGCGGCGTGGTGACCAACGAAATCCGCACCGCGCTCTACTCCGCGCCCGGTCCCAAGCCGCCGGTGCTGTGCTTCATCTGCGGCCTGGGCGGCCGCGAGGTGACCCTGCCCGACATTACCCGCATGACCGAATCCGTGTACAAGGCGGCGGAAGGCAAGACGCAGCCTCTGACGCAGTGGATCGGGCTGCGCGAATAAACGATTTTGCTGGCGCGCTTCGGCCGCCAGAAAGGATGAGCAAGCGATGGCTACTTACGTGAATATCGAGCCGACCCAGAACCTCGAGCCTTTTAAAGGGGTTAAGAAGCTACCTCTCGAGGAATTCTTTACCTCCGGACACCGGACTTGCCAGGGCTGCGAGTCGGCGCTG
Source organism: Terriglobales bacterium (assembly GCA_035632755.1). Taxonomy (GTDB): domain Bacteria; phylum Acidobacteriota; class Terriglobia; order Terriglobales; family Acidobacteriaceae; genus JAHFUA01. Next base: position 17,774 of record DASQGF010000011.1, read on the forward strand.
GTGATGAAGATGATGGTGAAGGCCGCGGGCCCGCGCACCATTGTGCTGGGCAGCACCGGCTGCATGTACGTGGCGAACACCACCTACTACAGCACTTCGTGGTCGGTGCCGTGGATGCACACCCAGCTCGGCAGCAGCGGTTCGGCGGCGTTGGGCGCGGCCGCCGGCCTGAAGGCGCTCATGCGCAAGGGTAAGATCAAGAACGAGCCCATCAACGTGATCGCCTTCTGCGGCGATGGCGGCGGGGCGGACATGGGCATCGGCGCCATCTCGGCCACCCTGACCCATCCCGACTACAACTGCCTGATCCTGATGTACGACAACGAGTCCTACGCCAACACCGACATCCAGCTCTCGGGCAGCACTCCGTGGGGCGCCAACACCACCTTCAGCACGCCCGGCCCGGCGAAGCGCATTATGCATCATCGCTGGAAGAAGAACATGGCGGGGATGATGGCCGCCGGCCACCCCACCTGCCGCTACGTAGCGACCATCTGCATGTCCTATGGTCTGCACGGGATGAACTCGATCCGCAAGGCGCTGACCATCGGCGGGCCGACCTTTATCCACTCGCTCGATCCCTGCCCTAAGGGCTGGGACTACGATCCCATCCAATCGCACGAGCTGGGCGAGCTGGCGGTGAACACCGGCGTGTGGCCGCTGTATGAAGTGGAAGACGGCGTCCTGCGGCTGACCGGCCGCACGCAGCAGATCGCCGACAAGCGCATTCCGCGGCAGCCGGTGCGCGATTACCTGCTCCGCCAGGGACGCTTCGCCCACTTCACCGACGACGATATCGATTACTTCCAGAGCAAAGTGGACGAGATGTGGCACAAGTGGTTGATCCCGGGGGTCATCCCGTTCCACAAGGAGCTCGAAGTGGACAGCCCACCTGCCTAAGACACGGGGGCGACGGATCGCTCAACAATTCTTGCACGCCTTGAGGGCAGGGGGCGTGCTTGGACGTGCGGGCCTAGCAAGGCTGGAGGATAGTTCACATCCGCATTCTTTCGTGAGGAGGTGCAAACATGGCCGCAATTCCGGGAGAGCGCAAGGCAGGGATCAACCAGTCTTTCCTCGACAACCGCTGGCTCATCCTCTTTTTCAGCGTGCTCAGCATGGTGGCGGTGGCAAACTTTCAGTACGGTTGGACGCTTTTCGTGCCACCGCTGATGAAGCACCTGCGGCAGGAGCTGGCGGTCATCCAGGTCACCTTCACCGTCTTCGTTCTCCTTGAGACCTGGCTCGTCCCCTTCGAGGGCTGGCTGGTCGACAAGTTCGGACCCAAGCTCCTGGTCATGCTC
>DASQGF010000012.1:0-1662 GCA_035632755.1 Terriglobales bacterium
TTTTGTTCACGGATGCGGCGCGCAATGAGCTGAGAATATTGCGCTCCAAAGTCGAGGACGACGATAGATTGGGTTTCCACGGACGAGTGTCTCAAATCGGGGAGTAAGTGTAAAGAGGAGCTTCTGGCTTTGTAGATGCTCCAAGATAATGTCACCCCTTAACTGCAACCAGACTTTGTCACCCTAGAGGGATGGTGACAGTGAGTCAGAAAGAGTTCCAACGCGTGAAAGTGATTGAGAATGCAGTAGGCGGTCGGCTGAGCGTAAGCGAAGCGGCTCGACTGCTGCAGCTGAGTGAACGGCAGGTGCAACGGCTCAAGCGGCGTTATCGTCCCGACAGCGTCGATTGGGTGCATCACGGCAACCGCGGACGGCCCATGCCCTGGGCTTTGCCCGCGGCCCTGCGCCGCACCATCCTGCAACTGGCGCGCGGCAAATATCAAGGCTTCAACGATTCTCATCTCTGCCAGAAACTGCACAGTGAAGAGCATCTGTCGGTTAGCCGCGAGACCGTGCGTCGCATCTTGCGCGCGGCCAAGCTGGCTTCGCCGCAGAAGCGTCGCCCTCGCCAGTACCGCGCCCGCCGCTTGCGCCGTCCCCGCTTCGGCATGATGGTGCTCACCGACGCCAGCCGTCATGACTGGCTGGAAGGTCGCGGCCCCGAGCTTACTCTCATCGGCTTTCAGGACGACGCCACCAGCCAGATCCTCTCCGCTCACTTTCAACTCGAAGCCGAAAACAGCCTCGGCTATATGCGCGCGCTGCACGCCATGGTCACCACGCACGGCGTGCCCCTCAGCCTCTACCGCGACCGCCACGGCATCTTCCAGCGCAACGATCCCCACTGGACCGTGGCCGAACAACTCGCCGGAAAACAATCTCCCACCCAACTGGGTCGCGCTCTCGAAGAACTCGGCATCCAGCAAATCCCCGCCTACTCTCCCCAAGCCAAAGGCCGCATCGAGCGCGCCTGGCGCACCTGCCAGGACCGCTTGGTCAGCGAACTCCGCCTCGCCCAAGCTTGCCATCTCGACTCCGCCAACCAAGTCCTCGCCCGCTTCTGCGCCGACTACAACCAGCGCTTCGCTGTCCCCGCCCGCCAAGCCCAGCGCGATTTCCGCTCCCTCCCTCCGCGCTTCGATCTCGCCCGCTGCCTCAGCTTCCGCTACCAGCGCGTGGTTGGCCCCGACCACGTCATCACCTTCGGCGCCCATGCCATTGCGCTCCCCCCTTTGCCTTCCAAACGCGGCTATGCCGGGAACTCCGTCGAACTCTCCCACCGCTTGAATGGCCTGCTGCTTGTCTCTTATAGGAAGGTGTTGCTTTTGTCGTTGCCCTTGCCCTTGCCGTTGCTGGAACACGCTGATCGCCGCCCTGCCCCTCGCCTCTCCGGGCAGAAACCAAAGAAACCGATGCCCCGCCTCTACAACCTCGGCGGCCGCCCCGCCCTCGCCGCGGTTACTTAATCAGAAAGAGGGGTGACAGAATCTCGTAGCAGTTAATACGACATTTTCTCGTTGCAACAACAGTCCATTTGCCAGTCACCCAGTGATGACAGGAGTAGGCTTCAGAACGGAGCAAGAGTTGACGGGGCACAAGACAATCGCAACGACCTGCTGATATGCCCGTTTAACCCATCCTGCAGGGAGAGGCGGTCGCGCG
>DASQGF010000013.1:0-11614 GCA_035632755.1 Terriglobales bacterium
GTGAACACCGAGGCCTACGCCAAGGCCACGGGCACGATGCTGGATGCATACCTGGCGGTCTCTTCACCCTTCCGCGAAGCGGTGGAGAAGGCCATGCTGCAGGCCCTGCAGCAGCTCAGCATGCCTTCACGCGCTGATTTCATTGGACTGGCCGAGCGGCTCACCAACGTGGAAATGCGTCTCGACGACATGGATGCCAAGCTGGACCGGATCGAAGGACTGTTTTCTAAACCGCCGACGGCAACCCGCCGCCGCGCAGCCGCACCCCCCACCACCCCGGTGAACCAAAACCGGGTTCGCCGGGGACCCCGGGGCGGCCGCCGCAAGAGGACGAAGTAGCCATGGCAGACGCTTCGCTTCTCGATCCCATCGCGAACATGCAGAAACTCTCCACCCTCAACAAGGTATTGACGACGAAGGCGTCCATAGCCCAAACGCCCAAGGAACTGGTATGGGCGCTGAACAAGGCCAAGCTCTACCGCTACGTGCCCATGGTGCCGGAGAAGCAGCGCCATCCTATCCCGCTGCTGCTGGTGTTCGCCGTGATGAACCGGCCTTACATCCTCGACCTGCGGCCGGGGCACAGCTACGTCGAGTTCATGCTCAAGAGGGGCTATGACCTCTATCTGCTGGATTGGGGATGTCCCGGACCGGAAGACAAGAACCTGAATTTCGGCGATTACACGCTGGAGTACATGCCACGGGCAATCCGCAAGCTGAAAGCCGTTTCCAAGGTGGCAGAATTCAGCATGCTGGGCTGGTGCATCGGGGCGATCCTCGCCACGGTTTACGCCGCCCTGCGGCCGGATGACGGCTTACGCAACCTGATCCTGCTGACCGCTCCCCTGGACTTTTCCGATAAAGAGGGAATCACCTTCGCCCGCTGGACCGCCGAACCTAATTTCGACGTGGACAAAGTGCTGCAGACCTTCGGCAACATGCCGGCGGAGTTTATCGAGTACGGCGCCAAGGCCCTGAAGCCGGTGGAGAATTACGTCGGCAATTTCCTCCGCCTGTGGGACAACCTCGACGATCCCAAGGTGGTCGAGGCCTGGCACGCCATGAACACCTGGGTGACCGACAACATTCCCATGGCTGGGGCGACGTTCCGGCAGTTGGTGGTCGATCTTTATCGCAACGACCGCTTGATGAAGGGCGAGTGGGTGCTCCGCGGCGAGCGGGTGGACGTGAGCAACATCCGGGCGAACCTGCTGACGGTGATCGCCGAAACCGACCACATCACCCCACCCTGCCAGTCCAAGGCGATCATGGGCAAGGTGAGCAGTAAGGACAAGGAATTATTCAGTATTCCCGGGGGACACATCGGGATCATGGCTGGAAGCGGGGCCAGTAAAGTGACCTGGCCTCATCTCGATGGCTGGCTGGGTTCCCGCTCCGACTAGCGTTTTGACACAACAAACCGCGGACCTGGCTCATTGTGCCGCCGTTGTGGTAACGCTTGCCCCGCAAGAGCGCGTACGACGAGACTGCGGTCACACTGCTGCGCGGCGGCTGGCTGCAAACGCAGCCCGCATCTCCCGTTTCAGCGTCTTGCCGGCGACGTTGCGCGGGAATTCGTCGTAGATCACCACGGCCTGGATGCGCTGGAACTTGGCATCCACGCGGGCGTTCGTCCAGGCGATGAGTTCCTGGGGATCGATGGTCGCGCCCGTCTTCGGCACCACCGCTGCGATCGGCACTTCGCCCCACTTCTCATCCGGGGCGCCAAATACCGCCGTCTCCCGCACCGCCGGGTGCTTGATGATGACTTCTTCGATGTCGCGCGGATAAACGTTCACCCCGCCGGAGATGATCATGTCCTTGATGCGGTCGACGAGAAACAGATATCCATCCTCGTCGAGGTAGCCGGCGTCGCCGGTGTGCAGCAGTCCATCGACGATGGCCTTTTCCGTCAGCTCCGGCTGCTTGTAGTAGCCGGGCATCAGGATAGGCCCCCGCCCACAGATCTCTCCCACCTCGCCGGGCGCGCACTCGCTGCCGTCGGGCCGGAGGATTTTGATCTCAAAGAACGGTGAGGGACAGCCCACCGATCCCAGCTTGCGTACCGAGTCGTGCTTGTCCAGGATGGTGACGAAACCTTCCGTCAGCCCGTAGAGTTCGTAGAAGCGATTGGGGAGCGTGTCGTTGAGGATCTTCTTGTGCTCCACGTGCAGCGGCGCTCCCACGTTGTGGATCATCTCCAGGCTCATCAGCTTCTGCGGGTCATAGGCCGGGCTGTGCAGGATGGCGATGATCTGCGCCGGCACCATCACCACGTGCGTCACCTTCCAGCGGGCGATGTCTTCGATCACCCGCTCGGCCTTGAAGCTCTCGTGCAGGATGTAAGTGCCGCCCACGAACATCCACGGCATCAGATCCAGCATGGAACCGTTGAAGACGATGGAACCGGCGTGCAGCACCACGCTCTCCGGCGTCATGCGCCAGGCGTGGGAAAACAGCGTGCAGTACATGGCGCGCACGAAGTGGGTGTGCACGATGCCCTTGGGCAGGCCGGTGGTGCCCGAGGAATACATGATGTTGAAAACGTCGTCGCAGGTCAGGTGCGGGTCGGGCGGTTCCGCGGCGGAGGCCTCGCCCAGGAAGCGCTCGAACGGAATCATGCCGAACGACGGAGCGTCGCCCACCAGCACCGCGGTCTCGATCTGCGGCAGCTCGTGGCGGATGCGGCTGAAGGCTTCCGAGAAGCTTGGGTCTCCGACAACCAGCCGGGTGTCGGAGTCCTGCAACAGCGTTTTCAGGCCGTGGACCTGCAGCAGCGTGCTCAAGGGGACGATCACCAGCCCGGTCTTGGCCGCCGCCCAGTAGGAAGCCATCAGCTCCAGGCAGTTAGGCAGGACGGTGGCGAATTTGTCGCCCTTCTTCAGCCCCGCCCCCAACAGCGCGTTCGTCAACTGGTTGACGTAGGAGTTGAGCTCGCGATAGGTGAGCGTCCGGCCGCTCGCCACCAGTGCTGGATGATTGCCGCGATAGCGCGCGTGCCGCGGCAGCAGGCTGCCGATGTTCAAGCTGGCGCGGCCGATGATGGATCCTTTTCCGTTTTCGTGACTCATGTGTGCCTCCAAGCAGGGGACGGAACCTGGTCCGGCACAGGAGCGAGCACCCGGAAGAGTGCTAGCAGAGGTTTACGAACCAAGACGGCCCTCATTGTTGCGCCCGACCAGACAACTCCGTCCGTGCCTCCAATCACACTGACCGGTGATTGGCCCGGGAATCATACCCGCACCAGATTTGGTGCTCAAGGGCTCGTGCCCTTCGGAAGACGCTTGTGTTGCCGGGAGAGGTGATAGAAACTTGCTCGTTCAACGACGCGAAGGCTTATGGCACTGGCTCCTGTAACGCGGCAGCAAGCGGCTCTCACCATAACCCGGGAAGCGCGGGGGCGCGTGGCCGGCGATGGCGTCGAACTCGCTTTCGGATACTGGCCCGGCCAGGGCGCGCCGGCGGTGGCGCTGCACGGGCTGACGGCCACCTACGTCACGTTCATGGGCGTGGCCGAACGGCTGGCCGGCCGGCGTCCGCTGTTCGCCCTCGACCTGCGGGGCAGAGGCGATTCCGACAAGCCGGACGGTCCTTACGGCATGGCGCAGCACGCCCGCGACGTGGCCCGAGCGATGCGCGGGCTCGCTCTCGGACCGAGTGTGATCGTAGGCCATTCGATGGGAGCGTTCATCGCCACCGCTCTGGCAGCGAGCGAACCGGAGTTGGTCGCCGGGCTCATTCTTGTCGACGGCGGATTCGCCCTTCCCATGACCGAAGCTGCCCGGCAGGCCTTCGAGTCCGGGCTCGGGAAGCGTATCGCCCAGCTTCTACAAACGTATCCCTCACGCCAGGTCTACCGCGACTTCTGGCGCAGCCAGCCGCAGTTCCCGCCGGAAGATTGGAGCCCGTGGATTGAGGCGTTCCTCGACTACGAACTAGGCGGCGAGCCACCCCGCCTGCAGCCCAAAGCGTCGGACCAGGGCGTGCGCGTCGACCTCGCCGAAGGATTGAAGACCAAAGAGATCACCGAGCGGCTCGAATCCATCCGCGTGCCGGTGGTCATGCTGCGCGCCCAGGCCGGTTTTCTTCCCGGACAGCCACCGCTTTATCCGGAGCCTGTGATGGCCGAGATGCGGCGCTACCTTCCCGGGCTTGAGGTGCACACCATCCATAGCACGACCCATTACACCATCGTGCTGGGCAAACGCGGCGCCTCTGCCCTCGCCGACGTGATCGTTGACTTTTCCCAGCGCTGCCGGCCGGGTGGCAGCAGCGGCGTTCCCCGTTCGTAACCGGCCACCGACCTCCGTGCAGTCGCCCGGCAGCTTGCAATGCGGTATCCTCTCGCTTATCGCAGTTTGAAGGCGTTCCCGAGGTGTCTCCGATGCCGAGAAGTTCCCCAGTCCTGATATTCACGATCGCAGCCCTGCTTTCATTAATGCCGTCGGCGCTCGCTCAAGCGCAACAGCCTGGCCAGAGTGACCTGGACCAAGCACCGACGATGCGCATTTCGGTGGTGTCGCGCACCACCAAGGCGGTCAACTATCGGCATCGCGGGGGCTCGACCACGGTAGACTTCCGCGGCACCGACCAGATGCCCGAGGTCACCGGCCGCGCCAAGGTGGACAGCAAGTCCGGCCGCCTCGACATCGACGCCAAGCTCGAACACCTGCTGCCCGCCAACAAGTTCGGTCTTGAGTACCTCACCTATGTTCTGTGGGCGATCACGCCCGAGGGCCGGGCCAGCAACCTGGGCGAAGTCCTGCTGAAGAACGGAAACGGCAGCCTGAAGGTCACCACGGAGTTGCAGGCTTTCGGGATGATCGTCACTGCTGAGCCGTATTTCGCGGTCACTCAGCCCAGCGATGTGGTGGTGGCCGAGAACATCATCCGTCCCGACACCATAGGCCAGGAAGAGGCCATCAACGCCCGCTACGAACTGCTGGCCAAGGGGACTTACGCTTCCACGGTGGAACCCATCCGCGACGCTATTTACGGCATCGATCCCAAGACGCCCATCGAGCTGTTCGAAGCCCGCAACGCGGTGCGCATCGCGCGCGCCGCACGCGCCGATCAGTACGCCGCGCCCAGCTTCCAGAAGGCGCAGGAACTGTTGCAGCAGGCCGAGGATGCCTACCTCCGCAAACAGGGCAAGACGCCCATCGGCACGCTAGCGCGCAACGCCGCTCAGACCGCGGAAGACGCGCGCGTGATCTCTATCAAGCGTCAGGAAGAGCTGCGCATCGAAAAGGAGCGGCAGGAAGCCGCGGAGCGCGAAGCCCAGGCCAAAGCCGAAGCCGAAGCGCAAGCCAATCGCCGCGCCCAGGCGGAAGCGGAGCGCATCCGCGCCGAGCAGGCCAAGGCGGAAGCCGAGCGCGCTCGGGCTGAGGCCGAGCGCGCCAAGCGCGAAGCGGAAGTGGCCCGCGCTGCCGCCCTTGAGCAGCAACGGCTGGCGCAGGCGGAAGCCGAAAAGGCCCGCCTGGCGGCGGAGCAGGCCGAGCAGATGCGGCAGAAAGCCGAAGCCGAAAAGGCGGAGATGCGCGCCCGCTTGCTGCGCCAGTTGAACGCCATCCTGGAGACGCGCGACACCTCGCGCGGCCTGGTAGTCAACATGTCCGATGTGCTGTTCGAATCGGCGAAGTACGGTCTGCGCCCAGCGGCGCGGGAGCGCCTGGCCAAGATCGCCGGCATCCTGCTCGCCTATCCCGACCTGCATCTGGACGTTGAGGGCCACACCGACGCTATCGGCAGCGATGCCTACAACCAGGAGCTCTCGGAAAAGCGCGCGGCTGCCGTCCAGCAATATCTGGTGCAGCAGGGCATCCCGGCAAGCTCTATCGTGGCGCGAGGCTTCGGCAAGCTGCAGCCGGTGGCCGACAATTCGACCGCCGCCGGACGCCAGCAGAACCGGCGCGTGGAACTCGTCGTCTCCGGGGACATGATCGGCACCGCCGCTGCTTCCGCGCAAACTCCGGTGAACCGCTAGCGGCGGCCCACCTCACGGCTTTCCACGTCTTGCAGACCTTGGTGCTTGTGCCTGCCCGTTCTGCTAGGCTGTTGGGCTCACGGACTGCGGGCGAGTTCACCCGCCGGGAGTTCTCGTATGAAGGAAGATTTCGCTGCAACCTTGCGCGTACTCGACGATGCGCTGGCCCGCTATGTGCGGCCGGACAGCTTTCCGCTGGCCATCCGCATGCTCAAGCCGGGTGAAGAGGTCCCCAAGGACATCCGCATTCCCAGCAAGACCATGGGCGAGCAATGGATCGTGTGCCAGTCGATCGGGATCGCCCGGCGCTACGGATGGGGCATAGCCGTGGGCAAAGACGACGTCATCTGCCCGCTAGCCGCCATTGCCTTTGGGTTCCGCAAACCCAACGAGGAGTATCTGAAAGGGTTCGTTTCCGTCGGGATGTACTGCAAGGACGAGGAAGCGGCCGCCAATCTGGAAGCCAGCACCTGGAGGTTCGACCACGGCGCGTACGATTACGTGTGTGTCGCGCCGCTGAACCGGGCCACCTTCGAACCGCACGTCATCGCCGTTTACGCCAACAGCGCGCAGGTGCTGCGGCTGGTCCATGCCTCGCTCTATAAGCGCGGCGGGCGCGTGGTCTCCACCGCCGGCGGGCGCCTGGATTGCGCCGAGATCGTCATCCAGACCCTCACCACCAACGAGCCCAAGGTCATTCTCCCCTGCACCGGCGATCGCGTCTTCGGCATGGCGCAAGACAACGAGATGGTCTTCGCCTTCCCTTGGGCGTATGCGCACGAGATCGTCGAGGGGTTGGAAGGCACCCACAAGGGCGGTACCCGTTACCCGATCACCGTCGCCATGCGCGACACCGTGACCATGCCCAAGTCCTATCAGGACCTCATGAAGATGTTGGCGGATCGCGATGCAGGGGCCGCAAACAAAGGGGATTAGGGCATGACGCATGTCCTTGCGCCCCGCTAGGTCAATTGGTACACTCCCGCCTCCGATGATAAGGTCCCGTTAACTTCAAAATAACTGTCAGGGAGGCAGGGGTATGGCTTACTGTATTTCCCTCCGCAAGTGGATTGTTCTTACGGGTGGCCTGCTGCTTCTGGCCGCCACGTCCTTGAACGCACAGCAGGCCACCGGCCCTGAGATCAAGGTCGGCGGCCTTTTCGACCTAACCGGCATCACCTCCGATGTGGGCAAGTCCTACAACCAGGGGGTGCGCGATGCCGTGGAGTGGGTGAATGCCCACGGTGGCGTCAACGGCAAGCGCATCAAGCTAGTCCAGGTGGACTACGGCTACAAGATCCCGGAGGCGATCGCCGCCTACAAGCGCATGGTCAACGACGAAAAGGTGGTGATGATTGCGGGCTGGGGCACGGGCGACACCGAAGCACTGCGCGAGCAGGCGGCCACGGACAAAATCCCGTACGTCTCCGCGTCGTTCTCCGCCCACATCTCCGACCCGTCGAAGAACCCCTACAACTTCTTCGTTGCACCCACCTATTCCGATGAACTGCGCGCTTGGCTGAAGTGGGTAAAGGACGACTGGAAGGACAAGTCGCGCAATCCGAAAGTGGCGGCCCTGTACGGCGATAACGCCTATGGCCGCTCGCCCATGCACGCCGGCGCGGTATTCGCCAAGGAGATCGGTGTCGACTGGGTCTATGACGGCATATTCGCCGGCGCCTTCCAGGATGCAACCAGCCAACTGCTCACCATGCAAAAGGCCGGCGCCGATTACGCCTACATCAACATCACCACCACCGGCGTCTCCATCATCCTCAAAGACGCGCAGAAGCTCGGCCTCAAAACCAAGTTCGGTTCCAATCCTTATGGATACAGTGAGGCACTGGCTCTGGTGGCCAAGAACAACGCAGAGGGCGTTACTGGCCCGATGCCGCATCCGCCCTACGGCACCAAGGTTCCGGGCATGCAGAAAATCCTTGATTTCAACAAAGGCAAGGACATCTCTTCGCCGCCGCGCGACGCCGTGTATGTGCGCGGCTGGGCCTCGGCACTGGTGATCGGCGAGGGGCTCAAACGCGCCGACAAGGCTGGACAGCTCAACGGCGAGGGCATCAAGAAGGCGCTGGAGACGCTGAACAACTTCGATATGGGCGGGCTCGCCTGCAACGTGACTTACACGGCGACCGACCACCGCGCTTGCACCACCACGCCGATCTATCAGATCAAGAACGGCACGCTGGTCAAGATCAAGGACTACGATGTGCCGCGGAAGTCCGAGTGGCTTGGTATGTAGTCGCAATCGACGGCGGCTTGCGAGGCGGTGTGCTGCAAGTCCACAACATCGAGGTCATCTACAACCGTGCCATTCTCGTGCTCAAGGGCATGTCCCTGCGGGTGCGGGAAGGGCAGATCGTCGCGCTGTTGGGCCCGAATGGCGCCGGCAAGAGCACCACACTGAAAGCCATCTCGGGCCTGCTCAAATCGGAGGAGGGGGAAGTCACCGACGGCGATATCCGGCTCATGGGTAAGCGCATCGACAGGCTGGAGCCGGAGGAGATCGTGCGTCGCGGCATTTCCCAGGTGATGGAAGGCCGCCGCGTCTTTGAAGACCTGACGGTGGACGAGAACGTCCTCATGGGCGGCTACACCCGCAAGGATGCGGCCGGCGTCAAGCGCGATCACGGCCTGGTGTTCGATTACTTTCCCCGCTTGAAGGAGCGGCGCAACCAGTTGGCGGGCTATCTCTCCGGCGGCGAGCAGCAGATGCTGGCCATCAGCCGCGCCCTGATGGCCCGGCCCAAGATCATGCTGCTCGACGAGCCCTCGCTCGGCCTTGCTCCCCTGCTGGTGAAGGAGATCTTCGCCATCATCCGCAAGATCAACCAGGAGGAGAAGACTACTATCCTGCTGGTGGAGCAGAACGCCAACATGGCGCTGTCAATCGCCGATTTCGGCTACATCATGGAGAACGGCCGTATCGTTCTGGACGGCGAGTCCGATAAGCTCAAGGCCAACGAGGACGTCAAGCGTTTCTACCTGGGCGGCGGCGCCGACGGCGAGCGCAAGAGTTATCGCGATCTGAAGTTCTACAAGCGCAGGAAGCGGTGGCTGTCATAGATGCGTCGTGGGAAACCACGTGTCAGGGCACGACTTCAGTCGTGCCGATAGCAGACGATAAGAAGGGGCTTTAGCCCCTGTTATGGCGAAACCGTCCAGGCCGGCGGATCCCCAGAGCTCCAAGGGGCAGGTGCGCACATTCTTTCTGACTACGAGCACCTCTGGCGGCCGAGCGGTATTTCAAACGGACCGAATGGCCGGCCTGTTTATTGACGTGCTTCGGTCATACGTACTGGCCGGGAAGTTCAAGGTGCACGATTTCGTGGTGATGCGGAATCATGTTCACCTGCTCGTCTCTGTCAACGACGATATGACTATTGAGAAAGCCATGCAGTTGATCAAAGGCAATTTTTCATTCCGCGCCAAGAAGGAACTTGGGTTTGCAGGCGAGATTTGGCAGCGCGGTTTTTCGGATGTGCGGATCACAGATGAGAAGAGCTTCCTTGCACATCAAGAATATATCCACAACAACCCCGTCCGGGCCGGGCTGGCAAGCCTTCCTGAAGACTACCCGCATGGTTCCGCGTATTTGAAGAAGCTAAAACGCGCAGGGGCTAAAGCCCAGATCAGGGAGGCAAGCGGCGGCACGACTGAAGTCGCGCCCTGACACGTGAGCTCTCACGAAACATTTTTCTTTAGCCCCTGAGGGAAAACGTGAAGTATCGAGGTGAGACTCCAATGTCGCCCTTGCGAGCCAGCAGTATCCTCAACGCCGAGGTGGAATCGCGTCCGCCGGCCGACCGCGTTGCCTACCTGGAGAATCGCCTGCGCCAGACCATCGCCCATGCCTATACGAATGCCCCGCGTTTCCGCGTTGCCATGGACGCAGCCGGCGTAGGCCCCCGCGACATTCATCGTCTCGCGGACCTGCCCAAGGTGCCCATCACCCGCAAAGACGACCTGCCCGCGATTCAGGCGGAGTACCTGCCCTTCGGCGGACTAGCAGCGGTCCCCACGCGCAGCTTGAAGCGCATTTTCATGTCGCCGGGCAACATTTACGACCTCCAGGGCCTGGGCCCGGATTTTTGGCGGTTCCGGCCGGCGCTGGCTGCGGCCGGATTCCGCGCCGGCGACATCGTGCTCAACACCTTCGCGTACCACCTCACCCCGGCCGGCTTCATGCTCGATGGCGCGCTGCGCGCCCTGGGCTGCGTGGTCGTGCCCTCGGGGCCTGGCAACACGGAAACCCAGATCCGCATCGCCTCCGACCTGGGCGCCACCGGCTACGTGGGCACGCCGAGCTTCCTCTACACCATCCTGAAGAAGGCGGCGGAGATGCGCTCGCCGCTGCAGCTTGAAGTCGCCTGGGTGACGGCGGAGATGCTGCCCGACTCGCTGCGTCACGAACTCGAGACCGACTACGGCATCCGCGTGCTGCAGGGCTACGGCACTGCCGATCTCGGTATGCTGGCCTATGAGTGCTTGGAGAAAAAGGGCATGCACCTGCACCCGGAAGTGATCGTCGAAATCCTGGATCTGGAGACGCAGGAGCCCGCCACGCCCGGCCATCCGGGGCTGGTGGTCGCGACGATCTTCGATGAGACCTATCCGCTCGTCCGCTTCGCCACCGGCGATCTCAGCACCTTCCTTGAAGATGTGCCTTGCTCCTGCGGCCGCACCGCCCCGAAGCTCGCCGGCATCCTCGGCCGGGTGGGCGACGCGGTGAAGGTCAAAGGCATGTTCGTCCGCGGCAGCCAGATGGAGGAAGTGATGAAGCGCTTTCCGGAGGTGGGCCGGTTCCAGGCGGTGGTCACGCGCGAGGTGCACCAGGACCGCCTGCGTTATATCGTGGAACTCAACTCCGGCGCGAAGGAGGACGGTCTGAAGGACCGCATCGCCGAAGCTTTGCGCGAGTTGCTGCATGTGCGAGGCGAGGTCGAGCTGGTGTCGCCCGGGACCATTCCCGCGGGAGCGAAGAAGATCGACGACAAGCGTGTGTGGAAGTAGCCCATGAGCGCCGTGCAACTGGAAGTCGGCAACGTAACGCTGCGGTTCGGCGGCGTCACCGCCATCAAGGATGTGAGCTTCGCCGTCGAGCCGGGCTCCATCCACGCTATCATCGGCCCCAACGGCGCCGGCAAAACCAGCATGCTCAACGCCATCAGCGGCGTGTACCGTCCGCAGCAGGGGAAGATCATCTTCGACGGCCAGGACATCACGCGCCTGAGACCCTACCAGCGCACCAGCCGCGGACTGGCCCGCACCTTCCAGAACATCGCCCTGTTCAAGGGCATGACCGTTCTCGACAACCTGCTGATTGGCCGTCACACTCACCAGCATTGCGGCATCCTGAAGGGGGGCTTCTATTACGGTCCGGGCGAAAGGGAGGAAGTCGCGCACCGCATGGTGGTGGAGGACATTATCGACTTCCTCGAGATCCAGCACATCCGCAAGAAGATCGTGGGCACGCTCGCCTACGGGCTGCAGAAGCGCGTGGAGCTGGCGCGGGCGCTGGCTCTCGAGCCCAAGCTGCTGCTGCTCGATGAGCCCATGGCCGGCATGAACGCCGAAGAGAAAGAAGACATGGCGCGCTTCATCATCGACACCAAT
>DASQGF010000014.1:0-12505 GCA_035632755.1 Terriglobales bacterium
GCCGGTTGTCCGCGCGCCGAACGGTGTGATCGAAGACCTGAGGAGGTATTGGGCGGCCGACACGCGCTACTACGATCCGTCAAGAATTACAGTGCCGGTACTCCTGGTGCAAGCGGAGTGGGATTCCGACGCCCCTCCGTACATGTCGCAGGCAGTCCTCGCAAGGCTCACCAAGGCTCGCCTCAAGCGCTACGTCTTAATCGGCGAAGGCACACACACAGTCGTGCTGGAGCGAAATCGCATGCAACTATTCCGCGAGGCGCAATTGTTCATGGAAGAGTCGCACTGACTTAGGAACAAGCGGTAAGTCCACCCTTACCTGAAACATCGAACGTCAAACGGTCACCTCCGCCCGGCGGCCTCGACGCTCTGGGTGGGGTCGGCGCCGGTCCAGGTGACGTCGGCGGTCGGGCCGTAAGTAGAGGGCACAGGACGCTCCATCATGCGCAGGTACACGGTAAGCTGGGTCCGGTGATGGCAGGTGTGCAGCAGACGCCGCCAGAAGATCCATATGCGCTGCCGGACAACGTCGAAGAAGGGCGCCTGCTCCAGCCACCATGCTTCGTTCTGCCGCGCTAAGAAAGCCAGCCGGGGGACTGCAAGTTCGCTCATGCGGTTGCTGTAGTCCTGCGGCGTTTCTCCCTTGGGGAGCACCTCCGCCGGAGGCGGTTCAGGCGCTCCCAGGAACTCTCCGAAGAAGCGCCGCTCGGAGAGCAACTGGTGCTTGAAGATCTCCAGCACCGGGCGCGACCGCGGATGGGGCTTATAGCTCATGTCGGCCGCCGAAAAACAGCGCCACACGGAAATGACCTTGTTGGTCTCGCTGGCATAGGTATCCAGCAAGTGCTGGAAGATGGGCGAGGACGCGCGCGGAATCTGGGAATCAGCGATGGCGATGTACGGGTAGTTCATCGGCATAGGCAGGCCTCAGCAAACGGGGAAAAATTCTACACCTGACCCGAACACCCCAGCCGCGCCTACAATATTAAGGATGGACCGCCATCTCATCTTCTGGGATGTCGATACCCAGGCGGACTTCATGCTGCCGGAAGGCAAGCTGTATGTTCCCGGGGCCGAGACGATCATCCCAACCCTGGCCAGGCTTACCAGTTGGGCGGCTAGCCACCAGGTGCTGGTGATCGCCGACGTCGATGCACACCAGCCGGATGATGAAGAGTTCAGCCAGTATCCTCCGCACTGCCTTGCCGGCACGCCGGGACAGAAGAAGATTCCGGAAACTTCGCTCACGCCGCAGTTCACCATCCCCAACCTCTCTGGGGCGGTGCTTCCTGACACTGCGCGATACAGGCAGATTGTCATCGAGAAACAAAGGATCGACGTGTTCACTAACCCGAACATTGAGGCGCTCCTGGCGCAGCTTGGCAAGCCTGAGATCGTGCTTTACGGTGTAGTGACGGAGATCTGCGTGGCTGCCGCTACGAGAGGCCTGCTCGACCGCGGCTACCATGTGACCGTGGTGGAAGACGCGATCCGGCACCTGGATCAAGAGAAAGGACTGGCCTTCCTCGAAGAAGTCCGCCGGCGCGGCGGCCGAATCATGGCTGCCGGGCAATTGCTGAGTTCGAGTGCAGCGGCTTGAACACTGGTTAACCTCGGCCGGAATCTGTATCCTCACGCTGTTCTCTGCATCCTATAAAACTGGTTTCGTCCGCTGTCGAACTCGTCTCCCAACCGCAGCCGAGTGCTGCCTGGCAGGTAATTGCGCATGAGTTCCAAGTCTGAGTTTGTCTCCGCCGTTTCTGAATCACCGTCGAATGACCAGCAGCAAGCGGTTAGCGACAGGCGTCCCCCCCAAAAAACCGCCGCGGATGAACTCGACCAGTTGTGCATCAATACGATCCGATTCCTGTCGGTGGACGCGGTCGAGCAGGCGCGTTCAGGGCATCCCGGACTACCGCTGGGCGCGGCGGCCATGGCCTAT
The DNA here is from genome assembly GCA_035632755.1 of Terriglobales bacterium. Taxonomy (GTDB): domain Bacteria; phylum Acidobacteriota; class Terriglobia; order Terriglobales; family Acidobacteriaceae; genus JAHFUA01. The sequence goes on from DASQGF010000014.1 coordinate 1,943, forward strand.
GTGCTATGGGACCGGTTTCTGCGCCACAATCCCGGGAATCCGCACTGGTTCAATCGCGACCGCTTCGTTCTTTCCGGCGGGCACGGCTCCATGCTGCTCTACTCGCTGCTTCATCTGACCGGCTATGACCTGCCGCTCAGCGAGATCCAGCGCTTCCGCCAGTGGGGCAGCAAGACGCCGGGACACCCGGAAGCCGGCCTGACGCCCGGAGTCGAGGTCACCACCGGGCCACTCGGCCAGGGATTTGGGATGGGCGTGGGCATGGCGGTCGCCGAAGCGCATCTCGCACAGGTCTTCAATCGGCCGGGCTTCCCCGTGGTGGACCATTACACGTATGCCATCGTCACCGACGGCGACCTGATGGAAGGGGTCGCGTCGGAGGCCGCGTCGCTGGCGGGAACGCTCAAGCTCGGGAAGCTGATCTACCTGTACGACAACAACCACGTCTCGCTCGAAGGCCCTACCAAGGTGGCGTTCACCGAGGATGTGCGCCGGAGGTTCCGCAGCTATGGCTGGCAGGTGCTGATCGTTAGCGATGGCAACAATCTTGCCGCCGTGGACGCGGCCCTCCGTCTGGCGCAGGCGGACAAGGACCGGCCATCACTGCTGGTTGTCCGCACGCACATCGGATACGGCAGCCCCAAGCACGACACCTTTGAAGCGCATGGCGAACCGCTCGGTCCCGAGGCTACCCGCAAAACCAAGAGGAAACTCGGCTGGCCGGCCGAGCCGGCGTTCTACATCCCGGAGCAGGCAAGCGCGCATCTCCATGGGGCCATCGAGCGCGGAGCGCAATTGGAATCGCAGTGGAAGAATTTGTTTGACGATTACCGCCGCCAGCATCCCGACGACGCTGCGCAACTGGAGCGCATGATACGCGGCGAGCTTCCGCAAGACTGGGCGGCAGACCTGCCGTGGTTCAAGCCGGACCCGGCGGGCCTCGCGACGCGCGTGGCTTCCTCCAAGGTGATGAACGCCATCGCCAAGCGCCTGCCGGAACTCATGGGCGGCTCCGCGGACCTGAATCCTTCCACCAAGACGGTGCTCGCGGGATACGGCGATTTCGGCATCAGCAGTGACGGCGGCCGCAACGTCCACTTTGGCGTGCGTGAACACGCCATGGGAACGATCGTGAACGGCATGGCGATGCACGGCGGAGTTATCCCCTACGGCGCGACCTTCTTCGTCTTTACCGACTACATGCGGCCGTCGCTGCGCATCGCGGCGCTCATGGAGAGCCACTCCATCTTCGTGTTCACGCACGACAGCATCGGGCTCGGAGAAGACGGGCCGACACACGAACCCATCGAGCACCTGATGAGCCTGCGGGCGATGCCCAACATGACGTTGCTGCGCCCCGCCGATGCCAATGAGACCACGCTCGCCTGGCGGATTGCCATCGAGCGGCGCAGGCCAGTATGCCTGGTGCTGACGCGGCAGAACCTGCCCATCCTCGATCCGGACAAATATCCCCTGCGCGATGGTGTGGCGCGTGGCGCCTATATCCTCGCAGGCGGACAGGAACGCGCCGACGTGATCCTCATCGCCAGTGGATCGGAAGTACCGCTCGCGCTGGCGGCGCGCGACAAGCTGGCGGAACAGAAGATCGAGGCGCGCGTGGTCTCAATGCCAAGTTGGGATTTGTTCGAAGAGCAACCGGCCGAGTATCGGCAGCAGGTGCTACTTGCAGACGTTCCCAAGCTCGCGGTTGAAGCTGGCGCCACACTCGGCTGGTACAAATACGTCGGTGAAAAGGGCGCGGTGATCGGAGTGGACCGCTTCGGCGCGTCGGCGCCGGGAAAAGTCGTCATGGAAAAGCTCGGCCTCAACGTGGACAACGTAGTGCAACACGCGTTGCGGCTTGTGGGGAGATGAACCATGCGGGTGGCCATCGCCGCCGATCATGCCGGGTTCCCGCTGAAACAGGAGCTGGCGCCGTGGCTGCGCAGCTCGGGATACGAGGTCACCGACCTGGGGACCAATAGCACCGACCCGGTGGACTATCCCGACTACGCCGAAGCGGTTGCACATGCGGTCCTGGAAGGCAAAGCCGAGCGCGGAGTCTTGATCTGCGGCAGTGGTGTAGGCGCTTCCGTGGCGGCCAACAAGGTCCCGGGAATCCGCGCCGGGCTGTGTCACGACACTTATTCGGCACACCAGGGCGTCGAGCACGATGACATGAACGTGCTGGTGCTGGGGGCGCGCGTCATCGGAGTGGAACTCGCGCGCGAGTTGGTGCGCGCCTTTCTGGGCGCGGTGTTCAGCCGGGAACCGCGGCACGTTCGTCGCGCGGGGAAGGTCCGGGCCATCGAGGAACGATACGTGGCTTCTGCCACACCCACGCGCAACGGATAAGAACAGGAGTTTGAAACATGAGCACGCTTGCCGAACGTCCGAACACCCCCACCAGGAATCCCCTGATTGAGCTTCATGCGCACGGGCAGTCGGTCTGGCTGGACTACATCCGGCGCAGCCTGATCACTTCGGGAGAGCTGAAGCGGCTGGTCGAGGAAGACGGGCTGGGCGGGCTCACCAGCAACCCGACCATCTTCGACAAGGCCATTGCCGGCAGCTCCGATTACGACGCACAGCTCCAACAGTTACTGGCGGCCGACCCCAACATGTCGCCGACAGCGCTGTTCGACGCCATCGAGATCGCGGACATCCAGGCGGCGGCCGACGTCCTCCGGCCGGTGTACGACCGCACGGACGGCGCGGACGGCTTCTTGAGCATCGAGGTTTCGCCCGAGCTCGCCAATGACACGGCGGGCAGCATCGCCGAAGCGCGGCGGCTCTGGAACGCAGTGAACCGTCTCAACTTGATGATCAAGATTCCCGCCACTCCCGAAGGCATTCCGGCGATTCTTGCGCTGATCGCAGAAGGCATCAACGTCAACATCACACTGATGTTCTCGCTGGCGCACTACGAGGCGGTGGCGAACGCCTACATCAGCGGGCTGGAGCGCAATTTCCAGCCGCAACGCGTGGCTTCGGTGGCATCGTTCTTCGTGAGCCGCGTGGACACCGCCGCGGACAAGTTGCTGGAAAAGATCGGCACACCCGAGGCGCTGGCCCTGCGCGGCACGATCGCCATCGCCAATTCCAAGCTGGTCTATCAGCGCTTCCGTGAAGTCTTTTCCAGCGAACGATGGAAAGCCCTCGCCAAACGCGGAGCACGCGTGCAGCGGGTGCTGTGGGCGAGCACGGGAACCAAGAATCCCGCGTACTCGGACGTGCTCTACGTCGAATCGCTGATCGGCCCGGACACCGTCAACACTATGCCTCCGGCAACGCTGAATGCCTTCCGCGATCACGGCAAGGTGCGCGAAACCATCACCGAAGGCGTTGACCAGGCGCAGGCGGCGATCGAGCAACTGGGCAAGCTCGGCATCGACTTGAGCGCCATCACGGAGAAGCTGCAGGAGGAAGGCGTCAAGGCGTTCTCTGAATCCATGGACAAGTTGCTGGAGTCGCTCGAGGGAAAGCGGTGCAGCATCGTCGCCAGCCGGGTCGATCCGCAGACCCTCTCACTCGGGCAGTGGGAGAAGCCGGTCGAAGAGCGGCTCGGCGCGTGGCAGCGCGGCAGCTTCGCGCGCCGCCTGTGGGCTAAGGACTACACACTGTGGTCCGCGAAGCCAGTGCCGGAACTCACCGACCGCATGGGCTGGCTCGCTCTCCCGGAGACCATGCACGAGCAGGCGCCGGCGCTCGAGGCCTTCGCCGACGGTGTGCGCAATGAAGGTTTCCGTCACGTCGTTCTGTTGGGCATGGGCGGATCCAGTCTGGCGCCGGAAGTGTTCCAGCGCACATTCGGCAACGCTAGCGAGCGGCCGGAGCTGATCGTCCTGGACAGCACGCATCCCGGCGCGGTGCGCAGCGTCGAATCGCGAGTGGACCTGGGGAAGACGCTGTTCCTGGTTTCCAGCAAATCGGGCACGACCACAGAGACGAGCTCCTTCTTCAATTACTTCTGGCAGCGCCTGCGCGATGCCGGCAAGTCGCCGGGGCCGCACTTTGTGGCCATCACCGATCCGGGTACGCCGCTGGAGAAGCTGGCGGAGGAACGCGGATTCCGCGCGACCTTCTCTGCGCCGGCCGAGGTCGGCGGACGTTATTCCGCTCTTTCCGTGTTCGGGCTGGTCCCTGCCGCGCTGATCGGTGTGGACATTCCCCGCCTGCTCGACGCCGCCCTCACAGCCGCGGAAAGCAGCGCGTTCTGCGTACCAGAGCCGTCGAGCGCGCCGTTGCGCCTGGGCGCGGCATTGGGCGACTTGGCGCTTGCCGGGCGTGACAAGGTCACGTTTCTGGCCTCGCCATCGCTCGAAGCCTTCCCCATCTGGGCGGAGCAGTTGATCGCGGAGAGCACCGGCAAAGACGACAAAGGCATTGTGCCGGTGGCGGACGAGCCGCTCGGGGATCCGGGCGTGTATGGCAACGACCGCTTCTTCACCGTGCTGCTGCTCGAGGGTGACTCAAGCAATCAGTTCGCCGCCAAGGTGAAAGCGCTCGAGGCGGCGGGGCATCCGGTCGCTTACATTCAACTGCGGCAGAAAACCGACCTCGGGCAAGAGTTCTTCCGCTGGGAGGTCGCGGTGGCCGCCGCGGGCGCGGTGCTGGGAATCCAGCCGTTCAACCAGCCCGATGTGCAACTCGCAAAGGAACTGGCGAAGAACGCCATGGCGGCGGGCAGCCAGACGCAGGCATCCGGCGGCGCTGATCTGGTACGCGCCGAAGACAGGAATGAGCTGTCGCGGGCGGTGAAGGAGTTGTTAGCGTCAGTGAAGCCCGGGGACTACATCAGCATTCAGGCGTATCTGTATCCGACTCCGGAGACGTGGTTCGCGCTCCAGCAGATTCGAAACGACCTACGCGACCGCACGCACACGGCGACGACGCTGGGATTCGGTCCGCGCTTCCTGCACTCCACCGGACAACTGCACAAAGGCGGGCCGAACACGGGCGTGTTCCTGCAGATCGTGGACGAGCCGGCGGAGGAACTGCCGGTCCCGGAGACGAACTACTCGTTCGCGCAATTGATCCGCGCACAGGCCGAAGGAGATTACCAGGCGCTGAAGCAGCGCGGGCGCCGCGTGCTGCGCGTGCAGTTGGGCCGGGACACCGCCTCCGGTCTGCGCCAGCTCGAGGAGCCGCTCGGTGGCTGAGATCACCACGTTGTTCTGGGATGTTGGCGGCGTGCTGCTGACCAATGGTTGGGACCGTGACACGCGGCGCGCGGCCGCTGTGTGTTTTGGACTGAACGAAGAAGAACTCGAACAGCGCCACGAGGCCCTCGTCTCGGCGCTCGAAACCGGGAAGATCTCGCTGGACGACTATCTCGAGCGGACGGTGTTTTGTCATCCGCAATCCTTCAGCCGCGAAGAGTTCAAGACGTTCATCCACGCGCAGTCGCGACCTAACCCGGACTCGCTGGCGCTGGCTCGCGAGCTGTCGGGCAAATATCTGATGGCGGCTATCAACAACGAATCGCTGGAGCTGAACCTGTACCGCATCGAGAAATTCGGGCTGCGCGAGATTTTCACCGCGTTTTTCAGCTCGTGCTTCGTGCGGCTGCGCAAGCCGGATCCGGCGATCTACCGGCTGGCACTCGATGTGACGCAGAAAACGCATGAGGGATGTTGCTTCATCGACGACCGGCCGTTGAACCTGGACGGGGCGCGGCAGGCGGGCATGCGCGTCATCCAATTTCAGGACACGAATCAATTGCGCCGGGAGCTGGCGGAGCTGGGCGTAGCAACCACGCCGGCTGTCCCGGCGGCATAGCGGAAGAGGATACAACGATGGAACTTGGAATGGTGGGGCTGGGGCGCATGGGCGCCAACATGAGCGAGCGGCTGGTCCGCGGCGGTCATCGCGTGGTGGGTTACGATCCCAGCCCCGATGCCGGCCGGCGCGCCGCCGAGAAGAGCGTAGGGATCGCGGACTCGCTGGCATCGCTCGCGGCGCAGTTAAAGACGCCGCGCATCATCTGGCTGATGGTCCCGGCGGGCGATCCTGTGGACCAGACCATCGAGGCGCTCGTACCTCACCTGAGCGCCGGGGACACCATCATCGACGGCGGCAATACCAATTACAAAGACGACCTGCGCCGCGCCGCCAGCGTCCGGCCGAAAGGCGTCAATTTTGTGGATGCGGGCACCAGCGGCGGGATCTGGGGACTCACCGAAGGCTACAGTCTCATGATCGGCGGCGATAAGGCCGTGGTCGAGCGCCTGGCGCCGATCTTCCGCACGCTGGCGCCGGCGCCCGACCGCGGCTGGGGCCATGTGGGTCCGGTGGGCGCGGGACATTTCGTCAAGATGGTGCACAACGGGATCGAGTACGGCCTGATGCAGGCCTACGCCGAAGGTTTCGCGATCCTCGAGAACAAAAAGGAATTCGACCTGGACCTGGCGCAGGTTGCCGAAATCTGGCGTTTCGGCAGCGTGGTGCGCTCGTGGCTGCTGGACCTGACCGCCGACGCGCTGAAACAGAACCCGCAGTTGGAAGGTATCGAGGCCTACGTGGCCGATTCCGGCGAAGGCCGCTGGACGGTGGCCGAAGCGATCGACCTGGATGTCTCGGCCCCGGTGATCACGCTGTCGCTGTTGCGCCGCCTGCGGTCGCGCGAGCAGGAACCGTTCGCCGACCGACTGCTGGCGATGATGCGTCATGGCTTCGGCGGGCACGCCATCAAAGCCGCCGCCGGAAAGGAGAAGAAGCCGGCATGAGCGTAACCACACTGGAAAAACCGCTGATCGACTCGGTGCGGCTGGAACGCACGCCGGATCCCTGCGTAATGGTTATCTTCGGCGCCTCCGGCGACCTGACCAAGCGCAAGCTGCTTCCCGCTGTCTACACCCTCTTCAAGGAGCACCTGCTTCCACCGAACTTCTCGGTCGTGGGATTCTCGCGCAGCCCAATGAGCGACGATGAGTTCCGCTCGAAGATGAGGGATGGAGTGGAAGAATTCGGCGGTCCCGTGGACACCGCGACCTGGCAGAAATTCGCCGCCGGACTGCGGTACATCTCAGCCCACCCTCACCATCCCGAGGAATATGCAAAGCTCACGGGTGCGCTCTCAGAACTGGACCGCGAGCGGAGGACTGGGGGCAACCGCGCCTATTACCTGGCGGTGCCGCCCAGTTCGTTCCTGCCCATCGTGAGGAACCTGCAAGCGGCAGGACTGGCGCACTCCGACCAGGGATGGGCTCGCCTCATCATCGAGAAGCCTTTCGGGCACGACCTGGAAAGCGCCAAGGTATTGAACTGTGAGCTGGGCAAAGTGTTTCGTGAAGAGCAGATCTACCGCATCGATCACTACCTCGGAAAAGAGACGGTGCAGAACCTGCTGGTGTTCCGCTTTGCCAACGGCATCTTCGAGCCGATCTGGAACCGGCGCTACGTGGACCACGTGCAGATCACCGCGGCAGAAACACTCGGGGTCGAGAATCGCGCCTCCTATTATGAGGAAGCCGGGGCGCTGCGCGACATGGTGCAGAACCACATGCTGCAACTGCTGACCATGACGGCGATGGAGCCGCCGGTCGCGTTCGACGCCGATACGGTGCGCGCGGAGAAGGTGAAGGTGCTGCGCGCGATCCGTCCGCTGTGCAGCGAGGATACGCCGCATTGCGCCGTACGCGGGCAGTACGGACCCGGACGGATTGGTGGCGAGAAGGTTATCGGATACCGCCAGGAACCGGGCGTGAATCCTAATTCGAATACTGAGACCTTCGCGGCGGTGAAACTGCACATCGAGAACTGGCGCTGGGCGGGCGTGCCCTTCTACTTGCGGGCGGGCAAGCGTCTGGCCATGCACACCACCGAGATCGCCGTCCAGTTCAGGCAACCACCTCTGCGGCTGTTCGAGGGCACGCGCGATCTTCCGCCCAACCAGATCGTCGTGCGCATTCAGCCGGACGAAGGTATCGCGCTGCGTTTCTCTGCCAAGCGGCCCGGCCCGGCGACGCGCGTGCGCGACGTGAACATGGATTTCCGGTACTCCACCTCGTTCGGCATGGCGTCGGCCAACGCCTACGAGCGCCTGCTTCTGGATTGCATGCTCGGTGATCCAACCTTGTTTGCCACCAGCAGGTTCGTCGAACTGGGATGGTCGCTGCTGATGCCGATGCTGGAAGCATGGAAAAACAGTCCGGCGCCCGACTTTCCCAACTATGCGGCGGGGACCTGGGGACCGGCTGCGGCGGACAAGCTCATGGACTACGGCCAGTCATGGAGAAACCCCGGCGAATCCGACGGCGACGCGTGAGCCGATGAAAGCGATCACTATTCCCCAGGAAAAGGGTGAGCTGATCCTGTGCGAGAGTGCGAACGTGCTGGGACGCAAGGCTGCCGAATTTTATGCCGATACGGCAGGGGCAGCAGTCCGGCGCGCCGGCACCTTCACCGTCGCGCTCTCTGGCGGATCCACTCCCGAGCTGATGTATCGCGCCTTGGCAGGGCCGGAGTTCCAGGATCGGGTGCCGTGGGCGAAGGGCGAATACTTCTGGAGCGATGAACGCTGCGTGCCGCCCGAGCATCCAGAGAGCAACTACGGGCTTGCCGAGCGCGCGCTGCTGTCGAAGGCGCCGATCCCGCGCGAGCGCATTCACCGCATGCGCGGCGAATTGGAGCCGGAGCGCGCCGCGGCGGAGTATGAACGGGAAATGAGGCGCGTGTTCGGAGTGGCGGCGCCGGCAGTCCCACGATTCGACCTGCTGCTGCTCGGAATGGGAGATGACGGCCACAGCGCCTCGCTGTTTCCCGGATCGCCCGCGCTCAACGAAACCAGCGGACTGGTGGCCGCCAACTACGTGAAGAAGTTCAGCACGCACAGGCTCACGCTGACATTCGCTGTGATCAACGCAGCTCGCAACGTGGTGTTCCTGGTTTCGGGTGCAAAGAAAGCTCCGGCATTGCGACAGGTGATTCGGGGCGGAGGCACGCCCGTGCCCGCCGAGCGCGTCCATCCCAGTGATGGCAAACTGATCTGGGTCGTAGACGAAGCCGCGGCCGCGCAGCTAGACTGAGTCCGCCCCGCGCACGTCAGCGCCACGTCCACGTAGCAACACGACGCCCGCATCGCTGGCCCGAGATGACGCATTAAGGGCTGTGGCTCAATGTCGGTGTGGGCTCTGGTCCGAGGACGTCCCGCACCTTGCGCCCGAGGTCCGGCGGGCCGAAGGGTTTCTGCAGGAACGGCGCCCCGGGCTCGAGCACCCCTTTGCGGTACACCGCGGTTTCGGCATACCCCGACATATACAGCACCTTGATGGCCGGGCGGAGGATTCCCATCCGCTCGGCGAGTTCACGGCCGTTCATTCCCGGCATGATGACATCCGTGATCATCAAAGAGATCTCGCCGGAGTGCTCGCAGGCGAGGCGCAAAGCTTCTTCGCCGTGCTCGGCTTCCAGCACGGTGTAGCCGTTCATCCGCAGGTAATCACGGACGAGGACACGTACTCCTTCTTCATCCTCCACCACCAGCAGCGTCTCTGAGCCCCTGCAGTTCGCGGCCGGCGCCGCGGCGGGTTGCGAGCGCTCGGGCAGGCCGTCCACGCGCGGCAGGTACAGCTTGAACGTGGCGCCCTGCCCCGGTTCACTGTACACCCATATGTATCCGCCACTCTGCTTTACGATGCCGTACACGGTCGCCAGCCCCAGACCCGTGCCCTTGCCTTTTTCCTTGGTGGTGAAGAACGGTTCGAAGATGTGGGAGCGGACTTCGGGCGTCATGCCACTGCCCGTGTCCGTGACCGACAAGGCCACGTAGGAACCCGGCGGCATGTTGGCATGCTGCGCCGAGAAGGTTTCATTGACCACCACGTTGGCGGTCTCGACGATAAAGCGGCCGCCCTGGGGCATGGCGTCGCGTGAGTTGGCGGCGAGATTCATGAACACCTGACCGATCTGCCCGGGATCGGCGCGCACCCTCCCCAGGCCTTCGGCTGGGGTCACCACCAGTTCCACATCCTCGCCCAGCATGCGCAGCAGCAGTTCCTTCATCTCCGCGATGACATCGTTGAGGTCGAGGACCTTGGGTTCCAGCACCTGCTGGCGGCTGAACGCCAGCAATTGCCGGGTGAGACCGGCAGCGCGGTCGGCCGCCTTGCGGATCTCTCGCGCGCCCCTTTCCAGGAATTCCCCCGAGTTGCGCCGCTCCAGCATCAAGTCGCTGTAGCCGATGATGACGCTGAGCAGGTTGTTGAAATCGTGCGCCACGCCGCCCGCCAGCCGGCCGACCGCCTCCATCTTCGCCGCTTGCTGGAGCTGCACCTGCAGGCGTTGACGCTCGCTGACATCGCGCACAATGGCCACCATGCAAAGCACCTGCCCGGCATCGCCAGCGATGGAGAACATTGAAGCCTCGACCGGCTTCTCCCGGCCGGACTTGGTCCGGATGCGTGACTCCTGCTCGCATGGGCCACCGGCCAGTACTGCCTGCCAGTGCTCCTGAAAGAAGGCTTCCCCAACGAGCAGGGCAGGCGTGTGGCCGCGCAGTTCTTCGATGGAATATTCGGTCAGCTCCTGGTGAGCGGCATTCTGCTCGCTGAAGCGTCCCTC
>DASQGF010000015.1:0-17346 GCA_035632755.1 Terriglobales bacterium
AGGATGGCCTTGGCGGTGTTGTCCACGCGGGCGCTGTTGCGCGAGAAGGTGATCTCGTTCAGCTTGCTGGCTTGCGGTGGCGGTGGCGGCACCTGCACGTTCACCGATGCCGTGCCCCTGGAACTGAGGCCGCGGCTGTCAGTGCAGGTGGCGGTCGCCGTAATCGGACCCGCCGACGCGCCGGTGGTGTCCAGCGTAGCGGTGTTGCCGCTGCCGCTGATCCTGCCGCCGGTAGCCGACCAGTTGCTGATGCTGGCCTGTACCGGGTAATCGGGCGCGTTGTCCGGACTACTGCAAGTGCAGGTGATGGTCGAAGGCGTCCCTGTCAGCACCGTGGACGGATTGGCGGAGCAGGACACCCGTGGTGGGTTCTTCGGCCGCTCCTTGATGGTGAAGCTGGTGCGGCAGCTCGCCTCCCCCTTCTTGCCATCGGTGATGGTGGCGCCGACGGTATAGCTGCCGGGACTCATGCCGGTGGTATCGATGGAGGCGGTCGAATCCTTGCCGCTGAGCTTGCCCCCGCTGCCACTCCAGCTATATTTGAGCGTGCGTTTGGGGTTGAAGTTCATGGCGCGGGCGGTCGTGGTGACCGGTTCGCCGGCATAGACATCCGTCGGCTGCACGCTGCAACTGGCGCTGGGCGGAGGTCCGGGCGGCGCCACTCCCAGCAGGAAGTTGACGCCGGCACGGTAGCGAATGCTGTTGAAGGTCCAATCCGTAGGCACGTCCTCCCCCTGTGCGGTGCCGAACGTGTGCTTGGAATGGACGAAGTCCACCTGCGCCAGACGGATATCGATGTGTCGCGAGACGTGAGCATCCAGACCGCCCCCAATGGCGAGGCCGAAGGCGTTGTCGGGCGTAAAGCCCGCGACATTGGTCACCGCGACGCGGTGCAGACCGAACAGGGCTTCCGCGAAGGGGGTGAAGTGCGAGGTTCGGGCTTCGATGTGGGGCCCGAACATGATTGTCCCCAGGTGGACGTCGCCGCCGCCCACGTGCGGATCATTGATATTAAACGTGTGATAATGCCCGCCGAAATCGGCGGTCAAGCCAAAGTGAGGCGCGACATTGAAGGTGGCGGCGGCGCCCCACCCGGCAGGCATGTTTTCCAAATCCAAGGACGTGCCCTTCCTGTCGACGCCAGGATGCAGGAATGCGTATCCGCCGAAAACTTCGATTTTGGGTTGCGGGTTATCCTGCGCTTGCGCCGTCGCCATCATACCGATAGCAACCGCCCCTACCACGATCGCCAACAGCAGCACGCGGCCGGAGTAACCCCTACTGATAACTGACATGGTCTTACCTCCCGATTCTGGTTACCGCGATTACCGTGTCAACAACTGAGAGAACTGCGCCGGACAGAGCGCAAGAGTACGCTCCGGCCAATCCAGCATTCTACATGGGAACAGGTAGGCGCGAAAAGTCAAGTACCCAGAATTATTCGGTTTATTCTCATCCGAAGCGCTGGAGGCAACGGCCGAGAGGGCCGTACCCAGACATCTTGGAGACATTGCAAGAATCAACCGTGGACGCGCCACCCTCGCTTGGCATCCTAGTTCAGGTATTCGAGGGACCTTCCTCCGGGCGTTTCCCCCGGGTCAAATCGGCTTGCGGGGCTGGCGTGCTGGCCCGGATAATACAAGGTCAGGTTGCCATGAGTCAGGAAAAGATCCTCATCGTTGATGACGAAGAGAACGAACGCACCGGTCTGGCGGAGCTGATCGCCGGCTGGGGCTATCGCACCGAGACCGCCCGGGATGGCCTGGAGGGATTGGAGAAGGCCGCCTCCTGGGGACCCGATCTCATCGTCACCGATCTGAAGATGCCGCGACTGGACGGCATGGGCCTGCTGGAGCGGCTCGCCGAACAGCCGCAGACCGTCGCCGTCATCCTGCTGACCGCGCAAGGCAGTGTGGACTCCGCCGTCCAGGCCATGAAGATGGGCGCGTACGATTACATACAGAAGCCGGTAGACGTGCAGCGGCTGCGCAGCATCCTGCAGAACGCGGCGCGGCTGCGGGAAACTTCGGTGGAGCTCGAGGTCACACGCCGCAAGCTGCGCGATACCGGCGTGCTGGGGTCGCTGGTGGGATCATCCCGGAAGATGCAGGAGATCTTCCGGCTCATCGATCTGGTTGCGCCTTCCACCGCGTCGGTGCTGATCACGGGCGAGAGCGGCACCGGCAAAGAACTGGTGGCGCGCACCATCCACCACCTGAGCCCGCGCAAAGCCAAGCCGTTCCTCGCCATCAACTGTTCTGCGATTCCCGAGACTTTGATCGAGAGCGAGATCTTCGGTCACGAGAAGGGCGCCTTCACCGGCGCGCTGGAGCGCCGCGCCGGTTGCTTCGAACTGGCCGAGGAAGGCACGCTGCTGCTGGACGAGATCGGCGAGATGCCGGTAGCCACCCAGGCCAAGCTGCTGCGCGTGCTGGAAGACCACAAGTTCCGCCGGTTGGGCAGCAAGGTGGAGACCGAGGTGGACGTGCGCGTGCTCGCCGCCACCAACAAAGTCCCCGAGGAAGCGGTGGCGAGCGGCCAGCTGCGCAACGACCTCTATTACCGGCTAAACGTCTTCAACATCCACATGCCGCCGCTGCGCGAGCACAAGGAAGACGTCCCGCAACTGGTCGAGGCCCTGCTGGCGGAGGTCAACAGGAAACACCAGCGGCATGCCACCAGCGTGGCTGATCCGGTGATGAACCTGTTCCACAATTACGCCTGGCCGGGCAACGTGCGCGAGTTGCGCAACACGCTGGAGCGGGCGGTGATCGTCTGCGAAAGCTCGACCGTCGAGATAAAGCACCTGCCGCCGGGCTTCGGCAGCGTCACGCCGCGGCCCGCGGTGCAGGAAGCCAATGCCGTCCGCCTGGGCGTGGGCACCACCGTGGGAGAAGCTGAGAGGCTGCTGATCCTGAAGACGCTGGAAGCCACCAACAACAACAAAACGCGCGCCGCCGAAATCCTGGGCATCAGCCTGAAGACCTTGCACAATAAACTGAAAGAGTACGGGTCGGTGAGCGAAGCAGCCGCAGAGACGGGAACGTAAGGAAATTTGTGATTGGTAATAATTTCAGATTACAGATTCTTCCATGCGCCTCTTCCTCGCTCTCGACATAGATTCTGAGATCCGCCGCCGCATCGCGCAATTCATGGACGGCGTGCGCGGATTTGCGCCTGACGCGCGCTGGGTCCCGGCCGAGTCGTTGCACATCACGCTGAAGTTCATCGGCGAGTGGCCCGCCGAGCAACTCGATGAGTTGAAGCGCGCGCTCGCGGGGGTAGGCGGCCAGCCGGCGGAGATCACCTTTTCCGGCACCGGCTTCTTCCCTACGCCAAAATCGGCGCGGGTGTTCTGGATCGGGATACAGGCTGGCGCGGAGCTGGCGTCGCTTGCGAAGGCCGTCGATGTGGCCACGTCTGCGCTCGGAATCGAGAGCGAGCAGCGGGCGTTCGCGCCGCACCTCACGCTGGCGCGCACCGGCTCGGGCCGGCCGCAGCGCATGTCTTCCAACCGCGGCAACGCCAGCTTCAGACATCTGCAGGAAAAGTTGGCGGCAATGCCTGCGCCCGCCTTCGGTACAATGAGCCCGCGCGAGTTCTTCCTCTACCAGAGCAAGCTCTCGTCCAAGGGGGCGGAGTATACGAAGCTGCAAAGCTTCCCGCTCTAACCGCCATCAGATGACCCGGAGAATGTCTTCGCCGACGAACGACGACCGACAGCCTGCCCCGAGCTTATCGAGGGGACCGACGACGCCCTGATGTCCTTTTACATCGCCACGGCCGTGATCGCATACCTGCTGGGGTCGATCCCCTTCGGGTACATCTTGGTGCGCGCCTTCCGCGGGCAGGACGTACGCGAGTCGGGCAGCGGAAACATCGGAGCGACCAACGTGGCGCGATCCTCACCCGCGCTGGGTGCGTTCACTCTGCTTCTGGACGCAACCAAGGGTCTGCTGGCCGTGACAGCCGGATCGCTGCTCGCGGCCAGCGCCAGCCGCGGCGCCGCCACGCGTCCGTCGCTTTACGCATTCGCCGCGCTCGCTGCCCTGTTCGCCGTGGTGGGACACATGTTCCCCATCTGGTTGAAGTTCCGCGGCGGTAAAGGAGTAGCCACAAGCGTCGGTGTCTTCCTCGCGCTTGCTCCCAAGACGCTGCTGGTGGCGCTGGCACTCTTCCTCGCCCTGGTGGCCATATTCCGCTACGTGTCGCTGGGATCGATCATCGTGGCAGCCGCGTTCCCGCTGATCGCCTACGGGTTGCACGACTACCATTCATCTCCTGCCATACTGGCCTCTATGTCCGCCATTGCCGTGCTCATCATCATTAAGCATCACGAGAACATCCGCCGGCTGCTGGCGGGGACCGAGAACCGCTTCGCGATGAAGAGGACGCGGGCATGAGCGAAATCGCCATCATCGGCGGAGGAGCCTGGGGCACGGGACTCGCCATCGTGCTCGGCCGCAAGGGCACACACCGCATCCGGATGTGGGTGTACGAAAAGGAAGTCTGCAATTCCATCAACCAGCGGCACGAGAACGAACTCTTCCTGCGCGGGCAGCGCATCCCCGAGGCCGTGCGCGCCACCAACAGCCTGGGCGAAGCGCTGCACGGCGCGGAGATCGTGGTCAACGTGATGCCGTCGCACCACGTACGCCGCGTCTTTCGCGAGATGCAACAGCATCTCCGCCCGGAAATGCTGTTCGTCAGCGCTACGAAGGGGCTGGAGAACGAAACCTTGCTGCGCGTGACCGAAGTGATCAAGGAAGTGCTGGGTGTGCGTGCGCAAGACGGCTTCGATCCCCGCATCGGCGCGCTGAGCGGGCCTTCATTCGCGCAGGAGGTCGCCCGCGGCGATCCCACCGCCATCACCATCGCCTCCAGCGACGCCGATTTGGCGCGTCGTGTGCAGGCCGACTTCAGCGATCCCTGCTTCCGCGTTTACACCAACGACGACGTGACCGGCGTGGAGATGGGCGGCGCGCTGAAGAACATCATCGCCATCGCCGCCGGGGTGTGCGACGGGCTGGGGCTGGGCCACAACAGCGTGGCCGCGCTCATCACCCGCGGACTGGCCGAGATCACACGCCTAGCGGTCGCCTGCGGCGCGCGCCGCGACACCATGGCCGGGCTTTCCGGCATGGGTGACCTGGTGCTCACCTGCACCGGCGGCCTCTCGCGCAACCGCAGCGTGGGTGTGGAACTGGGCCGCGGCCGTAAGCTGGCGGAGATCATCGCCGGTATGCACGGCATGGTGGCCGAAGGCGTGCTCACCACCAACGCCGCCGTCGATCTGGCGCGCAAGACGAAGATCGAGATGCCCATCACCCAGCAGATGCACGCCATCCTGCACCAGGGCAAGCCTCCGCGCGACGCCATCCACGAGCTGATGACCCGCCCCGGCAAGGGAGAGAATCTGTGATTTCTGATTGGTGATTTGCGATAATTCAAATCACATTTCTGTATGCGGGTTCGCCTCAAAACCAAGCTCGTGCTAGCCATCAGCGGGATGGTGGTGGCGGTGGTGGCCACGTTTGCGACCATCTACATCTCGCGCACCGTGCGGCAAGCCTTGGAGAACGCCAACGCCGACGCTGATTTCGTCGGCCACCAGGTCTTCCAGCTTACGCGCGACGCTCTGGAGGTCGACCTCAGCAGTTCCAGGGTCGCCCTCGATAATCCGCAGGCGGTGCGCCCGATAGTGCAAGAGGCTCTAGAGACCTATCCCGGGCTGAACTCGCTGTTGCAATCGGTGATCGGGTACTCGCCCACCATCTACGACGTCGCCATCGTGGATGCCGAGGGGCGTGCGCTGCTGCACACCGATGCGGCGCAGATCGGCAAGACGATCCCCAAGCGCGAGGAGCTCATTTCGGTGGTCCACGGTGGCTTCCGCCGGCAGATGGAAGTGGTGTTCGGCGGTCCGCGGGTGTACGAGCTGCGCATCCCGCTGGTGCGTGGTGAGCAGCCATTTGGCGCGATCCGCATCGGCATCTCCACCACCTTCCTCAAAGACACGCTGCAGCCGCAACTGAAGGCTTCTATCCTGTTCTCGCTGCTGGCTATCGTGGTATCGCTGGCGCTGGCCGCCAGCCTCTCCAACCTGGCGCTGAAGCCGCTGGAAGCCATCAACCGCCGCCTCGACCTGCTGAGCGCGGGGCAGGAACCGAGCGCAAAAGAACGCCAGCGCAGCGACGAATACGGCGTGGTCACCACCAAGATCGACCGCCTGGGCCGGCAGATGCGCGATGTGAAAGAGGTCTTCTCCGCCTTGAAGGAGAACCTCGACCAGATCATGGCCAACCTGCAGGACGGCGTCATGCTGTTTACACGCGACTCACGCGCCGTGCTGGTCAGCGCTTCGGTCGAAGGCTTCGTGGGCAAGCCGCGCGGAGAGATGCTCGGGCACAGCGTCACAGAGATCTTTACCGGCGACACCCGCCTGGGCCGGCTGGTGCTGGCCTGCTTCGAGCGCCACCACCCGCTCTCCGGGCGCGAGGTGGAGAGCGAAAGCGGCACGCGCGTGCAGGTTTCGCTCGACTTCATCGAGGAACGCGGGGAGCGCATCGGAGCGCTCATCACCTTGCGCGATGCTGAGTCGGTGCGGCGCATTGAGGACGAGATCGAGCTCTCGCGCCGCCTGGCCGCCATCGGCCGCCTGACCTCTGGTGTGGCCCACGAGGTCAAGAACCCGATCAACGCCATCGTCGTGCACCTGGAGGTGCTGCGGCAGAAACTGCAGCAACTCGATCCCGACACCCGGCGGCACATCGACGTGATCGGCAGCGAGATCCAGCGGCTGGACCGCGTGGTGCAAACGCTGGTGGACTTCACCCGCCCGGTGGAACTGAGGCTGGCCGACCTCGACCTGCGCCGGCTGGTGGACGAGGTAGTGGTACTGGCCCAGCCCGACGCCGAGCGGCACGGCGTCAGCATCGTGCGCGACTTCCCCGGCGACAGCCTGCCGGTCAAGGTGGATTCGGACCTGGTGAAGCAGGCGGTGCTCAATATCGTGCTCAACGGCGTGCAGGCGATGCCCGGCGGCGGAGAGTTGACGCTGGTGGGAAGTCGCGCCGACGATGACGCGCAGCTGGAGATTCGCGACCACGGCGCCGGCATCCCGCAGGAAGTCCGGGACAAGATCTTCAACCTTTATTTCACCACCAAGAAGAACGGCAGCGGCATCGGGCTGGCTATGGCTTACCGCGTCATGCAATTGCATAACGGCTCGGTGGAATACGATTCCGTAGAAGGGCAAGGCACCACGTTCCGGCTGCGCTTCCCGCTCTCGACGGCAGAAGTGGAGACCCCTCAAGAAGTCGGAGCGCGTCCCTTGATTTAAGGATGATCTCCGGGAGCACGGCTTCAGGTAATCTAAGAGGACAGATGAAACGCCAGCTATCGTTGATCGCGATCGCAGCTCTGGTGCTGTCGCTCTCCGGCTGCCCCTTCAGGAAGAAGCAACCGCCGGTGCCGCAGCAGGGACAGGCGCCCACCGTCCAGCCTGAGCCCGCGCCTCCGCCGCCCGCGCAACCGCCCGCGGAGACGCAGCCCACTCCGCCTGCCGCCGAGACGCAGCCGGAGAAGACGGAGACTACCGCTGAGAAACCAAAACCCAAGAAGAAGCCGAGCACCAAGAAACCCGCCGCAGCGGCCAGCTCGCCCCAAGGCCAGCAGCAAACCCAGGCCTCCGCGCCGCAACCTGCGCCTGCCAAGACCAGCAAGCTGGTGATCCAAGAAGGCAGCGCGCCCAATTCGCAGGGACAGCTTGCCGCCGGCGTGGGACTGGAAGACTCCTCGTCGCACAGCAAGCAGACCACCGAGCAACTGTTGCAGTCCACGCAGGCGAATCTGAACAGCATCAACCGTCCGCTCAGTCCGGAGGAGCAGGCTATGGTCACCCAGATCAAGGACTACATGGCGCAAGCGCGCAAGGCCACGGCCGACTCCGACACGGTGCGGGCGCGCAACCTGGCGCTCAAAGCGCGTTTGCTCTCGGATGAACTGGTCAAGCACTAATAGCTTAACTTCACTTTATTACATATTATGTGGGTGAGGGGCCAGCCCTCTGAAGGTACCGAGCCGATTGGACCATGAGGTTCGATTCTTCGACAGCCTGTTAACTTAAGCTTGGTTTTCGGTACGACTCAAGCGCATGGCAGAGAACACGTTTTGAGCCCCATTCTGTATCTCATTCAACCGTTGCGTACGTTATCTCGCTGGCTGTTGCCACCCTTAACCTCAGCCCTGCCGCTTTGAGATTAGAATAGAACTCAGGGTCTGGCTGGAGCTGAACGATCACGCTGCCTGGTGGAAAGGTAGTTTTTGCGACTTCGTCTTCGTACAGAAAGGTGGGGGACGGATGTCCTTGGGTCTCGAAGAGGACTGTTTCGGCGGAAATCGGGAGAGGCAGTCCAGATCCGTCCGAATTATTGTAGGGAATTCGAACGTCATCGTCATCTCGATCAAATGCGACGTAACGGGAAGTCGATTCTGGAAGGCTGTTCAAAAGACGGCCTATTGCGACCCTGGGAGCATCGAATTCATAGGCGACCCGCGGGTCGTGACCCCATGAGAAGAAATAGCGGTATGCCTCGATGCCTCCGGTTGCAATAACTGCAGCCAGCATCAGATGGTAGGCCGTCCGCCGGGTTGCAAGCTTTTGTAACACAAATTCAGCTCCTATGCCCACAAGGACGAATACGGGCGGCAGAGCACCAACGCTTCTCAGAGCAGAAGGCCCCCAGTTAGCAGCGTTGGCAGAAGCGTTACCAGGAACCAGACGAAAAGTAAGCATTCAGTGCGGGCCAAGATTCCTTCGCGAAACGCGCGGCGGAGGCTCAGCCCAACACCCAGGACAAACAAAAGCCCCACAGGAGGTAGCAGTTGAGGCGAGCAGCCGAGATTGTATAACCATGCGCAATCCCCCTTGACATTGAACATGCCCGCTGTGAGAACCAGACCCTTACCGAATGCCATCAATGGCTTGGGCTCCGCAAAAATCCAAACCTGTTCGGCCCGGGCGAAGAAATCTGAAGGGTGGCTCAGAAAATACAGCCCCATCGGCAGAGCGGCCGCTACAGCCACACCTACCCAGAGTGTAAACACTCGAAGCCAAGGGCCGATCGGCTGTGCGAGCTTTCGGTGCCGCTGGAGCTCAACCCAGAACAGCACAAGGACCACGAAAGGAGTGAAGCGATATGCGATATAGGTGTGAAATCCAAGTCCATAAATGAAGCCACCGGAGATTGCGAGTAGTACCGATCTGGCGTGCGATTTCGTGGTTGCTGCTCGCATACTTCGGAATAACAAGTAAAGCGAAGCACTAAGAAGTAGCGGCACTGCAATGGCGCGCAGGGCCATGCGAGAGAAGGCGACATGCCAGAAGCCCGTCGCCAAAAACCAGGCGCTCAAGAGTCCAGTCCGAACGGATTGCAGTTCGGCTGCCAGCAAATACAGGCAGAAAACGGTTAGCGAGCCAACAACTGCAGACGAAACCCGTAGGCCGAATGGATTTGTGCCGAAGATAGACTCGGAAATCCCAATCAGATTGATCCAAATACCCTCCCTGCCATTATTGGTCGGATAGAACACCTTTAGATCCCTGCTTCGCCAGGCGTGGATTCCCTCGTTTCCGTTCAGCGCTTCATCGGAAAATACTCCGGGTGGTATACGGCTCAGTGCGGTAAAACGAAAAAGGACCGCAACCGCCACGATCATCAGGAGCAACATGACACTTTTTGCTGGTGCAGAAATGCGAGATTTAAGAGTCAAGCTGACCTGCCCCCCGAAAACTAGTCCAGCCATAAGTTAGCTTCTCCGGGTATAAGCTAATACACTCGGTACTCGGTACTCCTAACGCGGGCTCACCTTCGCCAGCAGCTCCCGCGCGGGCTGTTGGAAGGGGCCTTCAATGGCCACCAACTTGTTTAGAATCTGGCGCGCTTCCGCATAGTTCTTGGTCTTCGCATAGGCATAAGCCAGCAGGTATGAAGCCTTCTGCGATCCCACCGGATCTTCTTTGAGTAGCGCAACCGCGGTCTTCAGCTCGGCGATCGCCGCCGTGTTCTTCTCCTGCTTCATCAGTCCGAAACCCAGCGCGGTGCGGGCCGTGCCCGCGGCCAGTTTGCGGCTGCTGTCGGCGTCGGGCGCGTCTGCCTTGGCCAGGACGATGGCTTTGCGCGCATATTCCATGGCGCGATCGAAGTAGGCGGAAGTGTCCACCAGCGCGCTGGCCAGCACGCTCAGCAAGGACGCGTTGTCCGGGTTGGCCTCCACTGCCCTCTGGCCATAGGCCGCCAGGCGGGGGACGTCGTTCATCTGCCGCAGCGCCACCACCGCGTACTCAACCACCTGCGGCTCGTACTTCGACCTGGGGAAAGCGGACTCAAACTTTTCGACTTCCGCCACCTTTTGCTTGCCGTCTGCCTCGCCTGCGATCGCATTCACCGCCAGGCCTTCCAGATACTCATAAGACGGTTGCGCGCTGGCCCGCTCGCCCTCGACGTGTGCGGCAAAGTCCTGGTCGCTCAAGTCCGCAGGCTTGGGTTGCTGAGCGATGCCCTGGACAGCCATGCCGCCCCGCGCCGCATAGTCCACGACCTTGGCGTAGTCCTTCATCTGCGATGCCAGGTTCGCCTGGGAGCCCAGAATCTCGAGGTCGTTGGGAGCGGCCGCCAAGGCTTTGTCCCCGTAGGCGAGTGCCTGGGCGATATTCCCCTTGGCGGAGTAATACTGCGAGATCTGCAGGTTGCCGTAGGCGACCGCCATGGGATTCGCGGAGAACTTCTGCAGGAAATCCTGGACCAGCGCCAGCCGTTTGTCGGCGTCCGCTTCTTGCGTGATCTCCTGGATGGCGGCGTCTTCCGGCGTGCCGGCCGGAATGAGGATGCGGGTCACCTGCGCCCGGGCGGCGGTGAGGACGAACCCTGAAAGCACGACCAGAACCACGTGCCTGAGCTTCATAGCTAGCCTCCGGGTGGGAGAACTCCGCAGGATCCTCGCCAGCCCCAGCATGCTAGCGCCCTCCGAAAACCACGGCAAGGACACAGGTCACAGCCGCTGCTTCTGGTATTGCGGGCAGGCGGGCACGTAGAATTCCAGCGGACAGTTTTTGTGGACGGCCAAAGGAGGAACGTGGCCAAACGATCGCGCAGCATCGACCTGACGCAGGTCTCGGAGTGGCAGGAGGGCGACCTCCGCCGCTTCCAGGACTACCTCGTCGCCGAGGAGCCGCTGGAGATCCGCATCGCCGGTGCGCCGCTGACGGTCACCATGCGCACTCCCGGCCACGACCTGGAACTCGCAGCCGGCTTCCTGTTCACCGAAGGCCTCATCCAGAAGCGCGAGCAGATCGCCTCTCTCACCGAAGGCACGGCGGAGAAGCAGGAAGCCAGCGGCAATCTCGTCGAGGTTGAGCTTGCGGGGACGGAGTTCGAGCGCGAGCGCATGCAGCGCAACTTCTTCGTGGCTTCGAGCTGCGGGATTTGCGGCAAGGCTTCCATCGACGCCATCCGCGTGCGCGGCATTCCCGCGCCCAATCCCGGGTTCCGCTTCGATCCGGACGTGCTGTGCACCCTGCCGGACAAACTGCGGTCCGCCCAGACCATCTTTGGCCGAACCGGCGGGTTGCATGCCGCAGGCCTGTTCAGCTCGGAAGGAGAGCTGATCGTCGTACGCGAGGACGTCGGACGCCACAACGCCGTGGACAAGATAGTGGGCTGGGCCTTGCTCGAAGGCCGGCTGCCGCTTTCCGAATGCGCGCTGATGGTCAGTGG
This sequence comes from Terriglobales bacterium, assembly GCA_035632755.1. Classification (GTDB taxonomy): domain Bacteria; phylum Acidobacteriota; class Terriglobia; order Terriglobales; family Acidobacteriaceae; genus JAHFUA01. The sequence continues at coordinate 11,778 of DASQGF010000015.1, forward strand.
GCGCGGCGGCTTCGAGATCATCCAGAAGGCGCTGGTGGCCGGACTGCCGCTGGTGGCCTCGGTCTCTGCGCCTTCCGGGCTGGCGGTGCGCCTGGCGCGCGAGCTGGGGCTCACGCTAGTGGGATTCCTGCGCGGACGGCGGTTCCTCATCTATTCGGGGGAACAGCGGCTCGCTTCGTCTCGCGCTCCGGCCGCAGCCGAGCCGCGATGAAACATCAACGTCCGGTCGGCAAAAATCCCTGCGGTTCCGAATCGCGTTATGGCTCACCTTGAACAAGCACAGCGAAGCTAAGGCTTCAAAAGCGAGTCGCCAGCGCCAGTTGCTCCAAGTGGACTTCACTGACGCCAGGCACCGCCCGGACAATGCTGCCGATCTTCTTGACCTGGGCCGGGCTAACGATGTCTCCCTTGATGGACACCGATCCGTCGTGCACCACCACCTCTACCTGAAGGTCCGAAGTGGCCGGATTCATCGCCAGGCTGGCCTTGACGCGGCTGGCCTTGGCGAGATCGTCCAGGGCTTTTTGAGTTTCGGCAGTCGACGCAAAGCACTTCAGCCGCGAAACGGTACAGATAACGTCGCAGGCTTCGTCCAGATTCATTTGTTCCAGATTGAGCACAAGGTCATAGAGCGATGCGTCTGCCCAATCCACGCCGTAGAGAAACTGGGTCCACTTGCGCCGGTCCTCGTCCATCTTCTCGATGTAGGCGATGGCTTCCTTGCGATTGCACTTCAGCCGGTCCTGCACCTTGCCGATACGGAACTCCATGGGAGCAATGATGCGGGTGCGCAGGACGTGCGGTCCCTTGCCCAGCAGCAGGTGGCCCGCCAGGCCGTGGTAGATGGCGTTCCCTTTCCTGACTTCCTCAGTAAGCGCCGCCTGAATGAAGGCCAGATAAACGTATTTTGTGTGCTGGGACTGCCCAAAGAAGGCCGGCGGCTTTTCGATGGCGGTCCTGAGGTCGTCCTGCGACACGCCCCAGGCCGCAGCTTTCCCGATAATCTGGTCGCGATCGATCGAGCGGTAGCCGAGCCTCCTGGCGAGGGCCTCGGCCAGCATCTTGCCCCCGCTAAACGATCCACGGGATATGGTGATGATGGGCACACGAACCTCCTTTGCGTCTGCGGCACCGGCGCGACGCGGATGAAACTCACTGCGTGGTGAGTACCACAGTGGCAGGAGCGAATACGGTGATCGGCCTCACCGTTGAGTGTGCGCGGGCTGGGCGGCTATCGTAGCGCCAGCTTACCTGTCCTTGTAGGTGCCGAACTTTTGCGCGACCGGCTTCAGCGTCGGATAGAACTGCACGAAGCTGTGCTCGACGGCGGCGTGGTCCTCGTGGCACTGCCAGCAACCGGCTTTGGGATTGGGGCTGGCGGACTTCGTGTCCTCGTCAAAACTGAAATAGGCCCAGCGCTCGGTGAAACGCTTTTCGTCCTTCACTTCCACGCCGATGCCCATCCGGTCGGTCTGGAACTGGCCGGCCTTGTTGATGGACCCTTGCGAGCTGGACATGCGCTCTTCCACCACGAACATGGTCTTGTCCGGCCATTTGCCGCTCTTCAAGAACTCGCGATAGGCGGCCTGGGGCACGAACACGTTGGTGAACATGTGGTGGTCCATAGCCATGGGGCTGTAGCTCATGTCCATTCCGGACGAGAGGTAGATCCATTCGCGGTAGTTGCCCGGCCGCAAGAGTTCGCCAGAGCTGGTGTAGGAAGGCGTGTCCGCTTCCGGGCTGGCCGCGACCAGCGTCAGGGCTGTGGCAACAAGGATGAGCAGGGCGGTCCCCCACCTGCGCACTGTTCTCATAAGTCCACCTTCTCCTGATGGAGTCTTTCGGGATTTACGAGGTGTTGGACGGGATAGTTCCCTGTTGGTTATGCAGAAAAGCAGGGACAGGACGCCCCTGCAGCAGGCGGCGAGACGCCGGCGCTACTCTTTCATCGCCGCGCTTGCAGCTCGGAGGCGGGCGTGCCCTGGATGGCGGCGTCCATCAGCTCGATCATGTGCAGCACCGGCACCCGCTTGCCCGCGCGCTTCAGGCCGGACGAAATCTGCACCAGGCAGCCGGGATTGGCCGAGACCACCAGGTCGGGGCTGGTCGAGAGGCAGTTCTGCACCTTCATGTCGCCGAGCTGGGCGGCGGTGTCGGGCTGCACCAGGTTGTAGATTCCGGCGGAGCCGCAGCAGAGGGCGGCATCGGGGATTTCCAGAAGCTCCAATTGCGGAATGGTCTTGAGCACCTTGCGCGGTTGGGTGCGGATGCCCTGGGCGTGCTGGAGATGGCAGGAATCGTGGTAGGCGATACGCAACGGTAGCGGATGCCGCACGGCACGCGGCTCCAGCTCCGCCAGCACTTCGGAGATGTCCTTGCACTTGGCGGCGAAGGCCTTGGCGCGTTCGGCGTACTGCGGGTCGTTGCGCAGCAGGTAGCCGTACTCCTTCATGGTGGAGCCGCAACCGGCGGCGTTGATGACGACGGCGTCCACACCGGCGCGTTCGAAGACGTCGATGAGCTTGCGCGCGAAGTCGAGGGCCTGCTCTTCCAGCCCGGTGTGGACCATGAGCGCGCCGCAGCAACCTTGTTCGCGCGGGATGATGACCTCGCATCCTTCAGCGGCCAGCACCCGCGCCGTAGCCGCGTTCACGCCGGAGAACAGTACCCGCTGCACGCATCCAGTCAGCAGGCCCACACGCTTGCGCACCGCGCCTTGCGCCGGGATGCGTTCCGGCATATTGGCGCGCAGTTCGCGCAGCGTGATCGCCGGCAGCAAGGCTTCCGTCGAGCGCAGCTTGCGCGGAAGCAGCTTGAGCACGCCGCTGCCGCGTACCAGCGCCCGCAGTCCGGAAGCCTGGTACGCCCATGCCGGCCACAACGCCGCCCGCAGCCGCTCGGGATAGGGGAACAGGTTGAAGATCCACTGGCGGTGGATGAGTTCGACGGGCGAGCGCCGGTAGTGGCGTTGGAGTTGGGCGCGCGTGGCTTCGATCAGCCGGTCGTACCTCACGCCCGAGGGGCAGGAGGTCACGCAGGCCATGCAGCCCAGACACTTGTCAAAATGGCGGGCGTAGCTGTCGGTCAGGTTGGCCTTGCCTTCGCTGCCCAGCTTCATCAGATAAATGCGGCCGCGCGGGGAGTCCATCTCTTCGCCCCACAGCGCGTAGGTCGGGCAGGTGGGCAGGCAGAATCCGCAGTGGACGCATTTGTTGTAAATCTCCGCTGGCGGCGGATTGTGGTCATCGAAGATAGCGGCGGCGCGGTTGGTGTTGTCGGCGTGGGCCATCAGATCCCCCCTATGAAGCGTCCCGGGTTCAGGGTCCCGTCAGGATCGAAGCGCTGCTTGATGCGCACCATCAGCGACTGCGCGTCCGAGGGCGATCCCCAGACATCGACGCCGCGCTTGACGGCCATCGGACAGCCGAGCGCGGCCAGTGTGCCCTCCATATTTGCGAGTTCGTCGCGCAGGGTCAGCAGCGCGGTGCGCAATGCCGGTTCGGCGCCTTCGAGGCGCACATAACCAGTGCCCACACTCTGGACGACCAGCTTCCACGCCAACGACTGCGCCCCGGCTGAGCGCTCGGCCAGCGCGCACACCGCCGCGAACTGCGCCGGGAGCACGCTGAATTTTGCGACCAGCGCCGGGGCGGCCCCGTCCCAGATCGCCTGGTGCGAGGTCCAGGTGTTCGCCGGCGCATCCGAGGCAGCGACCGATCCGGCGATCTGCTGAACTTGCTTGACCTGCGCCTCGATGCCGGCGGAGGTGCCGTCGAAGCGGACATCGAGCTGCGCGCTTCCCTTCTCCGCCCGCAGTTGCAGGCCGGTGAACGTTAGCTTGGAGCCCTGGATGGCGAGCAGCAGTTGGTTCAGCGCTTGGGGTGTGCCAGTGAAGCTCAGGCTGCGCGTTTCCCTGGGCAAGGGATGGAGCCGGAAGATCGCCTGCACGATTACGCCCAGCGTGCCCAGCGCGCCGGTAAAGAGTTTTGCCAGATCGTAGCCGGCAACATTCTTGACCACTTTGCCGCCGCTCTTGGCGAGCGTGCCGTCGGGCAGCGCCACGGTGATGCCGATGATGAGGTCGCGCAGTGAACCGTAGCGCGCGCGCAACGAGCCGCTGTCGTTGGTGGAGAGGATGCCGCCGATGGTGGCGCGCTCCGGCCACAGCGGGTCGAGAGCCAGCCGCTGCCCGTGCTCGGCGAGCGTCTTCTGCAGGTCGGCAACGAGGCATCCCGCTTCGACGATGACTGTCATGTCGGCCCAGGCGTGTTCGAGGACGCGGTTCAAGCGCGCAGTTGAGAGCACCAGATCGCAAGCCGCCGGCGGATTGCCCCACCCCAGCTTGGTGCCTCCGCCCCGCGGCGCCACCTTCACGCCGGCGGCGTGGGCCCAGCGCAGAGCGCGCGCCAGATCTTCAGCAGTGCCCGGTTCGGCGATCATCTGCGGCTGAACCCCGTCGATGGCGTCCCCGGCGGTCGAGGCGCGCAGATGCTCCTTGCCGACGATTTCGGCCAGTTCCGGCCACGAGACTTGGGTCATAACACCGCTTGCGGCTGGCATGGACGTTTCTCCTGCTCTTATTAAAAGCGTTTATTAGAAGCGTTGCGCCACGCCCGCGATTTCCAGCGGGTGCGGTTCATAGACCCCGGGTTTTTCTCCGCACAACCGGGGCCGGGGAAATACCTTATCGGGATTGGAGAGGTTCTCGGGATCGAAGGCGCAGCGCACCAGTTGCATGGTGTCGAGGTCGGGCTCGGCGAACATCTCGGCCATGAACATCTTCTTTTCTTCCCCGACGCCATGTTCGCCGGTGATGGAGCCGCCGGCCTTGATGCAGAGCCGCAGGATGTCGCCGGCCAGCTTCTCGGCCAGCTTGTCCTGCCCGGGAACGGCGCTGTCGTAGAGCACCAGCGGGTGCAAGTTGCCGTCGCCGGCATGGAAGACGTTGGCCACGCGCAGGCCGACCTCGGAGCTGAGCCGTTCGATCTCGCTCATGACATGCGGCAACGCCGTGCGCGGGATCACGCCGTCCTGCACGATGTAAGCTGGCGCGAGGCGCCCGACGGCGGCGAAGGCGGCCTTGCGTCCCGTCCACACGCGAGCGCGCTCGGCGTCAGACTGCGCGACGTGGATCTCCCAGGCGCCGCACTTGGTGCAGACGTCGGCCACCTCCTCCATGAGGGTCTCGACCTCGGGGGCGGGGCCGTCCAGCTCAACCAGCAGCAGCCCGCCGCAATTGGGATAGTTGGCCTGCACCGCGGCTTCGGCGGCCTGGATGGCCAGATTGTCCATCATCTCGATGGCCGCGGGCAGCATGCCGGCGGCGATGATGCCACTCACCGCCGCGCCCGCTTCATTGGTCGAGTTGAAGGCTGCCAGCAGTACCTGGATGACTTCCGGCTTTTTCACAATGCGCAGGATGACTTTAGTGGCGATGCCGAGCGTGCCTTCCGATCCCACGAAGACCCCCGGCAGGTCGTAGCCGGGACGGTCCACGGTCTTCCCGCCAAGGTGAATGAGCGAGCCATCGGACAGCACGACTTCCATGCCCAGAACGTGCGTGGTGGTA
>DASQGF010000016.1:0-7672 GCA_035632755.1 Terriglobales bacterium
TGGAATTGCGGGGAGCCCAGCAGACCAGGTTCGGTCTGCCGGGAATAACTCATTCGCCGCCCACGTCTTGCGCTGCGGCGACCATTTGCGGGGTGACGATGTCCAGCTGTACCCGTTCGACCCCCTCATGCCGGAACTCTAACATGGCGGCGGCGCCATATGAGAGGTCAATGATGCGGCTTTCCGGAACCGGCCCGCGGTCGTTGACGCGCACCATTACCCACCGGTTGTTGCGCAGGTTGGTGACCTTAACCCATGTCCCTAGAGGTAGATACCGGTGGGCCGCCGTGAACTGAAACATGTCGTAGGGCTCACCGCTGGCGGTGGTTCGGCCGTGGAAGGGCTTGCCATACCAGGACGCCCTCCCAATCTCATAGGGTTTCTGGTGCTTCGGGGGGCCTGACTTCGTAGACTTGGGGCCCTTTGTAGCGGGTGCCGCCCCCAAGGTGGCAGCCATCACAAGCGTTGCCATGATGCAGGGTAGTACTCGTCGCATTGGATGTCCTTTCAGTCTATCTACAGTCTGCCTTTCCTCTCTTCTTTGATTAGGTAATTGTATGAAACTAAAGGGGGCTAGTCAATCTCTTCAGGCCCGATAACCATTACTTCTGTACTGCGATGCAAACTGTTGCACAGCAAGGGATTCCTGGTCGCCGGCGCCCTGTTTTCCACCTGAATGAACCGCCAGCGGGACCCGGTTTCCACGGGGCGAGAGGATTTCGGCCGATAGAGCAGCGACCACGCTGGCCGATCTGGGACGATCTTCCTGACCCCAGCCGAGCCGGGAAGAGCCGCATCCCGCATGACTATCAAACGCTAGCCACGGATTAGGGGTCGCCCATGGCGGTGCGCGCTGGGATTCCGAGCATCAACCCGGCTTCGGTTCTGACCTGAGCCGTTCAAGAAAAATGAAGAATTCATTTTGCGCTGCGAGTGATTGCCATTACATTCATGCGCTATGCCCTCCGCGCCACCCGTTGTGCTCACGATTGCCGGCTTCGATCCTTCGTGCGGGGCAGGAGTGACGGCCGACATCAAGACCATAGCCGCCCACGGTTGTTACGGCACCGCCTGCATCACGGCGCTGACCGTGCAGACCACGGTCGGTGTGCAGCGCGTGGAACCGGTCTCCAAAGAGATCGTAAGGGAAACACTTCGCGAATTAGCTGCCGACATGCCGCCTGCCGCCGTCCGCATCGGCATGCTGTGCTCGGCGGATGTGGTGGACGCGGTGGCTGAGTTCGTCGACAGCGCCAAGCCTCCCAACGTGGTGCTCGATCCGATTCTCAAAGCATCCTCCGGGGCCGTGTTGCTGGATGACCGAGGCCTGGAACGGCTGACCAAGGTGCTGCTCCCGTTGGCTTCCGTGATCACTCCCAACATTGACGAAGCCGCCACGCTCACCGGACTTCCGGTTGGGAACCTGGAGCAGATGAAGGCAGCGGCGCGCAAATTGCACGAGATGGGGGCGCAGAACGTCGTGGTCACCGGCGGGCATCTGGAGCGCGCCATTGATGTGCTCAGCACCGTCTTACCGGAGGGAAACTTCGAGCAGTTAGAGTTCGCCTCCGATCGCTTGCGCTCGAACTCGACCCACGGCACGGGATGCGCCTTTGCTACCGCACTGGCAGCCAATCTCGCCCAGGGACGTCAACTGCAGTATGCCATCGTGCTCGCCAAGGCGTATGTGACCAAGGCCATCAGCCGGGCGTTACTCTTGGGCAAAGGCCCGGGCCCGCTCCACCACCTCTACCGCATGGATGAACAGCCGCGGCCTGCGCCGGACCTCAGTGTGCCCATGCACCGCAACAGCCACGGGCCGGGGGAATGACCGGATCGGGCCATTGGGTCATTGATTCATTCAATCAGCGATTGGGACACTGAAGTTTACTTGCGCGCGCCCACCGCGCGCTTGCGGAAGCACACCCAAAACGAAAGGGCGCCGCGGCTCGCGCATCGCCCTGGATATGCTCGGGGGAGAAAAAACTAATCTTGTTTGTCTTTCGGACCGCCAGCAGTTTTCAGCAGGATTCCCGCCAGGAAGGCCACCACGGCAGCCAGCAGCCATTCGATCCGCCAGATCTGCACTGCCTGCCAATCGAGCACGGTGGTGGCGGTAAAGGCCAGCCCAGTGCCGATCGCCGCCAGCGCACAGATGATGCCAACGACGAGCGCCACCACCGACGCCAGCGGCAGCCCCAGCCGCTCCTGCATGCGGTGAATGTCCGGGAATCGTGCCCACTGGAAGCGACGAGCCGCGAATTGCGGTTCACGCTCGGCCCCGCACACATGGCAGAAACGCGAGCCGGCGACGAACTCCGTGCCACAGCGCGCGCAACTCTCGGTTTGGGCCGTGGGCACGGATTCTTGCCGCGTCTCCAATGCAGGTCTCCAGAACTCCCCGTGGTCATGAACGTTGCTTGCGGTGTTTGCCATTTTCGCTCTCCCCACCTCGGATGCGCAACCCAATGGCCAAAGGTTGAACTATCTAACCCATTGACGAGCCGGAAGTTCCGGGAATCGCGGCGCCAGTCCGCGGCGCCCGACTGGGCAAGAATTACGCGTGGCGCGGAGGTTTTGGAGGCGCAGCCCATTCAAGACCGGGAATGATTTTTTTTGAACATCAGGCCATTCCAGCCGTATCTACAGTGGGTAGAGGAGCGCTTATGTATTGCAATTACTGTGGCAAGGTGATCCAGGACGACGCCCAACTCTGCGCTTACTGCGGCAGGCGTGTGGGCGCGGTGGCGGCGCGCAAGCGGCTGGTGCGTCCGCGCGCTGGGAGAAAGGTCGCCGGTGTCTGTCTGGGTTTCTCGGAGTACTTTGATCTGGACGTTAGCCTGGTCCGGGTGGTGTGGCTGGTGGGCGCGTTCCTATCAGGAGGGGCGGGTCTCATCGCCTACATCATCGCCTGGATCGTGATGCCCAACGAGCCGCCGCTGCTGCCGGCCGCGCCGGCGAACGCCGAACGCGTGCATAATCCCTGAAGCATGCGCCTGAGTAGCGACGACGCGGAGATCTTCTACACCGTCATGGGCGCCGGGCCGCCCGTCGTCCTGCTGCATCCCTTCCCGGCGAATCACAAAGTATGGCTGCCGGCGGCCGAGCTGCTGGCGGGACGCTATCGCCTGATCGTTCCCGACCTGCGCGGGCACGGGCAGTCCAGCGCTGGCGCCGGTCCCGCCACTATGCAGAAGCACGCCACCGACCTGCTCCGGCTGTCGGAAGCTTGCGGCGTGGGCAAGGCCGTTTTCGCGGGCGTTTCCATCGGCGGGTACGTGCTGTTCGAGTTCTGGAGGCGGCATCGCGAGCGCGTCTCCGGCCTCATCCTTTGCGATACCCGCGCCGGTGCCGACACCGACGAAGGCCGCGCCAACCGCTTGAAGGCCGCCGACGACGCGGAGAAGCAAGGGCCCGTTCCGTTCGTCGACAGCATGATTCCCAAGCTGCTGGGCGACACCACTCGGACGACCCGCCCTGACCTGGTCGAGCGTGCGCGCAAGATGATGCTGGAAATGTCCGCGGCTGGGATCGCGGCGGTGCAGCGCGGGATGGCGGCGCGGCCCGATTCCGTCGCCGACCTCAAGACCATCAACGTTCCCACGCTGGTGATGGTCGGAGCCGAAGATACCCTCACACCTCTGAGCGAAGCCGAATTTATGCAGCGTGGAATCGCCGGCAGCCGTCTTCAGGTCGCCCCCCGCGCCGGACACTACGCGGTCTTCGAGCAACACGAGGCGGCGGGGAAGGCCATCCGCGGATTCCTGGACGGGATCAAGACCTGGTAATGATTCGAAGAGCAGTTAGCATTTGGCACTCGGCCTTTGTCGATGCCAACATCCCTAGTCCTACCCACCGCCACCCTCGTTTGCAAATCAGCTCTCGATACGAGAAGATGCCAGTTTGTCCAACGAACGCTAACCGAATAAGGGCGGAAGCATAATTCATGGCGAAGCGGCAATCGAGCGGCAAATCCGACCAGATCCAACCGGCCAAAGGCAAGCTGGGGGTGATGATCCCCGGCATGGGAGCGGTGGCGACAACATTCGTAGCGGGTGTGGAGGCCATCCGACACGGCTTGGCGAAGCCCATCGGCTCGCTCACGCAGATGGGGACGATCCGCCTGGGAAAGCGCACCGACGCGCGTTCGCCCAGGGTCAAGGATTTCGTGCCGCTCGCCGGCCTGGATGACTTGGTCTTCACCGGCTGGGACATCTACACCGACGACATGTACGCCGCGGCCCGCAACGCCGGCGTGCTGGAACGTGACCTGCTCGACCGGATCAAGCCCTTCCTCGAGTCCATCAAGCCGCGCAAGGCGGTGTTCGACCGCAATTACGTTCGCAAACTCGACGGGCCCAACGTCAAGAAGGGCAAGAGCAAGCGAGATCTCGCGGAGCAGGTGCGCGACGACATCCGCGAGTTCAAGAAGTCGTCCGGCGCCTCGCGCTTCATCATGATTTGGTGCGGCTCGACCGAGATCTTCCTGCGTCCCCGGCCGGTGCACGAGTCGGTGCAAGCGTTCGAGAAGGGCCTCGAGCTCAACGACGAGGACATCGCGCCCTCGATGATCTACGCCTACGCCGCCTTGAGCGAGGGTGTGCCCTTCGCCAACGGTGCCCCCAACCTGACCGTGGACATCCCGGCGATGTACGAACTCTCGCGGCGCAACCACGCCCCCATCTGCGGCAAGGATTTCAAGACCGGGCAAACGCTGGTGAAGACCATCCTCGCGCCCGGGTTCAAGGCGCGCATGCTCGGCCTGAGCGGCTGGTACTCGACCAACATCCTCGGCAACCGGGATGGCGAAGTGCTGGACGATCCCGACTCGTTCAAGACCAAGGAAGAGTCGAAGCTGGGGGTGCTGGAGCACATTTTACAGCCGCAGATGTACCCCGACCTATACGGCAAGATATTCCACAAGGTTCGTATTAACTATTATCCTCCACGTGGTGATAACAAAGAGGGTTGGGACAACATAGACATCTTCGGCTGGCTCGGCTATCCGATGCAGATCAAGGTGGATTTCCTGTGCCGCGACTCCATCCTGGCGGCGCCAATCGTGCTCGACCTGGTGCTCTTCCTCGATCTGGCGCAGCGCAGCGCCGAGCTGCGCGGCATCGGCATACAGGAATGGCTCAGCTTCTACTTCAAGTCGCCCATGACCGCCCCCGGGCTCTATCCCGAGCACGACCTGTTCATCCAGTCCATGAAGCTGAAGAACACGTTGCGCCACCTGAAGGGCGAGGCGCTGATCACGCATTTGGGGCTGGAGTATTACGACTAAAAGGGCGTGGGATTTTGCGCCTGCCTGCCAAACACCTCAATCTGTTTATAGGTAACCCAGGAGTCGCTTTCTGCGTCTAACTGAGCGGGTAGGCTTTACCCATTCATCTGGGGTGTGTTAACGGTAGTATACTCAGCGTGTCCGACCCGGCCGGACACGGGTTGCGAGGGAGTCCCATGAGGTCGCGCGCCATCGTTCCAGCGGTCGTCCTGTTGCTTTTGAGCCCGTTCGTGCTCGCACAGGACGCGCAAAAAACGTCCACTCCGGACAGCACTCCGGCTGCCAGCACCGACTCGAACGCGCCCGCCGCGAGCCAGGACAGCGGCGCGCCGCCCGCCATTACCGATAGTGCGCCGCCGGCCGCCCCCAGCAGCAATACGTCCGACAAGGATAAGAACAAGAATGTCAAGCCCGGCAGCAAGGATGACGTCAACGCCATCGGCAACCGCAACATGGGCGGCAAGGGACTGGGCAACTGGTACTCGATCGAACACGAGATCCGCATGGGCAAGCAATACGCCATGCAGGTGGAGCAGAGCGTCAGGCTGGTGCAGGACCCAGTGGTCAATGAGTATGTGAACCGCATCGGGCAGAACCTGGTGCGCAACTCCGACGCCAAAGTGCCGTTCACCATCAAGGTGATCGACGACGACAGCATCAACGCCTTCGCCTTGCCCGGCGGTTTCTTCTACGTGAACTCCGGGCTTGTCCTGGCGGCGGACAACGAGTCGGAGATGGCGGGAGTGATGGCGCACGAGATCTCGCACGTCGCCGCGCGCCACGCCACGCGCCAGATGACGCGCGCGCAACTGGCGAACTTCGCTTCCATCCCGCTGATCTTCATCGGAGGCGGCATCGGCTACGCCGTGAGCTCGGCCGCCAGCCTGGCTTTGCCGCTGACCTTCCTGTCGTTCTCGCGCGGCTTCGAGGCCGAGGCCGATTACCTGGGCGTGGAGTACATGTACAAGACGGGCTACGATCCCGAGTCGTTCATCGCCTTCTTCGAAAAGATACAGGCGAAGGAGAAAAAGAAGCCGGGCTCGCTGGCCAAGGCCTTCGCCACCCACCCCCAGACCCCGGAGCGCATCGCCAAGAGCCAGGAAGAGATCAACCACATTCTGCCCCCACGTCCCGAGTACGTGGTGGACACCTCGGAGTTCCAGCAGGTGAAGGCGCGGCTGGCGGCCATCGAGAACCGCCGCAAGCTGACTGACGACAAGGACAAGAGCCGTCCTACGCTGCGCCGCACCGCCGGCGACAATCGCCCCAAGGACACCGGGAGCGGAGACAGCAGCGACTCCAGCAACAAGCAGGACGATGATCGTCCCACGCTGAAGCGGCGCGACCAGTAGAAACCCAGGGAGTAGGGAGTAGCGAGTAGGGAGCAGGAAAGCCTGTTTTTGCTTCCCGCGACACCCTACTCCCTACACCCTACTCCCTACTCCCTACTCCCTACTCCCTTACTTAAACCACGTTCCCCAGATCACGTCCACCGTGGCGTGCGTGATGCCTGAACTGAACAACCGCCGCCGGTCGCGCCACGCCCGCCCGTAGAAGATCCCCGCGATGGTCGCCAGGAGGATGTAGCGCCAGTTGAACGCCGCGCGCTTGTTGAAGTGCGAAAAACCGAACACCACCGCGCTCGCGAGTAACGCCGCGCGCGGTCCCAGGCGGCGCTCCAGCAGGTTCAACAGAATCCCGCGGAAGAACAATTCCTCAGGGATGGCGATCAGGATGAAGGTGGTGATCCATCCCGCTAAGAACTCCCACAACGACGGCGTCACGCGATGGAAGCCGATGAAGTGCAGCGCGAATCCCAGGCCAATGCCGAACGGCGCGAAGAACACCAGCTCGCGCAGGCCGATGGCCAGATCGCGCCCGCGCGGGCGGAAATCGTAGCCCACGTCCTCCAGGCGGCGCACCACGAGGAACCCATACAACGCGGCGTCGGCGAGCAGCAGCTTGGGCATGGCGCTCAGCGCGGGATGCGGATACGACCCGTGCAGCCAGCGCATCACGATGGGCACGCCCACGAGAACCAGGGCGACCAGATCGGGCCACTGCAGTGTGACGCCGCCGGACTCCTGGTGTGCGAAGAATTCGAGCAACAGCGCCACGACGACAGGGATGCCCGAGAGCGCGGCGCAGTATCGCCACTCAAATTCGCCACGGGGCAGGGAAAAAACGAGATACGAACTGACCAGCAGCCCGGGCGCGAGCATGCGCGCCCAGCGCGCCCGAAGCGCATGCCGAATAGGTTCAGCGGCCCCGAATCCGAAGGCCCAGAACGGCCCGAACAGCAGCGCAAAGCTGGCGACGAAGGTCGAGCGGCTGCCGCCGGTCGTCTCCAGCACTCGAAAATGGGCGGCGGCGAACCAGATGGCG
>DASQGF010000017.1:0-16864 GCA_035632755.1 Terriglobales bacterium
GGACAACCAAGAAGTCCGGCGCTGGGGCAAGCCTCCGAAATTCGACTTCGCGCCCAAACCGCACTGGGAGCTGGGAGAGGCGCTGGGCATCCTCGACCTGGAACGCGCCGCCAAGCTGACGGGGGCGCGCTTCGCCGTCTATTGGGACCTGGGGGCTAAGCTGGAGCGGGCGCTGGCCAACTTCATGCTCGACTTGCACACGCGCGAGCATGGCTACACCGAAGTCCTGCCGCCGTACATGGTGAACGCCGACTCGATGTACGGCACCGGGCAGTTGCCCAAGTTCGAGGCCGACCTCTTCAAGGTGCCGCACGGCGACAAGAGCCTGTACCTGATCCCCACCGCTGAAGTGCCGGTCACCAATCTCTATCGCGACGAGGTACTGGAGGCGGCTCGCCTGCCCATCTCGCTCACTGCCTATACGCCGTGCTTCCGCAGCGAGGCCGGCTCGTACGGCAAGGACGTGCGCGGCATCATCCGCCAGCACCAGTTCCAGAAAGTTGAGCTGGTGAAATTTGCGCGGCCGGAGCAGTCGTACGACGAGCTGGAGAAGCTGACGCACGATGCTGAGACCGTGCTGCAAAAGCTCGGGATACACTATCGCGTGGTGGTGCTGTGCACGGGCGACATGGGGTTCTCGTCGGCGAAGACCTATGACATCGAGGTGTGGCTGCCAGGGCAGCAGTTGTTCCGCGAAATCTCATCGTGCTCGAACTTTGAAGCCTACCAGGCACGGCGCGCCAACATCCGTTACAAGCCCGAAGGCAAGGGCAAGACCGAGTTCGTGCACACGCTGAACGGCTCGGGGCTGGCCATCGGGCGGACGTGGGTGGCGATCGTCGAGAACTACCAGCAGGCAGACGGCAGCGTGATGGTGCCGGAGGCGCTGAGGCCGTATCTGGGCGGGGTGGAGAGGATCACCAAGAATCGGGTCATCGGGTGACCGGGTCATCGGGTGATTGGGTCACGTGGGGATCGCCGGAATCTCCGTGATCGCCGGAATCGCCGAAATCGAGTTATCCCCAGCATTCCTCTGTGTACCTCAGTGTCCTCTGTGGTTAGCTTCCCTAATGCGCGGGGACTTCGTGAACGGCGGCCGGCAGCGGCGGGTCAGCGGAGAGGAAGCGCTGCATTTCCCGAAGTACGCGCTCGTGGCATTCGAGCGGCGCAATGTGCCCGCAGCCATCCAGCACCGCCAGTACGGATTGCGGCATCTCGCGGCGCATGGCGTCGGCGACCAGAAGCGGCGTCAGCACATCCTGCTTGCCCCAGACGAGGAGCACGGGCATGGTGACGCCCGCCAGCTTGCCATCCATCACTTCGCCCGGGGTGATCATGTGGGCGACAGTGCGCTGGATCACCCAGTCTTCCGCGCGAAGCTGGCGCAGGAAGTCGCGCTTGATGAATCGAGGAGCCCGCACAGGATGCGGCGTCAGCAGCTTTTCCAGCCGTTCCATCTCCGCCATGGTGTGCGGGGAGAGCAGATGGAGGTCGAAGGTCGGTGGGAATTGCATTCCGGCGCTGTCGAGAAGCACAAGGCGGCGGACACGATCAGGGGACTGCGAGGCGAATTGGAGCGCGATCCAGCCGCCCATCGACCAACCGGCGAGGTCGAAGCGAGTGAGCCCCTGGCTGTCGAGGAATTGGCGCAGGATGCCGGTCTGGAGAGTGACGGAGTAATCGACGTCCGGCCGGTCGGACCCGGCGTAGCCAAGCAGATCGAGCGCGAAGACGCGATGCTGCTTGGCCAGCGCCGGCATGATGAGCGCGAAATCCAGCGCGCGGCCGCCCAGGCCGTGCACCAGCACCAGCGGTTCACCACTGCCGCCGACGAAGTAATGGATGCGGTAGGGGCCGAGCTGCAGGCAGTGGCGCTCGATACCGCTGAGCCGAAGCGCACCGGTGGTGATGGCAGTGACCGCCGAGGCCGGGCGCCAGAGGGAATATGCGACCAGGAGAACCACAAGTGCCGTCAGTAGCAATACAACGCGTCGCAGCCCGCGAGTCGGTGTCGGCCGGGATTGGAACGATGTGCTCGCCATCGGATTTTCAACTGTAGCTGGCAAGGTCGTGCATTGCCAAGGATGGCGATGGGAATCTAGACTGAATGTTGCCTATGAGGCGCGTGTGGCGAACCATATCGAGTTTCATCGGGTGGAGTTATGACCGCGGCAGCATCCAGTACGACATCATGGTCACGCTCATCGTGCTGTTCATTTTTCTGGCGCCGCTGAAGATCAACTTCAAAGATAAACCGATCGAGCGGGTGCCGCATCCAACCAGGGTAGTCCTGATCCCCGATGGAGATAGCGGCTACATCTACCAGATCGATGCCGTGGGGGTTACCGGCAAAGACGCCGGCAGCGTGCGCGCTTATCTCCAGCGGGTGATCGAGCCCATCGCCGGCGAGGTCGAGATCGCACGCTATGAGCCGGTGTACGACAAGAAGGGGCACGTGGTGGCGTACAGGGTCTGGCTGGAAAAATAAGGAGCGGCTCGGGAGCAAGACGAGGATGAGAGCGAGGCTGGCGATTGTCGGGGTGCTGTTGGCGGCCATGGCCGCATTGGCGGCGGAAGCGCCGCAGGCTGCGTCCTCTTCCACCGATCTCGAGAAAGTGCTGAGCCAGATGGATGCCGCGGCTGCCAGCTTCAAGACGGCCGAGGCCGACTTCGTATGGGACCAGTACACCAAGGTGGTGAACGAGACCGACACCCAGTCGGGCAAGGTGTACTTCCGGCGGTCGTCGAAGGAGATTGAGATGGCGGCCGACATCGCCCAGCCGGCGCAGAAGTACGTTCTCTACCAGAACAGCACGGTGCGGGTGTACGAACCCCGCATCGACCAGGTCACGATGTACAACACCGGCAAGAACCGCGCCGAGGTGGAGAGTTTCCTGGTGCTGGGATTTGGCGGGCGCGGGCACGACCTCGAGAAATCGTTCGACGTCAGCTTCCAGGGGTACGAGGAGGCCGGCGGCGTGCGTGCCGCCAAGCTGAATCTCGTCCCCCGGACCGCCAAGGGAAAGAACATCTTCGACCACATCATTCTGTGGATCGATCCTGCGCGCGGCATCTCGGTGGAGCAGCAGTTCGTGGAACCGCAGGGCGACTACCGGCTGGCTAAGTACAGCAATATCAAGCTCAACCAGATTATTCCCGCAGACGTGTTCAAGCTGAAGACCACGGGACGAACCAAGATGATCAACCCTCAAGGTTCATTTTGAGCCTGTGCCTTTTTCGTGCGAGCAGAAAAATGTAGTGCCCAACTTCAACCGGCGATATACTCAGCGGCGGGATCAAGGCGGCGATTCGTTCCACCGTCTTTATAAGCAATTCGAGGCCTACGGACTCATGGCAAAGCTTTTTACGATTCCGGTCATCCCCCGACGGAAGACCATCCAGCGCCAGCACAAGCCGGATCCGCGCTACGTTGAAGGCCAGCGCGTGCTGGTACAGGCCATGCGCTACCTGGCGCAAACCGATCCGCAGACCAATCGCGCCGCTATCCACCTGTTGTCGGAGCACTTCCGGACGAATTTCCGCATGAGCGACCACCCGCCGCTGGAGTAGCAATCAGCACTCAGTTGTGTAGAGACGCAGCATGCTGCGTCTCTACAGGTGCTTTCTTGGAGACGTTCGCCGCAGCGAAGACGCACACCACCGGGAAGCATTCCAGGGTATAGCGCGGCTCGGGGTTCTCCAGGGTCGCGAGGAACGCGCACCGCAACGCGATCCATAGCACAAAAAAGCCCGCGTATGCGACACGTTTCCTGGCAGCGCCGGTCAGCGCGGCAATGAGATACGCAAGGTTGATGGCTCCGAGCAGCACTCCAAGCAACGCGTCTTTGGGATCGCGACGGAAGCGCCACCAATGCGAGTCCAGAGGCAGGGCCTCGGTGCGTGGACGCAGCCACATGTCCGTCACACGCGCCAGCGGCAGCCCCAAGTAATAGCGCAGAGGAGCGTGGTGGATGCGCTGGGCGGTCAGGCTGGCGAACTGCGAGTCCAGTTCCGGCGTCATGCGACAGACGGGATCGCAAGTGGCGTTGTAGGCGGCGAACAGACGCTCGGTCTGGGTGCGCTCGTCCGCGGAACCGAAGGCGCGCGGGGGCAGCTTGGCGATCTCGATCGGGTCGCCGGGCACGTGCCAGTAAATGTCGTCCACGGAAACGTAGTCCACCAGCCAGGTCTTGATCCAGCGATTGAAGCCGGCGGGAACGAACTCCCAGGGATTGTTGGCATAGCGCGGGGCCAGAGGCTGGAACACGTGAAACACTCTCCAGTTACGCAGCGTCCAGGGGACGAGCGGGGCGAGCGAAACCACGGCCACCAGGACGCCGGCGGAGATGACGCGGCGCTTGTCCGGACGCCGGAAGAGCTGAATGAGCAGATACCCCCCGATTGCGGCCAGCAGAATGCCCGCGTCGGGACGCAGCAGGATGCCGGCTGCAATGGCGAGCCCGCAGAAAATCCACCAGCGCAGGCTGTCTTCGGTGAGCCCTTCGACGGCAAACAGCAGCGCCAGGGCGGTGAAGAAAACGGCCAGAGTCTCGGTCAGCGGCGTGGCGACGTAGTTAGCGGTGAAGGGATTCAGGGCGTAGAGCAGGAAGGCGGCCATCGCGGCGCGTTCCCAAAGCACCAGGCGGGCCAGCGCCGCGACCAGGTAGCAGGTGCCGACGTCGAAGAACATCTGCAGCACCATCACCGCCTGGTAGTGCTCGAGGCCGGCGAACTTCCATATCAGCGCGACGAACGCCGGATAGCCGGGCAGGCGGATACAGGTGGGGACGGGGAGGCCGTCTTCGGTCATGGCGAAGACGCCATGCTGGAGCCAGTTCTTGGCGATGTCGCCGTAGATTAACGAGTCGCCGGCTACAAAGCTGAATTTCCACAAGAAGAGCAGGCGCAGGGCGAAGGCGGCGGCGGTGGCCGCAAGGAAGAAGCCGAGATGACGGCGCACGAATTGGCGCACGCCGTTACTATAGAGTACCGAGTACGGAGTACCAAGAACGGAGTACCAAGCGCCGAGTAACCAAGATAGTTGCACAGAATCAGGTGCAGACAGGAAAACCAAGTGGTTGCCGGACGGCATCCAACGATACCAAAGGGCTTACATCGCGGTCCCCCGTTTGACGTGGCAACAACCCCGCCTTACGATTGAGCGACCCCTTTTCCATGGCCAAAGCAGTCTTCCACGACCCGCAGCGCAAGCGCTGGAAGCGCCTGCGCATCGTCTTCGACGTGCTGGCGGCGGTGGTGTCTTTGTCCATCGTCGTTTTTGTCTTGACCCTGATGCGCAGCCAGCCGCTCCCGAGCCTGTTGCTTCCCGATCAGAAGCGTCCATACCGCGCCATCAAGGAGAAGGAGCGCCGGCATCCACCCAAGCACGCCACCAGTCGCCGCGGCAGCAAGATACCGCCCTCGCAGGTGGCGCTGAACTCGGAGGAAGGCATCCGGGGGGCGTTTTACGTCACTTGGGACGCGGGCAGCTTTTCCGCATTAAAGGCTTATTACCCGCAGATCGACTTGTTGTTCCCGGAATGGCTACACGTGATGACTGCCGATGGCCGACTGCAAGGCATCACGTCATTGAACGAATTCTTCGATGTGGTCAGCGACGGCAAGGTGCATCCGGTAGACGACAAGGTGATGCCGTTCCTCAAGGAGCAGAAGGCGGAAACCGAAGTCTTTCCCCTGGTGAACAATTATCAGGCTGTTACCTACGAATGGCTGAATATCAGCGCGTTCCTCGTGGATCCGGCAGCACGCGCCAACTTCCGCCGCCAACTCATGCTCTTTCTTGCTTCGGACAAGTACCGCGGAGTGAGCCTGGATTTCGAGGGCTTTCCCGCCTCGGCCCAGCCGGGATTCCGCGCCCTGGTGGGCGATCTGGAAGCCGATCTGCACTCGCGGGGGCTGAAACTCTACATCAACGTGCCGGCGAACGACGACGACTTCGACTACAGGTACCTCGCAGCGCACTCCGACGGCCTCATTATGATGAACTACGACCAGCACTCGGGCTCGAGCCCCGCTGGACCCATCGCCGCACAGGACTGGTTCATCAAGAACCTGGAGGACACGCTGAAGCTGGTGCCCAAAGAGAAGCTGTTGTGCGGCATCGGCAACTACGGCTACGACTGGAAGGGGAAAGGCGGCAGCAGCATCTCGGTGCAGGATGCGTGGCTGACGGCGCACGATTCCGAGGCGAAAGCCGAGTTCGACGGCGACAGCTTGAACCCGCACTTCGCCTTCAGCGACGAGAACAATCAGCGGCACGACGTCTGGTGGCTGGACGGCGTGACCGCGCTCAACCAGATGCGGGCGGCGCAAAAACTAGGCATCAACACCTTCGCGCTGTGGCGGCTGGGCTCGGAAGACCGCTCGCTGTGGGCGGTGTGGGATGTGCCCGCGGAAGCCAATGCTCCCGACAAGCTCAAGCCCATGCTCCCCGGCTACGACGTGGACATGGAGGGTAAAGGGGAGATTATCCGCATCGAACAACGTCCGCAAAAAGGCGAGCGCGGGCTGACTGTGGATACCACCGGGCTGATCACCGACGAAACTTTCGACGCGCTGCCGCTCCCCTACCAGGTGGCGCAGTACGGCGCCAAGCCGAAGGCGGTGGCCATCACCTTCGACGACGGCCCCGATCCCAGCTTCACCCCGAAGCTCCTAGATGTGCTGAAGGCGAAAGGCGTCAAGGCGACGTTCTTCCTCATCGGCGCGCAGGCGCAGAAGGAGTCGGGGATCACCCGGCGCATCTACCGCGAAGGGCATGAGATCGGTAATCACACCTTCTATCACCCCGACATCAGCAACATTTCTAAGCGATACATGACATTCGAGCTGAACATGACGGAGCGGCTGTTCGCCGCCAAGCTGGGGGTAAAGCCCTTGCTGTTCCGGCCGCCATATTCCATCGACCAGGAGCCGGACACCGCCGACCAGGTGAGGCCGCTGGAGATCGTCCAGGACCTGGGCTACATCACGGTCGGGGACAAGCTCGATCCCAGCGACTGGAAGGACAATCCGCACCGCACGGCGCAGCAGATTACCAACGACGTGCTGGCGCACCTGCCGCCCTGCGCGCCCACCGACTGGCTACACTGCGGCAACATCATCCTGCTGCACGATGGGGGCGGCGACCGCACCCAGACTGTCAAGGCGCTGCCCATGCTTATCGACGGGCTGCGTGCGAAGGGTTACAGCATCGTGCCGGTGTCGGCGCTCATGGACAAGCAGATCGCCGACGTCATGCCTCCGATCTCCGCCGACGAGCGCTGGGCCGCGCGTGTGGACAGCTTCGTCTTCTGGCTCTTCGGCCTGGTCAGCGCCGCCATCGTCGTCATCTTCTTCCTGGGCGATGGTTTGATGACCCTGCGGCTGCTTTTCGTGGGCGCGCTTGCCATCTTCGATCGTCTTCGGGAGAGAAAGAAGGCCCAGCAGCCGCGGAGCGAGTATCGGCTGCCAGTCGCGGTGCTGATCCCCGCGTTCAACGAAGAGAAAGTCATCGTCAACACGGTACACGCGGTGCTGGGCTCGGATTATCCGGCGCTGCGGGTCATCGTCGTGGATGATGGCTCCAAGGACAACACCTGCGAAGTCGTGTGCGATGCCTTCCAGCGTGAGCGCGACCGCGGCCAGGTGCTGGTGCTCACGAAAGAGAATTCCGGCAAGGCCGAGGCGCTGAATTTCGGGCTGGCACGGGCGGAGGAGGAGATTTTCATCGGTATCGATGCTGACACCATCATTGCGCCCGACGCAGTCTCGAAACTGGTGGACTACTTCGCCGATCCGGAGGTGGCCGCGGTCGCCGGCAATACCAAGGTCGGCAACCGCGTCAACCTGTGGACGCGCTGGCAGGCGCTGGAGTACATCACCAGCCAGAACTTCGAGCGGCGCGCGCTGGACGTCTTCGGCGCCGTCTCCGTGGTGCCGGGGGCGATCGGCGCGTGGCGTACGCGGGCAGTGCGCGAGGCCGGCGGCTTCCATCCCGATACCGTGGCCGAAGACGCGGACCTAACGATGTCGCTCCTCGAGCACGGCGGCCGCGTGTACTACGAAGATCGCGCGCTGGCGTGGACGGAAGCTCCGACGCGGCCGAGCGGCCTGATGCGACAGCGCTTTCGCTGGTCGTTCGGCATCCTGCAGGCGGTGTGGAAGCACCGGCGGGCGTTCGCGCGCAAGGGCGCGCTGGGATGGGTGGCGCTGCCCAACATCGCGATCTTCCAGATCCTGCTGCCGCTGGTCTCGCCGTTCATCGACGTGATGTTCATCGTCGGCGCGCTCAGCTACGCGGTGAACCGCTATTTCCATCCCGACGCCGCCGATCCCGCCACCTTCATCAAGCTGGTGGTGTTCTTCGCGGCCTTCCTGGTGATCGACTTCATCGCCTCGGTGATCGCGTTCTCGCTGGAGCGCCGCGAAGCCGGCCAGGGCGAGGACGTGTGGCTGCTGGCCCACGTCTGGCTGCAACGCTTCGCCTACCGGCAATTGTTCTCGATCGTGCTGTTCAAGACGCTCAAGCGCGCGATCGATGGGCGTCCGTTCTCCTGGGAGAAGCAGGAGCGCACAGCGGCGGTCACGCAGGTGAGAAGGCCCGTGGGCGCGAGTCGCGGGTCGTAAGGTTGCGAGTCGCAAGCGCGCGAAGCCGGCGCTACGCGTGACGGCACCGCGCCGAACGGAGTCCGCAATCCCCGGATGGTAAAATTGAGTGTTTGCGGTCATTCATCCGCTCTCATAGGAGGACATTATGGCGACAGTGGAGGCACCTCGCGTCGAGCCCCGCATTGCTCCTGGGCCATTCCGTAACGAGCCGGCGACAGATTTCACCAAAGAAGAAAATAAGAAGGCCATGCGCGCCGCCCTCGAGAAGGTGCGCGGCGAGCTGGGCCGCGAATATGACCTGGTGATCGGCGGCCAGCGGGTCAAGACCAAGGACAAGCTGCGCTCCATCAATCCGGCCAACCCGTCGCAGCTCGTCGGGCTGTTCCAGAAGGCGGGAGCGGCGGAGGTCGAGCCGGCGATGAAGGCGGCGCTGAAGGCGTTCGAGAGCTGGAGCCGGACGTCGGCGGAAGAGCGCGCCGGCCTGCTGCTGCGGACGGCGGAGCTCATCCGCAAGCGCAAGCACGAGTTCTCCGCGTGGATGGTTTTCGAAGTCAGCAAGAACTTCGCCGAGGCGGACGCCGACACCGGCGAGACCATCGATTTCCTGGAGTTCTACGCGCGCGAGGCGCTGCGGCTGGCCAAGGCCGAGCCCCCGTTGCAATTGCCGGGCGAGCGCGACTATCTGCGCTACATCCCGCTGGGCGTGGGCATCGTGGTGCCGCCGTGGAACTTCCCCGGAGCGATCATGGCGGGGATGACCACGGCGTCGATCGTCGCCGGCAACACCGTCATCCTGAAGCCTTCGAGCGATTCGCCGGCCATCGCGGCCTTCTTCTTCTCGCTGCTGGAGGAAGCCGGCATGCCTCCGGGCGTGGTGAATTTCTGCCCGGGCGCGGGCGCGACCTTCGGCGACGCTCTGGTGTCGCATCCCAAGTCCCGTTACATCGCTTTCACCGGCTCGAAGGAAGTCGGGCTGCGCATCAATCAGGTGGCGGCCACGCAGCAGCCGGGCCAGATATGGATCAAGCGCACGGTGCTGGAAATGGGCGGCAAGGATGCCATCATCGTAGACGCCGACGGCAACATCGAATCGGCGGTCGAAGGCGTAGCGGCCTCGGCCTTCGGTTTCCAGGGACAGAAGTGCTCGGCGTGCTCGCGCCTGATCCTCGACGAAAGGATCTATGACAAGTTCCTCGACCTGCTGAAGGCGCGCGTGGAGAAGATCACTGTGGGGGATCCCACCGAGAACCCGGGAATGGCGGCGGTGATCAACGAAGGGTCGATGAAATCCATCCTCGGCTACATCGAGCAGGGCAAGAAGGACGGGCGGGTGATTACCGGCGGCAAGCGCGTTGCCGGCAAGGACGGCTACTTCATCGAGCCCACGGTCATCGCCGACATCCCGGCGAAATCGAAGCTGGAGCAGGAGGAGATCTTCGGGCCGGTGCTGGCGGTGATCAAGGCGCGCAATTTCGACCACGCGCTCGAAATCGCCAACGACACGGAATTCGGCCTGACCGGCGCTGCCTATACCAGTTCACCGGAGAAGAAGAAACGCGCCATGGACGAGTTCCACGTCGGCAACCTGTACATCAACCGCAAGAGCACGGGCGCCATGGTGGGCGCGCATCCCTTCGGCGGGTTCAACATGTCGGGCACGGACTCCAAGGCCGGCGGGCCGGACTACCTGTTCTTGTTCACGCAGGCCAAGAGCATCGGAGACAAACTCACGTAAACGATTGAACAGCTTATACTTACAACGCTGGCCCTGTGGTCCGATCACAGGGCCAACGCTTTTCATAAGGCATTCATTGACATGGGTAGAGGCGCAATTGACAATGTCGGGTTGCCGCGGCTGCCCAGGGGAGGGCAGCCGGTACCGCGCACCAGCTTACTCCCGCGCGGTTCAGGACCCGAGATGGCGAGGATTCTCTGCGTGGATGACGAGCCACACGTCGTCACGCTCAAGTGCGCGATCCTGGAGCAGGCCGGCCACACGGTGACGGCCTCGACCTCCGCGCGTGATGCCGTCAACAAACTCCAGCACACTGCCTTCGACGCCGTGGTGACCGACTGGCGGCTAGGCGATAGCGACGGCCGCCCCGTGGTCGAGGCGGCCAAGAAGCATTCCGCCATGCCCGTGGTCGTGGTTTCAGGCTATGTGGCTGAGGCCTTCCAGGCGGAACCGCTGGCCGACCTGTATCTGGAAAAACCGGTGAACCCGCAGGAACTTGTCACCATCGTCAACGAGCTGCTCAAGGCGGGTGACAACGGTATCTCGCATCCAAAGTAGGCTTTTGACTCTTGGCTTTTAACTCTTGGCTCTGGGAGGGCCTTCCCCGCACCGGTCTGTAAGCACAAATGGAGCGTCCATGCTTGCGTTGCTGGCGGGAAAGATGAGGGCGGGCAACAGCCAAGAGCTAAGAGCCAAAAGCCGCTTTATCCCGGCCGGACTTCCGGCGGCGCCGGCGCAGGAGCGCCGTGCGCAGCAGCGGTAGCGGCGGCGGCTTCCGCCAAAATCCTGTGGTGCACGGTGAACAACGCCAGTTCCAGGCGATCGGAGACGCCAATCTTGTCGTACACGTTGCGCAGGTAGTTCTTGATGACCTGCTCGGTGGTGCCGAGCTGCTTGGCGATTTCCTTGTTCTTGAAGCCCTGGACGATGAGGGCGACGATGCGCAGTTCCTTGGGGGTGAGGCGGTCGCGCACCCGGGCGCCGACGAAGTCGTTCTCGTTGACGATCTCGCTGGGAGCACGCATGTCCTGCACCCAAGTCTCGCCGCGGGCTACTTTTTGGACGCAGTCCACCAGGGCTTGGCCGCCGATGTTGCGGTACACCATGCCATTCATGCCGACGCTAAGATAGCGGGCAGGCTGTTCCCCGTTTTCGGCGATCACCACGAGGCGGGTCTTGCTGCGCCCAGCCTGGGCGGCCATCGCCTTGAGGTCGGGCTGAAGGGCGGCGGCGAAGATGAGCACGTGGGGACGGAATTTCTCCAGCGCCATCATCATCTGCTCGGCCGACTGGGCCTGCGCCATGACGCGCACTTCATCTTCCACCGCCAGAACTTTTGCGGCTCCCGCCCGGAAAATCGCCTGGTTATCCGCCAAAATGATCTTGAGCATGCTACTCCGTGCTGTTACGTATGAACCGATATTGATCGATCACACAAGCCATGCCGCGCAGCTTTTCCCGGACCGCGGCTTGTTTCGTTCTGGGAACCCGGCGACTGGATTCGGCCCGCACTACGCGCCCGGCGCAGCATATCTGCACGTCGTGCCCGGTGCCCAATACCTGGCCCGGCAACATGATGTCGAAGGTGATCTTGGAGCCCACCTTCAAGGGCCTTTCCGCTCGGACATACACGCCGGCCGCGCTGACGTTGGTCGTCGTCCCCTGGTGCTTGCGTGCGGACTGCTCCTCAGAGATGGTGATCGGCAACTGTAGCGGGAAACGCTTTCCCGTGCGCAACTCGGGCACAGTACCTCGCGGGCCAACGGGCCGGACCGATTTGGCCGCCGTCGTCATTCTGAGCGGGAATCCAATGCTGTGCTGGTTTATATCACGAAAACCGCGGATGGGACAGTAGAAGCATCGGGTACATCACCCTTCGCCGCCGGGGGCGGTCACCTGCCGAAGGTTACCCCCTGGGCCGAAATGGGAGCCTCAGGGTGCGGCCGGAGGGGCTCTCGCGCAGCCCGGACCTCAGCCCGAGGGCTGATTGGTGCAGTTGCGGATTGAGCCCCAGCACCTTCACTGACTAAACATTCTTCGCTCTCAGCCACACGTGCCATACGAATAGTCCCAGGTAGCTTGCCGCCAGAGCAAAAAACAAAGAAGTCAGGAGAATATGTCCGATGACAAACCGCCTCCCCTCGGGCCAGTCGCTGTGGGAGAAGTAAAGCGCATCTACAAGGATTCGGGCGGTCCAATAGCAACCGATAAAGCAAGCAAGCCCCAGTGCAGCCCGGTCGCCATGAAGCAGTTCCGCATGCAGCGTAAGGGTTAGCGCGCCAAAAGCGATGATGGTTAGCACCGTGAACCCACTCTGCACCCACAGCAGCTTACGGTTGAAAGGCACCAGGGGCTGCAGATCCTGCTTCCAATGCAACCGGTATGGCACTTGAAAACTGGCGATCAAGATCATGAAATGCCCAGCGCCAGCCAGCCACAGGTCGAAGTCGAAGAATCGTTCTGCGAGTGAGTTGGTCATAGAGCGTGAATTGCCTGCAGGAATGGAAGTATCACACGCAAAACAAACCAGGGGTGAAAAAGCCAGAAGGCCGGCCCGCCGGTGAAGACAGCCATGAAAAACCAGCCGCGCGCACCCTGGCGGAGACCGAGTTGTTTGCCAACAACGGAACGCTCAAGTGCAACACCCAGACCCTGGAGAACGAAGTAGGTTGTAGGAAGGCCGTAGCCGGCGCCAGCAGGCAGCGAGATCACCAGGTCGTGAATCAGTCCGGACACAATGAATACCAGAAAACCAACGGTCCCTGTTCCCCACCTCTTGTGTAGAGGACGAAAGATCAAGTCGTAGGAAAGCTGACGGAAGCCGAGATTCCACCGCTTTCCCCAGAACTCGCTGAGCGAGGTAGAGCGTAGGGGAGCCGACATGATAGGCTTCGCGTCGATCCCGAGGCTTTGCCAGAAGAGACCCACGACTCGAAAGGTGCCGAAATGGAGGAGCAAAATCAGGCCCAGCATTCCTACCCAGCCTCGGACTAGAGGTTTTCCGCCGGGCACGACTCGCGCTACAGCCCAGAGCAGGATCGCACCGAGGATGGTCTCGAGGAGTGCCCAAAACCAGTCCCGGCGTGGCGGCGGTGAGACACGCTGACTCGCATCCAGGAAGGACTCTGCATCCATTCCAGGCCAAGCCAGAAGGTAGGCGGTCGAACGCCACCGGGCGTGCGCAATTCGGGTTCGAGCTCGCCACCAAGTCAGCCACTTAAGGCCCGCGTAGATAGCGAACGCCAAAGTCCACATGAATTCCCAAGGTGGCAGCAAATTGCGGACAGCCACTGCCCCCAAGGGGAAGACTGCCAGCGGCACCCACCCGATCCAGCGGCCAGTTTCGGCTGCCTCTACCGCTTCCACGCCTCTTGTTTCCCTGCAGGACATTTGGAACTGTCCTAGGTTGGCTTTAGTCTAGACTGCGATAGGGCATGAACGACCCGGCCAATGTAGCGCCAGCATCAGCCAATCTCAGGGCAACGGCCATTCTGGACATTGACCACAAGGAGGTCCGAAAACTGGCCGAGACGCTTGAGCCGAATCCGCCCGACCGCACTTTCTTGCAGAAAGCTCACCTTCACCTGGTACAAACGCTTCGCCCAGTGTACAGCGTTAACGAATGGCAACCCGCCTCAAGGACTCTGCAGAAAGGTCGGGGTTCCTGCAGTCAGCGCATGGCATGCCTTGAGGCCATTGCCCGCGCCGGCGGCATTGCAACCAGAGTGCGAGCCTTTTTTGTGAAAGGAAGTTTCTGGTATCCACGGTTCCGGTTTTCGCGATGGTTTATCCCCAAGAGCATCCTGCTGGTCTGGCCGCAGTTTTTTCTTGAGGGACTGTGGAAGGATTTCGATGAACTGTACGCGCCCATGGCGCAGTTAGCGGCTAGTGCAGCACCCGAATTCACGAACGACGGCGAGTCGCTTTTCGAAGCGGTGCAGAACACGCCAGTCGATTTCCTCGGCAAGACATGTGGCTTGGAGTGCGCCAAACCGGAGCACAATCTCTCAAAATTCGTTTTGGCTGATGAGGGATTCTTTGACACGCGCGATGAAGTCTTTGAGCGGTTCGGTTCGTTTCAGGACACTCCTCGCGGGTGGGTGTTTGAGGCGGTGTTTGGAGATAAGAAGGTCGGCACGATGCCGGTGCTACATCGAGGCTAGAACGCTCCGCCGCCGCCCCCCCCGAAGCCTCCGCCGGAAAAGCCTCCGCCGCTGGAAAAGCCGCCGCCCGTCCAGCCGGAACCAGTGGAACTGGAGCGTGGGGCGGAGACGAACACGTCATGTGCCTGACTGGACATGTAGCTCATGTTGTTGGTGAACAAGATGGGGTTGAACATGTATCCGCCCGGCGTAGGGCCGGCGTACCAGCTAGGCGGGTTCTGGATGATCCCCGCAAAGGCCTGCGCCCAGCGGTGCTCTACGCCCAGCGCCATGGCATACGGCAGGTACTTTTCGAAGGTGTCCGGCGGCATCTGTTTGAGGCGGTCTTTGTCAACGCGGTTCATGAACTCCTCGAAACCGAGTACCTGGACATAGGTACGCGCGCCTTTCAGGCTCTTGGCCGTCATCTGGCGCCCGAACAGGTACACGATCACGCCGGAAACGATGACCGCAGCCACGCTCCACACGCCCGACTGCAACAGCGGGAAGTGTCCGAAGTGGTTCAGCAACAGCAGCACAACGACGATGGCCACCACCGTGCCGACCAGGTAGGCGTGCGCCGACTCGGGGTCCACGGTGTACATGCCCTTCTGCTTGAGCTCGTAGATGAGGTCGTCCTTGATGGTCGGGATCGCGGTGTAGAAGTGGTTCTTGAGCGCGGAAAGTGTGGTGCTGTCGCCGCCGCCGGCGTAAAGGTTCTCCACCATGACCTGCTCGTGCGCGGCCAGTTTCTTCCACTCCGAGCGCGGCTTCAGCAGGTGGAAGATGTAGTTGCGCCCGCTGAACAGGAAGTGCTGCTCCTGCACCTCTTCGATCTTGAGGTAGCCCTTGACGGCCAGGTCTACCAGCGTGCAGGTGATGTCGCGCGGGGGGACGGCGTCGTCCACCAGCGTGCCGCATTCGGCGGGCGTCATGTCCTTCGGGGGCTCGTACATAGGCGCGACCGAAATGCCGGGGTCGGGATCGCGGCCCACCGTGTACCACAGCCCGAACATCACGGCGAAGACAATCACCGGCATCAGCATCACTGGATTGCTTTGGATGAACCATACCATCTGCGTTAGCTCGTCGGGTTCGTGCAGGATGCCCTTGGGGATGAAGACGTCCACGGTCAGGCCGGCGCGCATGGGCAGAGGATTGGTGGTCTCGAAGCTGGCAGCAGCATCGCGGACCTCGGCCGTCACTTCCTGCTGGCGCGAGCCGTAGATACCGGTGAAGCCCTGCGCCCGCAGTTGCCCGGCGGCGGACTGCGGGAACATAAGCAGGGCAGAGGCGTGGTCGATAGGCACCGGCCAGTCGTTGCCGGTCACGTTCCAGTAGAACTCGTCGTGGTCGGGGAAGAAGCGGGTGGCGTTCTTCACCTCGTAGTTGATCTCGACCGTCTTGTCGGTATTCACCGCGCCGGGGACATAGATCTTGATCTGGCGATAGTCACCCTGGCGGTGCAGTTCGTACCTGAGCGCGCTGCCGCTGTCGGCGTCCTTAACGCCGGTGACGTTCACGAACAGCGTGTAGTTGGCGCCGTGCGGGCCGGGGTACTCGATGGGGATGGTGCGGTAAATGCCGTTGTACTGTCCGGTGAAGACGGCGGTGATGCGCTCGGTGACGAAGGCGGAGCCATCTTCGTGGACGTCGATGCTGGCTTGGAAGTCGGCGATGCGCCAGCTACGCGCCGCGGCCGGCAGGGCGAGCGCGGGGACGACAACCGCCGCCAGCACGAGCTTCCGTGCCCACCGACCGAGCCTGCCGTGGAGCAGCATGGTTCAGAACTTGACGGCAACGTTCTCGCGATCAGCTGCCGAATCCACCTGGAAGAATTGGCGCTGCTGGAACCCGAACATGCCGGCGAGAATATTGGTAGGGAAACTCTGGATGCGGGTGTTCAGGTCGCGCACCACGGCGTTGTAATAGCGGCGCGCGTTCTGGATGGAGTTCTCCACCTCGTTGAGCGAGCCCTGGAGCTGGGTGAACTCCTGCGAGGCCTGGAGCTGGGGATAGTTTTCGGCCACGGCGAACAAGCCGCGCAGCGCCTGGGTGAGCATTCCTTCGGCCTGGCCGCGCTGCTCGGGGCTGGTAGCCGACATGGCCATCGAGCGGTACTTGGCGACGTTCTCGAACACGCCCTTTTCGTGCGCGGCGTAGCCCTTGACGGTCTCGACCAGGTTGGGGATGAGGTCGTGACGCCGCTTGAGCTGCACGTCAATGTCCGACCAGGCCGAGTCGGTGCGCACCCGCAATTGCACCAGGCTGTTGTACATCAGCCCAATCAGGACGACGATGGCCAGAACAATGATCAGCGCAATCACGCCCGGACCCATGGTTCCTCCGTTGAAATCAACGATGAGCAGCTTCCGCG
>DASQGF010000018.1:0-1814 GCA_035632755.1 Terriglobales bacterium
TTACAATAGCTTTATGGACTCTCTAGTGATTGCCGGTCGTCCCTTCCGTTCCCGGCTGATCGTGGGGACGGGCAAGTACAAATCCGGGCAGGAGACGGCGCGCGCGATCGAGGCCAGCGGCGCCGAGATGGTCACGGTGGCGGTGCGCCGCGTCAACCTCGACCGCAGCAAAGAGTCTCTGCTCGACTTCATCGATCCGCAGAAATATTTTCTGCTTCCCAACACCGCCGGCTGCTACACCGCCGACGAAGCCATCCGCACCGCGCGCCTGTCGCGCGAGGTGGGGCTCTCCGATTGGGTGAAGGTGGAGGTAATCGGCGACCAGGCCACGCTCTATCCCGATGTCTCCGCCACCGTCGAGGCCACGCGCGTCCTGGTGAAGGAAGGCTTTACCGTTCTTCCCTATACTTCTGACGACGTGGTGGTTGCCAAGCGACTGGTGGACGCGGGCGCGAGCGCGGTGATGCCGCTGGGCGCGCCCATCGGCAGTGGCATGGGCATCCAGAACCAGGCCAACCTGCGCATCCTGCGCGAGATGTTCAGCGGCGTGCCGCTGATCGTGGACGCGGGCGTAGGCACGGCTTCCGATGCCACCATCGCCCTGGAATTGGGCTACGACGGTGTGCTTATGAACACGGGCATCGCCGCGGCGCAGGACCCGGTGCTGATGGCCGACGCCATGAAGCACGCCATCCTCGCCGGACGCAACGCTTATCTCGCCGGACGCATGCCCAAGAAACTCTATGCTACGGCCAGTTCGCCGCTCGAAGGAGTGGTTCGGTAGAGTCAGGCGGAAAATCGAAGGGCGGCCGCTGGGGCCGCCCTGGTTTTTCTGCTTCGACGAGGGAGGCCTAGTGCTTCATCTCGCCGCCTTCGGCCATCATCTTGACGCTGTCCACGTGGATGGTTTTCTTCGCCATGTCGGTGTTTCCCGTGACGGTAACGTGGTGGCCTTCATGCCCCTTGAGGCTGTCGGGATTGTCCACGATCAGCACATCTTGCGTGCCATCGGGGACGAAAGCCATCTTTTCGCCGGCGGCGATACATTTCTTCGCGCACGCGGCGGGCGCGGCACTGGTGCCCTTAACGCCGCACTTGGCATCTGTTACCCAGCCATTGACGGCTTTACCAGTACCCTCTTTCGCGACCGCTGCCACCACCAACACCAGCGTGAGCACAAGCAGGACCACAAGCAACTTCTTCATCTCAGATCTCCTCGGTTCTTGCGGCGTGTGCCGCAAGCTCGTTTCGCAAACCAGCCTTACACCCCACGTAAAAGGGACTCCCTTTTACCTTCCCACTGGGCGATTTTCAAGCAAAAACCACCCCAGCTTGTAATCAATTTGTAACGGGAACTCAGCGCTTCTGGGCAGTGGCCGTGGAACTCTGCGGGCGCGGCTCGGGAGCGACGTAAACCACCTCGCCGGGACGCGCATACTTGAGCTGTTCGCGGGCTTCGCGCTCGATGGCCCGGGGATCGCTTTTCAGTTCGCGGACCTTCTGGGAGATGCGGCCGTGCTCCTGCTCGAGGCGCAGGATGTCCTGTTGCAGCTTGTGGTTCTCGGCGCGCTTGTGCTGGTAGGCGACCATGCCGTTCGCTCCGAAGACCACGTGGTAGCCCAGCATGACCACCAGGAGCAGCATGCCCGCGGTCGCCAGCTTCCGCCGCGCTCCATAGAGCCACTCTCCTGCGTGCAGCAGGAGCTGATGTTGCGCCATGAAGTCCGCCAGCCGCTCCCAGTCCAGCATCAGTCGAAAATCCAGTCCTTGGCCTGCCCGCTGAGTTTTGCCAGATCGTCGCGGGACCGCGCTTC
>DASQGF010000019.1:0-12778 GCA_035632755.1 Terriglobales bacterium
GGAAAATCCCATCGACTTGCCCGACCTGGATTCGGCCGACATGCAAGAGACGGCGCAGGAGGAATACTGCGAGAACTGCGGGCGGGTGATGGTGCTCAAGCGCGGGCGCTTCGGGCAGTTCATGGCCTGCACCGGGTATCCGGAGTGCAGGACCACGCGGCGGCTCGACCAGGGACGCAAGGTGCCCGACATCCCGCTGGATGAGATCTGCCCCAAGTGCGGGCGCAACATGGTGCTGCGACACGGCCGGTACGGCGAGTTCACCTCCTGTTCCGGCTACCCCCAGTGCAAGTACATCAAGCAAAACTACATTGGAATGAAGTGCCCGCAGTGCAAGGACGGCGACCTGGTGGAGAAGAAAGCGCGCCGCCGCGGCAACATCTTCTACGGCTGCTCGAACTATCCCGACTGCAAGTTCACCTCGGCCTACAAGCCGCTGCCGGAGAGCTGTCCCGAGTGCGGCAGTCCCTATCTGGTGCTGAAGAACCTGAAGTCAGGGCCGGTGATCGTCTGCCCCAACAACAAGCGTACGGGCGAGGATGAGGAGCCGAAGGTGCGGCGCCGCAAGAAGGGCGAGGATGCCGCAGAGCCGGCGCCGGTGGTACGGTGCACGTATTCGCGTCCGGCGCCGGTGGAAGCTCAACCCGTGGCGCACGTTACCAGCTAACTAGACGCATCAAGCTGCGTCTCTACGCCACTACTAATCCCTGCCAGGAGGTCTCATGCCCCGAAAGAAACCCACGGTTGCCGATGCGCAACTCATCCTCCAACTCTATGAAATCCGCCGCGAGCCGGAAATGCGCAAGGCGCGCGAATGGTGCACCCAGAAGTTTCTTCCAGCTTCCCGCGACGAAGTCATGAAACTCGCGTTTGCCATGGGGACCGACGAGAATCGCTATCTGCGGCAGTTCCTGACGTATTACGAGATGGTCGGGTCGTTCGTGAACCACGGCGTGCTCAACCGCGACCTGGTCGAGGACTCGGTAGGCGAGCACATCAACGTGTACGTCAAGCTCAAACCCTACCTGAAGGACCTGCGGGAAGCGACCGGCTTCCCCGAGTTCATGCAGCACATCGAGAAGCTGATTGAGGGAAGCCCGAACGGGCGCCGCCGTATGGCGGTCATGGAAAAGCGCATCTCCGAGCGCATGGCGGCGGCCAGGAAGGCTGGCGCCTAGGAGAGGTACTCGCGGATGTACTCGTCGCGCGAGCGGGCCAGCTCCTCAGCGGTGCCGTCGAAGATCACTTGGGCATCGCGCAGGATGAGGAAGCTGGTGTTGGTCTCCACCCGCTCGCCTTTCTCGATCGGCCGCATGCGGTTGGCTTGCTTGTCGAAACAATGCGAGGCCATGATGAAGGCGTCCTGCAGGCGGTGGGTCACCAGCAGCGCGCTGGTGTGATAGACGTCGCGCTGCTTCACCACCAACTCGATGATGGTGGTCGAGGAAATAGGGTCGAGGCCGGCGGTGGGTGAATCGTAGAGCAGCACATGCGGTTGGGTGATGATGGCGCGGGCGATGGCCACCCGCCGCCGCATGCCTCCGGAGAGCTCCGAGGGGAACATGTTGATGGTGTGCTCCAGTTCGACGAAGCGCAAGGATTCGAGCACTCGCCGTTCTACCTCTTGCTCCGGGGTGCCTTCCTCGATGAGCCGATAACCCACGTTCTCCTTGATGGTCAGGGAGTCGAACAGGGCGCTTTCCTGGAACACCATCCCGACCGTGCGCCGCAGTTCGAACAGCTCTTCTTCCCGCATGGTGGTGACGTCGTGGCCCAGGACGTAGATGCGCCCGCGGTCGGGCTTGAGCAAACCGAGCGCCATCTTCAGGATGAGGGTTTTGCCGGTGCCGGCCACCCCCAGCAGGATCTTGGTCTCGCCGTGTTCGAGGTGGAACGAGACTCTGTCCAGGACCCGGTTGTCCTCGAAAGCAAGACTCACGTTGTCGAAGACGATGACCTTCTGCGGGGCTGGTTCGACGGCAAGCAAGCCGGCGGAGCTGGGAGCTTCGGGGGTGGACATCGGCAGCTAGCCCTCCAGCAACGCCATCAGCAGCTTGGTGACGAAGAAGTCCGCCACCAGGAGAAGCACCGACGACGCCACCACCGCCTGCGTGGTGGAACGGCCGACGCCTTGTGTCCCGCCCTTGGTGGTCAGGCCGAAGTAGCAGCCGACCGTCGCGATGATGTAGCCGAACATCGTCGGTTTCCACAGCCCCATGAAGACGTCGGCGAAATGCAGTGACTGCCAGGCGGTGGTCCAGTACTGGTTGGAGTCGAGCCCGAGGATGAAGCGGCTCACGGCCCAGCCGCCGGTCAGGCCCACCAGGTCGGAGATGATGGTCAGGAAGAACAGCATAGTGACGGTGGCGACCACCCGCGGCGTCACCAGCTTCTTGGAAGGATCGGTGCCCAGGGCGCGCATGGCGTCGATCTGCTCGGTCACGATCATGGAGCCCAGTTCGCTGGCCATTCCAGAAGCGTTGCGCCCGGAGACCATCAGGCCGGTGAGCACGGGTCCGAGCTCGCGCACCATGGAAAGCGAGACCAGTTGCCCGGTCAGCGAGAGCGAGCCGAAGCGCTCCAGGGTATTGGAAGTCTGCAAAGCCAGCACTGCGCCGGTGAAGAAGCCGGTCAGGACCACGATGGGCAACGAACCTACGCCGATCAGGTCCGCCTGCATGAGGGTCTCGGCGACGTAGCGCGGGTGGCTGAAGATGTTGGCGACGGAGCGCCAGGCAAGCAGCGCGTATTCCTGGACCGCGAGGACTGACTGCTTGGCGTAGTCCACTGGCGAGATCAGTTCCATGGAAGGCACCGAATATAGCAGAGGCGGGGGGAGGAAAAAAGGCGGGGAGGTCATGCGCCAGGGCTGCGACTGCGGTTCAGTTGCCGCCTTCCGGCGGCGGGGGATACACGGGCAACTTCTGCTTGGAGGCGCTGGAGCGCCGGATCTGCAGTTCATCGAACAGCAGGGAAGGGGCAATCACGCTCTCGGGAAGGGCCGCGATGCGATTGTGCGCCTTGTAGTCATCCCCGACGGCGAGGATGTCGTTGCGCAAGGCCCGTGTGTCCAGCTCGCCGAAGACGGCGCCGCGCACCAGCTCTTCGCGTCCGTCCTTCACCCAAATGCGGTAGACCAACGTCGGCTGCAGACGGCCGGTGACGTTGTCCACCGAATAGCCGTAGGGCAAGGAGCGCTGCGAGCAGAGCTCGATCAGCTTCTTCTTCAACTCCTCCCGAGAAACAGTCTTGCTGGACCGAACAAAAAGATTGGAAATCGCCGGCGAAGGTGGAGCGGCGCCGTTGGCGCGAGCGTGTCCGTTTGACGCCGGAAAATCGCGGATGGGCTGCCGCGACATGAGGTAACTCGCCAGTTCACCCTTCTCCACCGCGGTCACGGACCGCGCCTGAACTCCTTCATCATCTACCGAGTAGGTTCCCACCAAGCTCCGGTCCCCATACTTCATCTCAGTGGGATCATCCACCACCGAGAGGAACTCGGGCAGCACGCGGCTCTTGAAGCTGCTGGCATAGGCGCCGGTGGTGCGCGCCGGAGAACCGGGAGCAGGTTTGCGGCCAAGAAGGTTGGGGGCGACCAGGTCCAAGAAGACCGCAGCCGTCGCGCCCGAGGAAAGCAGGACGGGGCCGCGATACTCCTCCTCGACCACCGGGGCTTCGCGTAGCACCTTCAGGTCGTTTAGCACCTTCCGCGCTGACGTTTTAAGCTCCTCGGGCAATGGCAGTTCTTCCATGCGGGGAGCAATGAAAGCCGGCATGCGCTCGAGACGCATGCCGTCCGGAGCCTGGGTGAAGCCTGCGACGTCCACCGCGTAAACGGTGGTACCCTGCCGCGTGAGCGTTCCCTCGGAATTGACCAGGTAGCGGTTCGTGGCCGAGAAGCGCAGCGTCGCTTCCAGAGACTGCACTTCCGGCGCTTCACGATAGAGCGAGGACAGCGACTCCAGCAGCCCTACCCAACGGTTCTCGTCCACCTCTAACCGGGCCGGCGGACGGATTGCCGTCAAGGCCGGCGCTCTGGCAAAGTCGTCGACCGGGACCTCGACCTCCAGTTGCTTCAGCTTCGCTTGCTTGGCGGTCAGCGCCTCCAGAGCTTGCTTGTAAGCTGCATCGGTGGCGAGCCAAAGCTGGTGACGCAGGGCCAGGAGATCGTCATCCTGCGGCATGAGATCCATCCGCCCCTGCCCCGCGCCTTCGTAGCTGTCTTGCTTGTAGTCGCCGACGCGCACAACCGCGCGCAGCAGGCGGGCTCGGACACGCACGCGGTTACGGACCGCACCGAAAGCTGCATTCGCCGTGAACTGATCCTGCTCAACCACGCTGTACTCGATGTAATAAGGGGCTTGGAAATGTTCCAGACGGAGCTTCTCCATGGAGCGGTCCAATTCCACCTTCATGGCACGCAGCACGGGGTCGGCGGCGCCCGAATCAGGGTGGCTCTGCGCCGCGGCGGGCAGGCCGCAGACGGCAGCCAGCAAGAGCAGCCAGGCGAAGCGGCGGCCCGTCATTGCGGGCTTTCCTTGCGGGTCTCGAACCCGGGCGGAGGCAGGATGGGCGGGCGGTTGTTGGACTTGCTGCGCCGTTGCACCTCGATCTCGGAGAACAGCAGGGCGGGAGCGGCGGCGGACACGGGAACGCGTCCTGATTCAGCGCCGCAGATGCCGTTGAAGACCTCGGGGATGCGGCCGGTCACCAGGATGTGTTCCAGGGCGGCCAGCGGAGTTCCCACGATGTCTACGCCGCGCACCAGTTCGTCGGGACGGCCGTCGGCGTACACCTTCCACACCAGTACCGGCAGGACCTGGAAGGTCTGGGGCAGAGCACGCGTGGTGAGCGTGAACCCGCCCTGGATGTCCTGGAAGTAGAGGCCGTAAGGCTTGCCCTGACGCTTGATCTCGTCGATCAGCTTCTGTCGCAGCTCGGCCTCGGTGGCGGTGCGGGTGGAGGTGACGATCAGGTTCCCCTGGCGTCCGACCGGCATGTGGGTCTCGTCGGCGCGCCCGTGCCCATTGGACTGGGCGAAATTGCGGATGGGCATGCGCGACATCAGGAAATCCTGCAACACGCCCGCCTGGATCACCGGTACGCGCGCAGCAGCCACGCCCTCCTGGTCGTATTCGTACCAGCCGGAGAGTTCTGCGCCACCCAGCTCGCGCAGCGTGGGATCGTCCACCACCGAGAGGAACGCCGGCAGAACCTGCTGGTGAACCTTCTTGGTGAAGGTCTGGCCTTCCTCGTCGCCGCGCTGCCGCTGCCCTTCCAGGCGATGCCCCAGGACTTCGTGGAAGAAGACTGCAGAGGCGCGCCCGGAGAGCAGCGCCGGTCCGTCGAAGGGCTCAGCCACCGGTGCCGCGCGCAGCTTCTCCAGGTCCGCAGCCATGCTGTCGATTGCGGCGGCCAGACGGGTTTCATCCGGCAGCCGGTCGAGGCTGCGCGCCTGGAACGATTCGGCGCGGAACAACTCCATGCCGTCTTCGGCGCGGGTCACCGCCTCGAAAAGCAGCCGGACGACGTAATGCGGCGACACCACCGCGCTGCCCTCGGTGGAGACGAAATACTCATTCCCGCTCTCGACCCCCAGCATGGCGACCGAGGTATAGATCTCGGGATGTGACCGGAAGCGCCCGCTGAGGCGCCGCAATCTGTCTTCCCAGGCGCGCCGGTCGACAGCGAACTGGCGGCCGCCGTCGCCGAGGTGGCGGCTGGGGGTGGCGGGCGAGAAATCGGGCGAATCGTCTTCCTCCCGGGC
This sequence comes from Terriglobales bacterium, assembly GCA_035632755.1. Taxonomy (GTDB): domain Bacteria; phylum Acidobacteriota; class Terriglobia; order Terriglobales; family Acidobacteriaceae; genus JAHFUA01. Next base: position 5,768 of record DASQGF010000019.1, read on the forward strand.
GCGCACGACGGTGCTGGTCTTGGCGTTGAGATAGGCTTCGGCAGCGCGGTGGTACTCGCGGTCGGTGAGACGCCACAGCGTGCGCGCGATGGCGTTCTGATCGTTTCCCAGCGGCAGCGCTTCCGAACTCAATCCGGAGCCGCGGTGCGCGCCGTGGGTGTTGTCGAGGGCAGTGCTGCCGATGCGCATGCTGACATTTCCCATCCGGCGGTGGAGCGATACGGAGGTGATCAGCGCACCGTGTACGGCGACGATGGCAAACTGCTCCTGGTCGAAGGCGGAATAGCTGACGAAATACGGCTTGGGATCGGCCTGGGACAGGGCCGCGGTCGCTCGCTCCAGTTCCTGCTGCATGGTGGCAAGTAGAACGTCGCCCTTGGGGACAGCCTCGCCCGCGGCGGCTGGCCAGAGTGAGAGGAGCACGACAAAGGATGCAAGGACCACGCGGAACTTCATGGGAGAAAGTGCAGTTTACATCAGAACCCACGCCGCCAGTCGCCGGAGGACCACCCCTACTCCCGGTTCTTGCGTTTGATCTCGATGTTGAGGCGCTTGGTCTTCTGGTTTAGGCTGGAAGAGCGGGATGTGGGAGGGCGTCCTGATTACGGCACGGCTAAAAGCCGTGCCTTCCCGTTTTGCTCGCCACGAATAGTCCAAGGCCAGGCGCTCCCGCCTTGCGGGAGCGATGCCCATGTTTACTGGGACGACAACCGCACCCCCCTCCCCGGGGTCTAATAGAATCATCAGCTTACAGGGGGCGATCCGATGAGAACCGATTGCGAACCGATGAAACAAAGGACTTACCCGCAAAATCCGATTCTCAAAGGACTTAGGTGGCGTTTTTCGCTGTTTTGGCGTCGATTGTCAAAGAGCGTGAGCTCGAACTATGTTATCTTGTAGATAACATACGCAGATAGGATATATCCGCTTGAGCTTGATGTCAAGGAGTTCCGAATCTTGCGATCTGCGGATCGTCGTATCTGGCACGATAACCAATACAAAGCTGCCTCGCTGTCCGACTCCAGCCCGGTAAAATCCCAGACGTGCACTCACGTTTGGGCACCCGGGGGTTCTACGCTATCGCTAGACAGCCGCACGAACCAATCCGACGCCGAGGATCAGCACGGAAATCGCCACCGGCCTAATCATGGTTGCCTTGATGTTCTGGCCCTCTCATCGGCCAGACGTTTCCACTCTTCCAGGTCGAATTCGGAAACGTGATTTGATAGGTCGTCCTTGTGAAGACTGGTGTCATCGACAGATACGATATGGATCACCGAACCGTCCTTGCCCACTATTCTTGGCCGTAACACGTCAAACGCGCGGATGTCCGAGTCGTTCCGGAAGTACCGATAAAAGATGTTCGCGCAGATGTCTGCGACCTGTAAACCGACCATTGACCTCGAGTCGTGGAAGTCTGTGTGCTTGTGGAAGAGATCGTTGTAATCGAATAACCCTTTGTGGATCCTGTACTTCCTTTTGAAAGGGTGATCGGGTGGCCACTCTTTTATGGTCATGATGGTGCCTATACGACTTGATTTCATCAAATCGTTACGCAGCCACTCCTTCCAGAACACAAGATGCTCGTCCCTACGTATGAAGCTCCGGTCAATTGCGATCTCGATCTCCTCAAATTCACGGCTGTACTCAGGCTCAGCGAAGCGGACAATCGCGTGTTGAAGAGTGTCAAAGATCGCTTGCTGGAGAACGATTATCCACAGCACGTTTGACGTGCTGCGGTTTCTGATCCAGCCGCTTAGCTGCCGATAAGTCTCTGTCAACTTATGGTTCTTGTGTTTAGCACACAATTCTGAAGACAACCGGAACAGCTCCGCCGCTTGTTCCCGTAGCTTTTCGAGGTAGGATTCAGCCGTCAGACTTGTGTCCCCACCAACCAGTGTAAGGTGAATATCACGCTCTACCATTGGCAATACTTTGTGTGAGAACGAGTACAACTGATTTGCGGTAAGTTCTTGACCCTTTAACTCCTGTCTACTATGTCCGATGACAGTTCGTTTCCAGTCGATGAAACGCTTTTCCAAATGTGGCAGCTCAGCGTGCGGAACAGTGACGCTGCAGAAAAGGGATTTGCCTTTGTTGCCCCACGAAAATGAACCTGATTCATCTATAAAAGTCCACATAGCTCATCGTCGGGGGCTGGCCCAGGACTTAGAATGGCTCTGCATGGATTGAGAACTCTTAGCCGACGGCGTCTGTTTGTACGACATATTCCCGCTCTCGCCAGTCAAACGATCAGGGGACTAGGCCAGCCTTTCGCATCTTACCTTCATAACACAGGGTGTTCGCCCCTGTCTCTCCGCTCTTTGGAGAGGCGCTGGGCGGGTGGCAAGCTAAACCTGCTCCCCTGCTGGGATCGAATCTTCACCATACGTTTCGACGCAGGGCGTGGATTCTATCCAGCGGCGTGCTTGCTTGAAGTCCCAATGCAATGGCAGTATGGCATTGATCGCCACAGGTCCCGCCTCGCCGTATTTGTCCGGTGCTTCCGCCGCTTACTTCCCGTTCTTGCGCTTGATCTCAATGTTGAGGCGCTTGATCTTCTGATTGAGCGTGGAGAGCGGGATGTGGAAGCGCTCGGCGGCCTCGGTCTGGTTCCAGTTGCTGCGTTCCAGCATGTTGACGATGATGCGGCGCTCGCAGTCCTCGACGATGTCGAACAGGCTGGCGTCGGGGCTGGAATCGAAGACGCGGGCAGCGGCATCGCGTCCGGCGATGCTGGGCGGCAGCAGGTCGGCCCCGATGGCCGGGCCCGAAGAGAGCACCACCGCGCGCTCCACCACGTTCTCCAGCTCGCGCACGTTGCCGGGCCAGTCGTAGTCCACGAGCGGGCGCAGGGCGTCGGTCGAGACCTGCTTGGGCGGCGTGCCGTTCTCGGCGCAGAACTTGCGGAGGAAATGCTCGACCAGCAGCGGGATGTCCTCGCGGCGGTTGCGCAGCGGCGGCAGTTCGATGGTGATGACATTCAGGCGATAGAACAGGTCCTCGCGGAAGCGGCCTTCCTGCACCAGCTTCTTGAGGTCCACGTTGGTAGCGGCGATGACGCGCACGTCCACCTGGATCTCGTGCACGCCGCCCAGGTGCATGAACTTGCGGTCGTGGAGGACGCGCAGGATCTTGGCCTGGGTATCCAGGCTCATGGTGCCGATCTCGTCGAGGAAGAGGGTGCCGCGGTCGGCGACCTCGAACAGTCCTTTCTTGGAGGCGACGGCGCTGGTGAAGGCGCCCTTGACGTGGCCGAAGAGCGTGGATTCCAGCAGATCGGTGGGCATGGAGCCGGCATTGACCGGCACAAAGGGCCGGTCCTTGCGCGGGGAGTTCATGTGGATGGCTTTGGCGATCAGCTCCTTGCCGGTGCCGCTCTCGCCCTGAATGAGGATGGTGGAGCGGCTGGGCGCCACCTGGCCCACCAGGTCGAGGATGCGCAGCATGGGCTCGCTCTTGCCCACGATGTTCTGGAAGTTGTAGCGCTGCTTGAGGGCGCGCTTGAGCTGGATGTTCTCTTCCTCGACCCTGCGGTGGGCGATGGCGGCGCGCACGTCGGCCAGCAGCTTCTCGTTGTCCCAGGGCTTTTGGATGAAGTTGACGGCGCCGCCCTGCATGGCATTGACCGCATTCTCCACCGTGCCGTAGGCGGTGATCATGATGACGGCGAGCTGCGGGTCGCGCTCGCGGACCTCGGCCAGCAGCTCGATGCCGTTCTTGCCGGGGAGCGCCAGGTCGAGCAGCACCAGGTCGTAGGGCTGGCCGGCAATGAGCGCCAGGCCGTCCTCGCCGCTCCCGGCGGCATCGACGCGGTAACCCTCAAGTTCGAGCAGGGTCTGGAGCGACTCGCGGATTTCGGATTCGTCGTCGACGATCAGGATCGACGCCGGGGCTACGCCTTCCTGACTTGCGGTTGGGCGTCGGAGCACTGCCATTTCAGCCATGACTAATGCCTCATAAAAAAGCGGGAGGGCACGGCTTCAGCCGTGCCGCAAACCACTCCAAGGAGTTGTCATCCCGAACGAAGCGCGAGTGAACGGAGTGAGGGAGCGCGAGTGAGGGATCTGCAGTTGTGCCAGGTCTACGAAAACTGCAGATCCCTCGCGACGCGCTCGGTCGCGCCGCTCTCTCGCGCTGCTCGGGATGACAAATAAAAGCGTCGCGAGCGGCACGGCTGAAGCCGTGCCCTCCCGAGAAAACCTTCCAGTCTCCTTCGGCCACAAACGATTCACTCTCACGCGCTGACCGCCCTCCTCACTCGGGGAAACTCCAGGTGGAAAGTGGTGCCGGCGCCGGGCTGGCTCTCCACGCGGATCTTGCCGGCGTGTTCCTGGATGATGCCGTAGGTCACCGACAATCCCAGTCCGGTGCCGCGGTTCTGGCCTTCCCGCGGCGACACCTTGGTGGTGAAGAAAGGATCGTAGATACGGTTGATGTGCTCGGGCGCGATGCCGGAGCCGGTGTCCGAGACGGACACGCTCACGCCGGCGCCGTTGGCGGTCGCAACCGTCAGCTTGCCTCCCGTGGACATGGCGTCCTTCGCGTTCAGGAACAGGTTCAGGAAGACCTGCTGCAGGCGGCCGGCATTGCCCTGGATGGGCGGCAACCCGGCGGTAAAGTCCTGCTTCACTTCGATGCGCGCGGTCTTGAACTGGTGCTCGAGCAGGGTGAGCGTGTCGTGGATCACCTTGTTGATGTCGATGGCGCCGAACTCGCTGCCGCTGGTGCGCGAAAAGTTCAGCAGGTTGTTGACGATCTCGGAGGCACGGAAGGTCTGGCGCGTGATCTTCTCCATCAGCGCCGACTTCTTCTCATCGCCGGTGAGCTGCTTGGCCAGCATCTGCGCGTAAGAGGAGATCACGGCCAGCGGGGTATTGACCTCGTGGGCCACGCCGGCGGCCAGCAGGCCGATGGACGACATCTTGTCGGCCTGCGACAGTTGCGCTTCCAGCGCCACCCGCTCGGTGATGTCGTCGACGATGATCAGCCGTCCGATCACGTGGAAGCGGCGCGTCACCAGCGGGGCGATGGCGATGTTGGTGATGCGGGCGTCGCCGGCAGGCGTCTCCAGGCGAAACTTGTAGAGGTTGTGGATGCCGGCGGTCTGCCGCACGCGGTAGAAGTTCTCCACGAACGATGCCGGCAAGATCTGGCTGAGCACGCGCCCCAGCACTTCCGAGCGCGGCTTGGCGTACATCACCTCCATCTGCGAGTTCCACGACTCGATGCGATCATCCAGGTCCACCGCCAGCACGCCCACGCTGATGGATTCCACGATGTTCTCGTTGAAGTCCTTGAGGCGCTCGTACTGCACCACCTTCTGTTCCAGCGAGGCGTAGAGGCGGGCGTTCTGGATGGCGATGCCGATGTAGCCGGCCAGTGTCTGCAGCAACTCGACGTCTTCGCTGGAGAGGAAGTCGCCCTCGATCGTCTTACCCAGTCCGAGCACGGCAATGGTGCGCTGCTGCACGGTGCAGGGGATGTAGTAGTTCAGGTCGAGACGGGCGATGGCCTGCTGCGCCGCCGGGGACTCGCGCAGCGCCTGGTGCGTGTTCTCGTAGAACAGGTGTCCGGCCTCGAAGGTCTCCCGCTCGAGAAAGCCCAGATCGAGCGTGCCGGTGTCAGAGATGCCGAACAACTTGGCCAGGCTGAAATGCTCCCCCTGCTCCGGGCCCGCGAGGAAGACGGCGATGCGGTCCACCAGCAGGGTGCGCGCCAGGCGGTCGGTCACTGAGCTGAGCATCTTATCCAGGTCGGTCTCGGAACTCAGGTCGCGGCCGAACTCGATCAGGGTGCGCCGGTAGTCGTAACGCTTGCGATAGAAAACGCGGTCGAGGCGCTCCTGAATCCAGTTCTTCATGGGCTCGAACAGGAGGGCAGCCACGATCATGGCCACCACCAGGCCGGCGGGACCGGCGCCGGGCATGCGAGTGCGTGCGATCTCGGCCGCCACGCCGACGGCGCCGAAGTAGAGGCCCAGGATGGCGGCCGCCGCCAAGGTGTAGGCCATGCCGCGCTTGAAGATGATGTCCACGTCCATCAGCCGGTAGCGGACGATGGCGTAGCCGAAGGTCAGCGGCAGGAACACCAGCGAGAAGGCGGAAACCGTCATCAGCGTGCTGGGCAGCGCTCCGGCCAGGAATGGCACCACGTAAAACAGGGTGAACGGGGTGATGGCCAGAATGGTGCCGCGGGTCACCCATTTGAGCTGCTGCCGCAGGATGGGCGTGTGCGCCCGCTGGTAAGTGCTCCAGAACACCACCGCGGCCACCGCGAACAGCGTGGCCAGATAGAACATCTCCACCCGGTCCAGGTTCCAGCGCAGCAGTTCGGTGGCGGCGCGCGTCCTCAGCACCCATATATGGAACGTCAGCAACAGCAACCCGGGCAGGTACACCAGCGGCACTACCCAGCGGCGCTTGCGGACGAACTCTTTGGGCTCCGGGAAAGTCAGCGCGAAGTGCAGGAACAGCGCCGGCTGCATGAGCCAGGCCACCACGTTGGCCCAATAGATGGCCTGATCGAACGTGCTCCAGTTCCCGACGTAGTGGAACGAGTAGAAGACGAACGAGACCAGGCAGAAGACGTAGAAGTGCGTGGATTTAGGCGCGCTCCAGCGCCGCAGCAGAACATAAATGCCGATGCCCAGGTAGATGAGGGCGATCAGCCGGAGGCCGACATACAGCGACTTGTCCGCCGGCACCAGGATGATAGGGACGTTGAGCGGGACTTCGTTGCGCACCAACGAGTAGGTGGCGCTGGTCCAGACCCCCACCCGGAAGATGCGCGCCGTCAACTGCGGGACAGTATTGATGGTCTGGTTGTTGATGGCGACCAGTTCGTCGCCTTGCTTGATGCCCGCCTTCTCTCCCGGACCGCCCGCGAGCACACGTTGCGCGCGCAGCCACCCCTCGTGCTCCACCCACCAGACGCCGGCGTAAGGAACTTGGTGCTGAGCTCACTGCGAAAATTCAAGACCGCGAAGACCACCGCTGTCAGGGTGCAGAA
>DASQGF010000020.1:0-4526 GCA_035632755.1 Terriglobales bacterium
GCCCGCAGGCATGACCTCGCACGACGTGGTGGCACGGGTGCGGCGCCTGGCCAATGAGCGCGCCGTCGGACACCTGGGCACGCTCGACCCCATGGCCACCGGAGTGCTGCCTCTGGTGCTGGGGCGCATGACGCGCCTCGCCCAGTTCTACCTGGCGTCGGAAAAGAGCTATGAAGGCGAGATCCGCTTCGGCTTCTCCACCGACACCTATGACGCCGAAGGCGAGCCCACGGGGCCGCCGCAGCCGGTCGGAATCACCCTCGACCAGGTACGCGCGGTCGCGGCGGGCTTCCGCGGCAGCATCCAGCAGACGCCTCCGCCGTTTTCCGCCAAGAAGATTGCGGGCGTGCCGGCCTACAAGCTGGCACGCAAGAAGAAAGACGTGGAACTCAAGCCCATCCAGGTGGAGATCAGGGAATTCGAGATTCTGAGCCTCGACGGCGACCGGGCCGCGTTCCGGGCGCGAGTGGCGTCTGGGACTTATCTGAGGTCGGTGGCGCACGACCTGGGACAGCTCCTGGGCGTTGGCGCCCACCTCGCGACCCTGCGGCGGACCCGGGTCGGGGAGTTCGGCCTGGAGGACGCGCACACGCTCGATGAACTCGTGGCGGCAGAGGACGTCCAGAGCCTGTTCGTTCATCCGCGACGGATTCTGCCGGAGTTTCCCTCCGTCACGGCGCCGGAAGAGAGCCTGGCCCGCATCCGCAACGGCATGGCCGTGAACCTGCCGGAGATGTCCCGCGCGCCGCTGGTGAAGGTCTTCGCCGGCCAGGCGGAGCTGGTGTGTATCGCCAGCAGGGTGGCGGGGACGCTGTTCCATCCAAAGGTGGTGCTGGGAACCGGGTGATCGGGTCGCTGCCTTTCGTACAATGTCCGATAAGAAGTATTATGTAAACAAGTTCCTAAAGCAGCGCAGCAGCGAGCGGGCCAGCTATCAAACACAGAAGTCGTCCTCCCCGGTAGAACGCTGCCTGGGTTTCGCTTCTACTTTCCCTTCACCGCGGGCGAGTTCGACCAGCCTTCAGGTAGGTCGATGCGGTAATGTTTGGCCTCGTCGAAAATGACCAATCCGTTGATCTCTTTTAGCCTACGGTTGAAGGTTTGGGTCAGTTTTTCGCCACTCGCCTTGTCGGTCGTGGTGAAATCATCGGGGTACTGGTAGGAAACGCGGACGGTGATTTTGGCCTTGCCTCGGGACGGAATGAAACTCGGTCCTGTGATGCTCACGTCGGAAGCCTGATAGTGGCCGAATTCTTTGGAGAGCACATCTCCGGGCTGCTTACCCATGACCACCAGGTCAGACGGTCTAAGCGTGTAGTTGGAGCTGGTGTTGTTTTCGAGAACGTAGAGAAACTCGGCCTCGTAGCTCGGCCCGCTCGGGTTCGTTGTCACTTCTAGGGAATCAAATCTTGCAGTAATTGCGCTCTGATTCCATGCTCGCGGGCGCGACTGATACCACCAGGCGAATCCCGCAATCAGGCAAAGCATGACCCCAAAGCCGGCGCCGAAGAAGACGCAGCGCAGGGCTAGGCGCTTCCAGGAACTGGAGATGCCACGTGGCAGTTGTACAGGGCTTGGGCTCGCCATATTCCGATCACTCGTGGGCCACCTCACGCTCTTGCATGACGCCCATGCGTAAGCCTTCAACCTTTGCGCGAGTGACGTGCCCTCTTTTGCAAACAAATGAATGTGAGCCTTTCTTGACGGGAACTTTGGTGCAATCAAAGTGGTAGGCACGCTGACAGGATGCGCAATGGACCTCGTAAACGTACACGGCGGGCTCCTTGAGTATTTCATTCTCGAGATCGTTCATGTGCGAATAATGCGGCAAACAAAAAGCGAAGTCAAGGAGTCTTTATGCGGTTGCGGAAAGGAGGCGGTCGAGGTCACCCCGAAACCGCCGCAGCATCTCCAACCGTTCGGGCGTGGCTTCGACCGTCTCTGACTTGTACTGGAAGACCTGCCGCCCGCCCTGCTCGACCAGCACCCCGATGGCTTCGCCCATGCGCCAGCCGGGCGTGCCGATCAACCTCAATCCCTCGGGCGTGGCCTCGAGCAGCGCGATGCAGTTGTCGCGGACGACGCCCACGGCGCGCGGAAAGCGGTCGAAGGTCTGGAGGTCGAAGCCGGAGAGGTAGAGACGCTGGAGCTGAGAGGCCGAATCGGGCATTTGGTAAGTGGGTAATTTGGTAATTGGGTAAATTGAAAACCGGGAGTCCTGAGCCCGCCTAATTTACCCAATTACCAACTTACCCAATCACCCAATCAGGTCACATCTTGTACCTGCCGAGGTCCTCGTCATTTAGCCCTTCCAGCCACTTGCGCAGTTCGTCGCTGCTGACGCGGTCGGAGACCGCGCTGGCCTGCTTGGAGGACTTCAGCACCTCGTCCTCGACGAAGATGGGGCAATCCAGGCGAAGGGCGATGGCGAGTGCGTCCGAGGGGCGCGAATCCACGCTGATGATGTGCCCGTCGCGCTCCAGCCAGATGACGGCGTAGAAGGTGTCCTCGCGCAGTTCGTTCACCACCACCTTGTGCACGCGGGTGTCGAGCCCGGTAAGCAGGTTCTTGATGATGTCGTGGGTCATGGGCCGCGGGGTGGAGACCTTTTCGATCTCCAGGGCGATGGCGTTGGCCTCGTAGATGCCGACCCAGATGGGCAGGACCGAGTCGCCGTTGGCGTCCTTCAGGATGACGATGGGCATGTTGGTGACCGGATCCATCATCAGTCCCCTGATCTTCATCTCGACTTCCGGCATGGTCCCTCCCTTTTACCACCCCAGCAAACCAAAACCGGGTTTGCTGGGGACCCCGGCTCTTGCGGCCTAGCCTACCATTTCGCCCAGCAAACTGTTAGGAAAGCTTGCGCTGACGTGCACTCGAACGTAACTACCGGGCTCCGGCACAGTGTTACCGGCGACGGTGGTGAAGTTCAGCGTCTTGTTCTGCGAAGTGCGGCCGATGAGCTGTCCGCGAGCTGCGTTCTTTCCCTCAACCATCACTTCAAGTGTTTGTCCTACATGACGTGCGCTCAAGCGCTTCTGTATCTCTTTTTGATGCTCTTGGAGCACTGAAAGGCGGCGCGCTTTTTCGTCATTCGAGATGCTGTCCGCCATGGTCTGCGCGGGAGTATTCGGCCGCGGCGAGTACTTGAAGGAAAAAGTGCCGTCGTAGCCGACCTCGTCGAGCAGCGCGAGCGTCTCCGCGAATTCGGCCTCGGTCTCCCCTGGGAAGCCGACGATGATGTCGGTAGTTATGGAAATCTCGCGCCGTGCCGCCTTGATCCAGGCGATGCGCTGCAGGTAATCCTCGCGGGTGTACTCGCGCTGCATGGCCTCAAGCACGCGCGTCGAGCCGCTCTGAACGGGCAGGTGGACATGATCGCAGAGCGCAGGCACGGCGTCGATGGCGTCCACGATGTCAGGCGTGAAGTCGATGGGATGCGAGGTGGTGAAACGCACCCGCTTCAGGCCCGCGAGTTCGCCCACCGCCGCCAGAAGCTCGGAGAAAGTCTTCTTACGGAGCGGATCGCGGTAGGAGTTGACGTTCTGGCCGAGAAGCTGGACCTCGGTGTAGCCGGAGCCGGCCATCTGGCGGGCTTCGGCGAGGATGGCGTCCGAGGTCCGGCTGCGCTCGCGGCCGCGCGTGTAGGGAACCACGCAGTAGGCGCAGAACTTGTCACAGCCCTCGGTGATGGTGATGTAGCCGCGATGGGGATTGCTGCTGGCGGTGAATTCGGTCTCGAAGGTCTCGGTGGTCTGGCGGTCGTCAAGTCCGGTGGCGCGCTTCCCTGCTTCGAGTTCGACCAGCATCCCGGGCAGGTTGCGGTAGGAAGCCGAGCCACACACCAGCGAGACATGCGGCGCGCGCTCGAAGATTTTTTCACCTTCCTGCTGCGCCACGCAGCCGAGCACGCCGAACTTCTTGCCCTGGCGCTCCAGCTTGCGGAAATCGGCCAGGCGGTGGAAGACCTTCTGCTCCGCTTTGTCGCGGATGGAGCAGGTATTGTAGAGGACCAGGCCTGCTTCCTCGACGCTCTCGACCTGGCGGTACCCCTGGGAGATGAGCGTGCCCACGACTTTCTCCGAGTCGTGGACATTCATCTGGCAGCCGAAGGTCTCGAGATAGAAAGTCTTCTGGTTTGTCATCCTGGCCCAGTATAGCGCAGTGCGGAGAAGGGCGTCCCCAGGCACCGCAGGGCTTACGCCCCGCTCTCGCGGCGGGTCAACAGCAGGTCCTCACGCTCGTCCCTACGGGACAGCACTCAGGATGACAATCAAGATTTCCCGAAACTAAACGGCAACTTCAGCACCGCGTCGATCTTGCTGATCTCGAAATCGGCCAGCTCTTCCGGGCCTTTGGGGCGGAGGCGAGCGAATTCCCCGCCCCGCAGGCGGACGGTGTGCATGCCGAGCGCCTTCCCTGCCCTGATCTCGCTCGACGGCCGGTCGCCGACCACCAGCACACGCCGCGGGTCGCTCTCGGCGTTACGGAGGATGGAGCGGAAGAAGGCTTCCTTGGTCATG
>DASQGF010000021.1:0-16634 GCA_035632755.1 Terriglobales bacterium
GTCAGGCTATCAGCGACCGTCAGCGCCCAACGCTGGGACTGAAATGTTTGTTGAATCTGCGCTCCCTGGAAAATGCTGTTCAAATCAGAATGGCCTGCGTAGATGGATCCACCACTGGTGTAGTTCAGCGAGAACTGGCTCCGTCTCCAGATCCTCTGCAACACTGCATTCGCACTCAGGTTGGTTACCGCAACCATTTCCGACTGTCCGCTGGCAAGGCCCGGATTGCTGTCCACCGTTTGAGAAAACCGGAAGCTGGGGGCCAGAAAACTCCGTTCTGTGCCGAAGGTTCCGAGTGTGAGGGGAAGAGCTCCAGTCACCGGACGCGTGTCAGGAACGGCTTCCTCCGCTGGCGGACGGCTGTCCTCAGCGGTGAAGCCCGCCACCGGAGGCGCCGCTCGCTCCAACTCTGGCTCCGTCTCCTGCGCCACCAGACCCAAGCTCAGGCCTAGTGTGATCAGCGCGACTCCGAGTTTCTCCATGGTGGTTGACATGCTTGGCCTCTTACGGGATGACGATCGTGTCGCCTGATTTCAAAGCTATGTTCTGGTCCGGCGCCTGCCCGCTAATCGCTGCCTTGTAGTTGACCGGTATCTTGACCTGCTTGCCGTTCTCCATACGCAGCACATACATCTTTTTTACGTTAGCGAACTGTGAGAACCCACCGCTGGTCGAAAGCGCCTGTAACACCGTCATGTTGGGCAACATCGGGATGGCGCCAGGCCGGACGACCTCACCGATGAGATAGATCCGCCGACTGTTGGCTGCCGTCACGATTACCGTGACCCGCGGGTCGGTCAAGTACTGTCGCAAGCGTTCGGCGATGGTCGTGGCCAGCTTGGTGGGCGTAGTGCCCGCAGCCGGCACGTCACTTAACAGGGGCAGCGAGACCTTACCGTCCGGGCGCACGGGGACCGTCCCGGAGAGCTCGGCTTCCTTCCACACACTGATATTGAGCATGTCCCCCGGCCCGATCTCATAGTCTGGATCATCAGTGGCCGAAGCCGGCAGTGGTGTCGCGACTCTTGGATTGGTGGCCGATGCCACGGCCGGGGCATCTTTCTTGTCCTTGGCTTTGCCGGTCGCGTCCTGCGCTCCGGCTGGTAATGCCAGCAAAACCATCAGGGCCAGTATGACTAGTGTTTTCGACTGCATTGTGTTCTCCTCACTCCGACTCGGCCGAATCGACTCCGATCTGTTTAAGTTTGTAGAGCAATGCCTTGTAACTAATCTGCAGTTGGCGGGCGGCCAACTTGCGGTTCCAGCGAGTCCGCGCCAGCACCTTGAGGATCAACTCCCGCTCCGCCTGCCGCGACGCCGCGCGTGCTGCCTGTTTCAGCGAGAGGCCATCACGCACCGCACTCTTTGGAGCAGGCGCGTAGGCACTAGAAAGACCTTCCAATGCAAGGCTTTCATCCCCGAGCGCTACGATTTTCTGCACCGTGTACTCCAGTTCGCGGACGTTCCCCGGCCAAGCGTATTCGAAGAATCTGGATATGGCGCGCGAACTCAATTGCGGTTTGTCTTTTCCCAGCAGCGTTGCGTACTTGGAGAGGAAAAAGTCGGTCAAGGCCGGGATGTCTTCCTTGCGCTGGCGCAGCAAGGGCAGGCGCAGACAGATGCCGCTGATGCGATAATACAGATCCTCGCGAAAGTGCCCATCATGCACCTCCTTTTGGAGATTGCCTCTTGTGGCGGCGATAACGCGGACTCTTGCCTCAGGTTTCGGTCCCCCGGTATCGCCGTCGGGCATTGCGTTCAGCAGTTTCCGTTGGCACGAGATTTCCAAGTCCGCGATCTCATCCAGGAATAACGTGCCGGTTCCTGGCCAGTTGCTCCAGTTGTCGTCGATCCCCCGCTCTTGGAATAGCCTCGGGGTAAAGGCGGCGCAATTCATCCTTACGAACGCCTCCTGCGTCCGCTTCGACAACTGGTGAATGCGCAATGCCAGTGCGCCTTTCCCGGTACCACATTCCCCCGTGATCAACACCGGGAGGTCGGTCGCGGCAATGTCACTCACCGTCCGCTCGACTTGCCGCATAGCCGCGCTCACGGCGGACACGAATAAATGGGCGCCATTGGACGAAGCGAGGTTTTCGCCTTCGCTGGCTGCATCGGGGAGACTTGTAGTAAGCATAGGCCTCGCAGAAGGTCGCGACGACTCTTCCAGTCGGGGGAGATGCGCTGGCTACAGCACGGGCGCTGCCAACTGGATGGGGCAGGAATCCTGGGTGGATAACACCCATATGAGCAATGATTCCAGGCAGTTAGGCGTCCAGAGGCCCATCAGGACTGACACCTTCTGGAGGTCGCCAAGTAAAAAACTTTTCTCTTTTTGTCCTACAAAAGCATGTTGGACAGAAGACGTCGAGCCTATTTAGCGCATGTAATAGACAGATAGTAAAAGAGATATCAAAATGAGACCCATCCTCGGTTCGCAATGTTTCCACAGGAGAAATGTTTTTCCTCGGTTTCACCTGGCATGGCGAAGGAACGGGACTTCGACCCTTGGGCCGAGCACGGCTTGGCTCTGTCGACGAGCTACCCGCGCTCTCCCGATGAGGGTGGTGGCACTTGGACTACATTCGCCGGCCCGAAACATCTATGGATGTTCCCTTAAGGCAGCCGGGAGTACGTACGTAGGGCAGGTAACCCACAGGCTCGTGAGCGGGTACCGCACCCGTCGGTCCCGGGAAAGGTTGATGCCTGATACAGGCTGGAAGTGGCCTCTTCCAGCGACTCTGGTTGAAGCCCGGACCTCCGCCAACTTCCCCGCGCGGGTTGGTCCTGGTATGGTTGCGCCAAGCGCTGAACGTGGCCTGTCCAGCGTACAGGCCAGCCCACTTTCAGTCTGCCGAAGCGGGCGAGTTGGTGTTCACCGAACTCCCCATACTGCCCAGACCCGCCTCGCGGATCTTGTAGAGCAAAGCGCGGTAGCTGATGCTCAGCGAGCGAGCCGCTTTCTTGCGATTCCAGTTGTTGGCCTGCAGGACCTTGAAGATGATCCTCCGCTCCAGTTCGCGCACGGCCTGGCGCGTGACCTTCTTCAGCGCGATAGGCGCATCGGTGGACGGAATCTCTGGATCGAAGTGCTCCTCGCGATGCGCCAGCAACTCGCTAGTGATGGTTTCCTCCGATCCCAGGATCACGTAACGCTTGATCAGGTTCTCCAGTTCGCGGATGTTGCCGGGCCAGTGATAGCGCTCCAGCAGGGACATGGTGTGGTTGGAAGGCATCTGCGCGCGGCAATTGTACTTCTCGTTGTAGTACCCGAGGAAATAGCTCACCAGGCTGGGGATATCGTGGCTGCGGTCGCGCAGGCGCGGCAGGCGAATATTGACCACGTTGATGCGGTAGAACAGGTCGGCGCGGAAACTGCCGGTCTCGATTTCATGTTCGAGCTCGCGGTTGGTGGCGCACACCACGCGCACCTCGACCTTCTTGTCCTCCTGGGCGCCGATGCGGCAGAACTGGCCGTCTTGTAGAAGTTGCAGGAGCTTGGCCTGCAGGCCGGGCTCTAGTTCCGAGATCTCATCGAGGAAAAGCGTGCCGCGATGGGCCATTTCCACCCGGCCGGGCTTGGTGCCGTTGGCACCGGTGAACGCGCCCTTTTCGTAACCGAACAGCTCGCTCTCCAGCAATGTGCCGGGAATGGCGGGACAGTTCACCTTCACCAGCGGCCCGGAGGCCCACGGCGAATACAGGTGAATGAGGCGCGCAATCAATTCCTTGCCCGTCCCGCTCTCTCCCTGGATGAGGACGGGAATATTGGCTCCGGCGAGCTTTTCCACTCGCTGCCGGATAGCCCGCATCGCCTCCGATTGGCCGAAAATCACTTCATCGGGTGGTAAGCCATTGATCATGTGTGCCCCCGTCTGCAGCGCAGCCACAGTTATCTCATTGTGAGAATTCAAGGGGGGAGACTGTTACCTCAACGTCGGTGGTTGCACTCTGAGCACCAAACAAGGCAGTTGGAGCCATGATCGAGGTTTCCACGATAATGTTTTGTTTTCAGCTATATCGAAGTCCGTTGTTGGAGAGGGCTGGGTGATTTACGGGAGTGGCCAGATCTGGTTGACGGAGACAGGCGAGAGGTGATGGGAAAACTCTTTCACCGGAGGGAATGCAGTTTCCGTCCACTCTTCTTGGGGATCAGCGGGCTACTGAACCTGAGTCCCCACAATTGGTAACCATCCACGACCATTACCCGCAGCAAGCGGGCACGCAGGCGGCGCACAGCGCGGGGCAGATCGGCGGTGCGGGGAAGGGGAGCGGAAGGGACCTCGAGAGCTATGGTGGTGAGGCGGGGCAAGTAGCGGCGAGTCGCCAACAGGGCCCCCCCGGCGCTGATGTTGAGGGCAGTCGCAAACTCAAGGAATTCCTTGCCTTCTGAGTCTCTGCCACGGACAAAGATGGGGACCGCTAGTGGTACGCGTTCGTTTTGCCGACGCTCGACGAACGCTTTTCGTGGGGCCACTGGCGCTCCTGGGAGTGACTGTCAAAGTGAGGGCCCCGCACTCCGAATGCCAAAACCAAAGTACTAGAACTTCCGATTGACTGTTCCTAGGTTACCCAGTAAGTCTAGCGTTTCCAGCGCGTTTCGGCAACCACAAAATGGCTGTGCAGGGGCTCGATGCGCAAGCTCTTGCTCGCGCCGTGACAAATTGTTTGCATTTTCCTCCTTGACAACCTTGGTTCCCTTTCGTACCATGAAGCTCCTCCCCTCAGAGTCTGTGATCACCAGACTGGCGTGGCGCGTGATGGTGCGCGTTTCCTCTTGTGCAAAGCGGCTGTAGGACTCTGAAACACTTTGAGTTCCCGGTACGCATGCGTGCCGGACTGCGGGCCGATCCCCCGGGACAAGCTGTACGGCGTCCGTTCTCATCATGAGCGCAGGCAGGCCTATGTCCGACAAGAGTGGGGAGGCAGGAGGCGGGAAAGCTTCACCTGTCGACCTGTTCAGGAACCCTGTCGCTTTTTCCTGGTCCGACGACAAGGATGGGGACGCGCAGCGCCAGGAATTCGAGGACTTGCTGCGGTCCTTCGAGCGCTTGCAGGAAGAAAGCCGCCGGCGAACCACCGCCCTGGCTCATGCCGCGCACGAACTGAAGACCCCGCTGGCCATCATGGCCGGTTATCTCGATCTGTTGTTGAGCAACAAGCTGGGACCGCTCAGCGATCGCCAGCGCCAGATCCTGGAAGACATGCGCGCCAACGGCACGCGCCTGCAGCAGTTCATTCACGACTTCCTGACTTACAGCGCGCTGGAAACCGGCAACGTCAGCATGCGGTTCGAGATGGCGGACCTGAACGCTTGCCTCTCGGAGGTATGCAGTTTCTGGTTGCACCGCTTCCACCAGCAGGGTGTGGCGCTGTATTTTTTGGCCAACGAGAAAGTGAAGCCCTTCCCCTTCGACAATTTCAAGGTGCAGCACATCGTATCGAACCTGCTGGACAACGCCTTGAAGTTCACCCCCAGCGGGGGCACGGTGTGGCTCAACGCCGAGCCGCACGTGTGGGAGCGGCGCGCGGGAAAGCCGGCGCGGATGGCAGGCGACCGCCGCAAGCAGTCGCTGCCGCTGCCCAACTCCGTGCGCATCGCCGTCTCCGACACCGGCGTCGGCATCGCCCCCGAGTTCCAGCAGGAG
This sequence comes from Terriglobales bacterium, assembly GCA_035632755.1. Classification (GTDB taxonomy): domain Bacteria; phylum Acidobacteriota; class Terriglobia; order Terriglobales; family Acidobacteriaceae; genus JAHFUA01. The sequence goes on from DASQGF010000021.1 coordinate 5,649, forward strand.
ATCTTCGAAGATTTCACCAAGACTTCGCACGACAAGAATTCCCAGGGCATGGGTTTGGGCCTTTCCATCGCGCGTCGGCTGGTGCAGGCGCACGGGGGAAGGATCTGGATGGAAAGTCAAGCGGGTTCGGGGACGAAGTTCTCATTTCTCATTCCCTTGAACCCGTTTTGAAAAGAGGAACCCCCGTGGTAGCGAGCAACGCAACGAGCATTCTGGTGGTGGATGACGAGCCCAGCATGCTGGGTTACATGCGTACCCTGCTAGAACTGGATGCGCACCGCGTCGAGACCGCTTCCAGCGGTGAAGACGCGCTGCAGCGGGTGCGCCGCGACCCCCAGCCGAATGTGGTGCTCCTCGACCTGTTGATGCCCGGCCTGGACGGCCTGGAGACACTGGAAAAGATGCGCGAGGTCCGGCCCAACCTCAAGGTGGTGATACTCTCCTGCGTGAGCGACACGCGCAAGGTGGTGCAGGCCATCCGCCTGGGCGCCCAGGATTACCTCACCAAGCCTTTCAACAAAACGGAACTCGATGCCGTGCTGCGCCATTGCTTCCAGAACCAGCAGACATTGGAGGATGGTTGCGCCGAGGCGGAACCGCTGGGCGATGACACCTACTTCGTGGCCTCCAGTGCGGCCATGCGCCGCATCCGGACGCAGGTGGCGCAGGTGGCGAAGGTGGATGTCCCCGTGCTGATGCTGGGCGAAAGCGGCACCGGCAAGGAAGTGGTAGCCCGGTTGATCCACAAAATGTCGGCACGCGCCCATCGCACCTTCCTCAAAGTCAACTGCGCCGCCGTTCCCGGCGAGCTGCTGGAGAGCGAGCTGTTCGGATACGAGCCCGGGGCCTTCACCGGCGCCAACCGCTCCAAGCCCGGCAAGTTCGAGCTGTGCAACAAAGGCACCATCCTGCTGGATGAGATCGGCGAGATGCCGCCGCTGCTCCAGGCCAAGCTGCTGCACGTGCTGCAGGACCAGACCTTCTCCCGTCTGGGCGGACGCACCACCATCAGCGTGGACGTCCGCATCCTGGCCGCCACCAACATCGACGTGCAGCAGGCGCTGGCCACCAAGAAGCTACGCGAAGACCTCTACTACCGGCTGAACGCCTTCACCTTGCAGATCCCGCCGTTGCGTGAACGCAAAGAGGAAGTGTACCTGCTACTCAAGCACTTCATGACGCGCATCGCCGAACGCTACGGACGCCCACCTCTTCCCTTCTCCCCCACGCTGCTGGACGCTTGCCTGAAGTACAACTGGCCGGGCAATGTCCGCGAGCTGGAGAATTTCGTGAAGCGCTACCTCATCCTGGGCGATGAGACCCAGGTCGTCTGCGAACTCGATCCCAGAACTTCGGCCACGCCGAAAAGTGCGCTCAAGCCGCAGGAGGCGCCCAACGGCGGTTTGAAGTCGCTGGTCCGCAGCCTCAAAGATGAGGCCGAAGCCGAAGCCATCACCCGCACCCTGGAACAGACGAACTGGAACCGCAAAGAAGCCGCCCGCATCCTCAACATCAGCTACAAAGCCCTGCTGTACAAGACGCGGCAGTATGGCATCGAGGGGCCCGGGCGCCAATCCTCGCGTTTCGTTAATTCCGCCTGAGCACCGCTTCCGACCTGGCCAGAGAGACGCAGATTCTGCGTCTCTACTGTCTCCTCGCATCCAGGCTTATAATCCACGCCTCAATGGACGCTTCTTCTGATCGCCGATCGAGGATCTGGGCGGTGGTGCGCGTCTCCAGCGGCAATTTCCTGGAGATGTACGACTTCATGGTGTTCGGCTACTACGCCTCGGCGATCGCCCGCACTTTCTTTCCAGCAGGGAGCGAATTCGCGTCGCTGATGTTGTCGCTGATGACCTTCGGGGTCGGGTTCCTCATGCGCCCGCTGGGCGCGATCGTGCTCGGGGCTTACACCGACCATCACGGGCGCCGTGCCGGCCTGTTGCTGACGCTGGGATTAATGGCGGTGGGCATCCTCTCCATCGCGTGCGTGCCGGGATACAAGACCATCGGTATTGTCGCGCCGCTGCTGGTGGTATGCGGACGCCTGCTGCAGGGATTTTCGGCTGGCGCCGAACTGGGCAGCGTGTCGGTGTACCTGTCGGAGATCGCTACCCCGGGGCACAAGGGGTTCTACGTGAGCTGGCAGTCGGGAAGCCAGCAGGTGGCGGTGATGTTCGCGGCCTTGCTGGGAGTGGTGCTCAATTCCAGGCTTTCGCCGGAGCAGATGGCGCGATGGGGATGGCGAGCGCCACTGCTGGTCGGCTGCCTGATCATCCCGCTGTTGTTTGTGCTGCGCGGTTCGCTGAAGGAGACCAGTGCATTCCTGGCGCGCAAGGTGCGTCCCAGCAGCGGCGAGATCCTGCGCTCATTAGCGGAAAACTGGCAGGTGGTGGCCATCGGCACCATGTTGACCACGATGACCACGGTCTCCTTCTACCTGATCACCGCCTACACGCCGACCTACGGCAGCACGGTGCTGCACCTGGCCAGCGTGGACAATCTCACCGTGACGCTCTGTGTGGGCGCTTCGAACCTGTTCTGGTTGCCGGTGATGGGAGCGCTCTCGGACCGCATCGGGCGGCGGCCACTGCTGCTGGCATGCACCGTGCTGGCGCTGGTGTCAGCATACCCGGCGATGTCGTGGCTGGTGGGCGCGCCGTCGTTCTCCAGGTTGCTGACGTGGGGTCTCTGGCTGTCGTTCGTGTACGGCAGCTACAACGGAGCGATGATCGTCTTTCTGACGGAGCTCATGCCCGCGAAAGTACGCACGACGGGGTTCTCGCTCGCCTATAGCCTGGCCACAGCGATCTTCGGCGGCTTCACCCCGGCGATCAGCACCTACCTGATTCACGTGACCGGCAACCGCGCCGTGCCGGGACTCTGGTTGTCGTTCGCCGCCGCCTGCGGATTGTTGGCGGCGCTCTTCGCCCGGCGTTACGAGGAGCCGGTCACCGCTCCGTTAGCCTCCGAGCTCGAAGGCGCGTAGCAAGGGGTTTGCTCGCCCGGCAGAAGCGGCGCGGTTCTCTGCAGCTATACTCTGGACCCTACTCGGAGCCGACCGCACCCCGAGAACCGCTCAATCTGCCGCCTGTGTGGTGCTCGCGGTCTCACTATTGCTGCAACGGTTCTGCAAACGCTTGCACCAATCGCGGGGTGCCCGCGCCGCTAGCGCAATAATGCTATGCGGCAAAGTCATTGAAAATGCGAGGTTATTCGAGGTGCCGCTCAAACTGAGCCGCCCGGCATCGGAATTGCTCTAGAGCACCCTCAGCCGAGACTTGGGTCCCAGGGTGGACGGCGCCGAATCAACCGGTCAAAGGCCAGCCGTTCAGCCCGCGCCCACACGCTTCGGGGACCGCGCAACCTCATGCGGGAAAAAGCGTGGGGCAGGGACACATGGGATTTTTTGGGCCGCGGGTGCGGCCCGGTTTCCGAATGGCTGGTTTATGCCGTCCACCCGGGGTCCTGAGTACGGCGAACTCCCCCACCAATTTTCCTTCCCAGGGCGGAGTGGAGCGACATTTCGCAGGAACCCGTCATAAAAAGAGCAAAGTTTTTCCCCCACAAGTCCGGGTAGCGCGGGCTGGCCATAGCTAAGTGTCAGCACTTGCGGCAGTTACAGGCGCACGAGACTGGCTCACCCTGCCCAATGGTTGGCACTCTGGTTGCACTGTCTGGAACGAGTCGCCCAGGAGGCCATCTTCAACGGGACAACTGCAGGCTGCTTTCCGGCACCTACTAACGCACACGGAGCGGTTATGGAACAAGCTCAAGCAGAGCGCCGGGGAGAGCAGCGTTTTCCGCTGCGCCTACCTGTTGTAGTGAAGGCGATGCACGGCAGGGTCTGGGAGGAATCCTCGCTCACCCGAGACGTAAGCGCACGCGGCGCATTCTTCTATATCGATGGCAAGCTGGCGGAGGGCACACCGGTTGAATTAATCCTCACCCTGCCGGCGGAGATCACACTCAGCGAGAACATTCGGGTGCGATGTAAGGGCAAGGTAGTGCGGGTGGTAGGCGCCATCAATGGTGGTAAGACGGGAGTGGCTGCGGTGATCGAGCGTTACGATTTTACGACCGACTGATCCGCATATGTTTTAGCTCGTAGTAGCGTGGTTTGTGTTTCTGCCCGTACACTTTCAGCTCCGAATCCTAAACTCAGATTCAGGAATCATGCCCAGCTCTTCCGCGCGGGCGCACCGTTGGACAATGCCGCGCTGTCTCGCTAACATCCTGCGGCGAAGCCGTTCGAAAGCCGATCCATGCGACTGGTCACCTTCCAGGACGACAGCCAGCGCCGGCGCGTGGGAGCGCTCGCCAGCGATGCGCAGATCGCCGATCTCACCGCCGCTTGCGCGCTGTACCTGCGCGAGGTGGAAGACGAGACGGCGTACCACCCGCTGGCCGAGGTGTGCGTGCCTCCCGACATGCAGGCCTTCTTTGCCGGCGGCGGTCGCAGCCTGGGCACGGCACGAGCAGCATTGCATTATGTGATGGAGAAGCAGCCGCCGGTCACGGGCCCCGCGGGCGAACCGGTCTTCTTCGCGCGCCAGGCGGTCACGCTCAAGGCTCCGATCATCCCCAGGAAGTTCTTCCACACCGCCGGCAACTTCCGCGAGCATCATGCAGAAGCACAGAAAGCCGGCTTCTCCCATCCCGTGCTGCCGTGGATCGTCTTTTTCCAGAACGTAGACGCCATCATCGGCGACGGTGAGCCCGTCATCTATCCCAGCCATCTGACGCAGGAACTCGACTACGAGCTGGAGCTGGCAGTCGTGATCAAGAAGGCGGGAAAGCATTTCAGCTCGGAGGAAGCGGCGGACTACATCGGCGGGTATGTGATCTTCAACGACATCACCGCACGCGACATCCAGCGGCAGGAGATGAAGTCCGGCGTGTTCAGCTTCTGCAAGGGCATCGACACCTTCTGTCCGCTGGGGCCGTGGATCGTGACCGCCGACGAGATCCCCGACCCGCACAACCTGGCCATGGAGCTGCGCGTCAATGGCGAGCCGCGGCAGCGCTCACACTCCAGCAAAATGTCCGTGACAATCCCCGAGATCATCGCGCACTATTCGCCAATGGGCTACAGCGCTGGCGACGTAGTCTCGACCGGCACCATCTCGGGCGTTGCGGCGTTCAGTGGCGACCCCAAAGCTTGGTATCTGAAGCCGGGTGATGTGATGGAGTGCGAGATCGAAAGGATCGGCGTGCTGCGCAACCCGGTGATCTCGTGGGAAGAGGCGTATGGGAAAATGAAAAGTGAAAAGTGAAAAGTGGGAAGCACTGGGTCCCGGCGACAACTCACTTGCCACTTACCACTTTTTTCCCCACTGTTTCCTGAAGTGCGGCAGCACCGCCTCGCCGAACAAATGTGCCTGCTCCTCGCGGTCGCCACCCCAGATCTCCAGCATGATGTTGGTGCAACCGGCGACCCGATATTTCTCGATGCGTGCGATGCACTCCTTGGGCGTGCCGGCGATGGGGTGGACCTTCTCCAGGATTTCATCAGTAACGGCGCGGGCTGCGGCCTTGCGCCCGCCGCGCTCCATCGCATCGGCGATGGGCTGAAACTCCTCGAAAGTCAGGCCGGCGCACTGGAGCAGCACGTCGGCCGAGCCGCGGATGTTCTCCACTTTGTTCGCCAGGTACATGGCCGCCATCTCGCGCGCGCCGTCTTTGCCTTTGCGCGAATCGCGGTGGATGGACCCGACGATCACCGACCCGAGATCGAGTGAGGAGGGATCGCGTCCGGCCTTGCGCGCGCCCTCCTCCATATTCTTGCGCGAATATTTCACGAACTCGGGCGTAGTAATGGAGGCTGTGAGCAGGCCGTCGGAGATCTCACCTGCCATTTTCTGAAGAACAGGCCCGGTGGCGGCGATGTACATGGGCACCGCCGTGCGTGGGACGAAAGCTTCGTCCTTGAGTGCGGGTGCATGCGCCTCGAAGGCACGGCCGCTATAGTCGACCGCTCCACCAGCGAGCATGGCTTTCACGATCTCCATGGCCTCGTGCATCACCACCGCTGGGCCGACCTCCTTGCCCTTCTCGCCCTCGCCGATCTCTTTCATGAAGATCTTGGAGGCGCCCAAGCCGAGAATAAAGCGGCCGTCCCCGGCCGCCTCCTGTAGCACGCGCGCCTCCATGGCGATCTGCACCGGATGGCGGGTGTAAGGCGAGATGATGCCCCAGCCGATGGCGATGCGCCGGGTCGCGCGCGCGAGGATGGCGGTGATGGCGGTGGAGGAGCGCGCTTCCATCGCGTGCTTGCGCCACCAGGGGTAGGCTTCGGCAAGCCAGAAGATGTCGAACCCGGCCACGTCGCAAGCCTGCGCCATGCGGACGGTCTGCTCCAGCGGCTCGGAGAGCTGCAGGACGCCGATGCGGAAGGGGACAGGTGAACTCACTGTTTTACCCACGAATGCTCGAGTCCTTTGACCAGCGCCCACACCATGCGGTTGAGCGGCGTGGGAACACCCGTCTTCTCGCCCCAGTGGACGATAGCGCCGTTCATGAAATCCACTTCCGTCAGACGGCCCGCTTCGACGTCCTGGAGCATACTCGACTTGTGCCTGCCCGGGGCGCTCGCGCCCTTCATCACCAGCTCCCAGGGATCGTCGTGCAGCTCGATGCCCAGCGCCCGCGCGACACACTTGCCTTCTTCGATGAGTGCTTTGAACAGCTCGCCCGTGGGCTCGAAGCGCGTGGCCGCGCCATGATCGAGGCGGGTGAGCGCGCCCACGGGATTGGTGGCGGCGTTGAAGATCAGCTTGGTCCACTGGGCGCCGCGGGCGTCGGGCAGCGCGATGGTGTGCATGCCGGAGCGGGTGAGCGTGCCTGCGAGTTCCTCTACCATTCGCATGGGCGTGTGCGAGGGTTCGAACGGACCGATCCATGTGTCGCCTTTGATGTCGTAGCCGACGTGACCGGGGGAGATGAGATGTCCGGCAGGAAATGTGGTGCCGCGGATCACGTATTTCACATGCTCGGCGATGATCTCCTCGTTGCCGACACCGTTCTGCACCGAACACACGGCGCCGCGGTCGTCGAACATCCGCACGGCCCGCTCGATGGCTTGACGCGTGTGTATAGCCTTGGTGGCAACAATGCCGTAGTCGCAGCGCGGGATCTGGGCGGGATCGCTCGCTGCGTTGAGACGGGCGGTGAACTCGGCAGCGCCGGAAATGCGCAGGCCGTCGCGGTTGATGGCATCCACGTGCTCGCGGTTCACGTCGTAAGCCCAGACCTCGACGGCCTCCAGCCGCGCAGGTGCGCCGCGAAGATGCTGCCGACCGCGCCGCAGCCGATGATGCAAATCTTCATAGCAGTTGGCACTTGGCAGTTAGCGCTTAGCCTCTGAACCGCTTCTTCCACCGCCTTGTCTCGACGGCTAAATGCCGAGTGCTAAGTGCCAATTGCTCTCCTTTCGCTGCCATCAAAAAACCGCCAGGGCACATCGCACAGGTTCTCGCCCTCGGTCTTGCCGACGCGGTAGGTGTCCTGCGTGTAGAGGCACACCTGGCCGTCGCGATCCACCACCTGCGGGTGAAGCGAGAGCACCATGTTCTCGCGCAGGACGATCTCGTTGTTTGCGCCGATCGCGGGATGCTCCAGCATGGTCAGGCCGATGGAGTGGCCCGAGAGATGGCCGAGCGCGAAGCCATGGCGCGCGAACGTCTCGGCTATGGCGCGGTGCACGGTGGAGGCCAGCTCACCGTCGCGCATCAGCCTGCGCGCAGCTTCGATGGCCTCGGGATACGCTTGCTTCATGGCTTCCGTCCGCGAGCTCGGCCTCCCCTGGATCAGTGCCCGCGAAAACTCGACCCAATAGCCTTCTGCGCCGGTGATCTCCAGCGAGTAGAGCATGAGGTCGTCGGGCGCGACCACGCGCCGGCCGGGCACCTTGAAGTGCGCCTCGGCCTCGCCGTGAGCGCCGGCAAGGACGATGTTCATCATGCGCGGGCCGGCGCCACGCGCGAAAAAGCGCTCGACTGCGGGCGCCATGATCTCCGCCTCGGTGCGGCCGGGGTGGTAGTTCTCGACCATCGCCCAGAAGCCGTCGAGGATGATGTCCATGCTGTCGCGGATCTCGGCCAGCTCTTCCCCGCTCTTGACCGCGCGCGCCAGGTCGAACTCGAGGTCAAAGGGGACGAGTTCGACCGCGCCCTCAAGCTCGCGGAAGTCGCGTACCGCCATAATGAAGTCCAGGCCGTAGACGGCGAGCCGCTTCCAGCAGCGCTCGCGCGCCTGTTCGTGCACCCAGCGGCCGGGGACCTCGGCCCAGGCTTGCTCGCGCACCCACGGTTTCTTCTTGTCGCCGATCCAGCGGGCTTCGCGCGGGAAAAGCAGCGTAGACTCGCCTTCCATGGGCAGCAGGACATAGGCATAGCGGTGGACGATCTCGAACCCTGAGACGTAGCGCACGGCGCCTTCGAAGCCAGCGTACTGGTTGCCGCAGACCAGGAGCGCATCCACGTTCTCGGCGGCCATGGCGGCGCGCAGATTGCAGTAGCGGCGCTGGATCTCGTGTTCGGTCGGAGTCATTTCATCAATGCGCGCCGCAGAGTTCGGCCGCGGTGAGCGCGTACACCTTAGTGATATCCACGAGTGTCTGGATGGCGACCTTCTCACCCTGTTCGTCACGAGGGCCGCTCGAAGGACCGTAGTTCACCGTGGGCACGCCGTGGCGCGAAAGCGTTGACGCGTCCGACATTCGCGTTCCGCCGACGATCGAGATGGCCGACGCTCGTGGAGAGATCGATGCGCTGGTACAGCGTCTGAAGAAGCAGTTTACCGATTATGGCATTGATTCCGAGATTGTGGTCTCGGTTCCGGGTGCAACCATCCGCGAAGATCACGAAATGGTGCGGGCCATCGAGGCTACCCACGCTCGCGTCATGGGCACGCCGCCCCAGCGCGACACCGTGCTGTGGTGTTCGGTGGCGCTGGGGATGTTAACCACGTCGCAGCCCATGGAGACGATGTCGTCCTCGCGCACCTCGGCCAGGATGCGGTCGGCGAGCTCGGGACGGACCCCGTGCGTGCTGGGGACGGCCATCAGCCGCGACCTCGCACGCTCGCCGTGGCCAGGCGGAAATCGTCGGGAAAAGAGCAGAGCTTTTCGTTGCCGGTGTCGGTGATCAGGAAGTTGTCCTCCAGCCGCAAGCCACCGCCGCCCGGCCAGTAGATGCCTGGCTCGATGGCGAGAACCATGTTCTTGCGGATCGTGCCGGTGCCCGCCTGGTGTGCGTAGGGCGGCTCGTGGGCACGCGCGCCGACGCCGTGGCAGACGGGATGAGACGGCTGTCCTGGGTATCCGCCCTCGGCAATGCGGTGCCGGATAAGGCGGTCGAGTTCGGGCAGCGGCGCCCCGTCGCGGGCGAAGCTCGCCGCTTCGTTGAAAACCTTCAGCAGCAGGTCGAGGAGCTGGTGGTACTCCCTGGAGAGTTCGCCCGGGCAGATGTTCTTGGTCAGGTCGTTCCAGTAACCGTCAACGCAGACCCATATCTCGAACAGCGTGGGCTCGTGCTCCTGGATGGGGCGGTTACCAGTTGCGGTGAACGTCGCAATCCCTTTGCCCGACCAGACGAGGGTGAAGGCGCGCGCCATCTCCACCTTGCCTTCGTAGCCGATGCCGCGGGCGTGGACGAAGCCCTCGAACATCGCCGCCAGGTCGCTTTCCTTCATGCAGGGACGGATGCGGTCGCCAATGAATTCCATGCCGAGCGCGGCCAGTTCGTTGGCCAGGCGCATGCGCTCGATCTCTTGCGCGGTTTTGATAGCCCGGGCCTCGACCAGCAACGGGGTCGCGTCCACCACCTGTCCGGCAACGGACTTGAAGGCGTCGAAGTAGCCCTGCGTGTACGTCGTGGGCTCACCGACCATGCGGTCGCAGGACTGCGTTCCCATGCCCAGCTCGATGCCGACTTTGTCGGTGAGGCCGCGGTCCGTGAGCACGCCGAGCGCGAGGTCAAGGCAGCGCATCTGCGGCGGGCGCGGATCGCGCTCGTCATAGCCCTTGAACAGGCGGATGTCCTTCGTCCAGGCGTTGCGTTCGGCGTCCGCCTGTTGCGGCTCGATCACGCACAGCGTGGGCTCACCCTCGGCCGGAAACACCACCGCGTCGTAGCCCTTCATGCACCAGTAGTTTGAGAGATAGACGACGTTGTCGGGCGCGCGGCAGACCAGCGCGGTCAGACCCCGCTCCTTCATCATGGCGCGGACGCGGGCGAGCTTGGCGATGTCAATAGGGTAGGGCATGGTTCAGTTGCCACCGGTTCTGCCGGCATCCCTTGCAAGTCCCTGAACATCTGATATAATAACTCCTGTAAGAAATCGGTCCCGGCCACGGGGCCTGTATTCGGGGACAAAGCTTCCCGAAGGGTTTAGCGTCAATCGCAAGACCTCCAAGCGATCTTTTTTTGAGGATTTTTGCCCTCGGGCGTCGTGCGCTCTTGCCGTTCGGCAGAGCAGCACGCCGAGGGGAGCCTGCCGCGTTATGCGCTCCGCCTCACAGAGAGGCGTCGCAGCGCCGCGTGCAAGTCTTGATTCGGGCTCCGCAAAAGTGCGGGAGCGCGGGTTGACGGGCACCGCGATTCGCGGTAAGGTTGTAGGGTTTCCCAGCACGAGCCGTTGAGGTGCGTGCCGGGAGTTTCGAGGACGTGGGCCATTGGGTCCACTCCGACTGAACCGCCCCGCTCAGGCGTCAGGTGGAACGGTCTTTGACAACAGGTTGAACGTGCCAGTCGTGAGAAATTGAACGACCTCATCACGCGCAAGCGTGGTGGGGACCCCGTTTCGATGGAGACGTTTGGGTCTCTGTTCGAGCGATCTCACAAAAATAGCCGTCCGTCTCTGTTCGGGGCGAACGGCAGCGTCTGCCTTTCGGGGCAGGCGATCAGGTTTCAAACGAGAGTTTGATCCTGGCTCAGAATCAACGCTGGCGGCGTGCCTAACACATGCAAGTCGAACGAGAAAGCG
>DASQGF010000022.1:0-23739 GCA_035632755.1 Terriglobales bacterium
CCCAGGCTGAGGTGAGGCTGGCATACACGCCAGCAGCGCCCCCCGATATCACGCAATGACCGTTCCGATTTCGAGGCAACTCAGATTTTTTCTTCCACCTGCTCCCGCCGATGTGCAAACCGTACAACGGCGCGTCAGTACTGCGTGTCAAGGTGTCTTCCAGGCATTTCTTCGCCGGTTTTTCACAAAGTTGTGGAAAGCGATCCACTTTCGGCACGCGCGAACCAGACAAATCTCTTCACGCAAGAAAACTTCTCAAGCATTTTGGATTCGAGAGGGTGGAATCTTGGATCTGGTCGCTTATATAGATGGTGGGTCACACGGGAATCCTGGGCCCTCGGGGATTGGGGTCGTGATCGAGCACGCCGAAGGGCACAAGATCCGCATCGCCAAGCGCATCGGTCACCAGGACAACAACGTGGCCGAGTACGTAGCCCTGCTGGAAGCCCTGCAGTACGCCCATGAGCAGAAAGCCAGGACGCTGCGCGTCTATTCCGATTCCGAGGTCGTGGTGCGGCAAATGAGCGGCGAGTATGCCTGCTTGAGTCCCCGCCTCTACTCCCTGAACTGGACCTGCCGCAAGCTGGCCCGATCCCTCGATTTTTCCATCACCCACGTCCCCCGCGAAGACAACAGCGAAGCCAATTCGCTGGTCAACCACGCCGTCCGCACCCACGCCGATCCTCGCGCTTGGTAATCCTCTGACCCAGGTTTAACCTATGCAGGAGGCTGCGCCTCCCCTGTCCGGAGAATCCGGGCGTTCAGGGCGGGCGAGAATCCTCCGTATATATGGCAACCGCGACCGATACTGCCCAGGCGACCAAACCGGCGCCGATGCCCGCGAGTTCCATGGCGTCCCCTGCCTCGGAGAAATTGCGAGAGGAGCTGGGACGCATTGTGGAGCCCTCCAGAGTTCTCACCCGTCCCATTGACCTGATCGCGTTCGCTTCCGACGCCAGCTTCTACCGCTTGATCCCGAAGGCGGTGGTGCTGGCGCGGGGCATCGCCGAGATCCAGGCGCTGTTCCGCTTCAGCCACCAGCGACGGATCCCGATCACCTTCCGCACCGCGGGAACCAGCCTCTCGGGCCAGGCGGTTACCGACGGCATCCTGGTCGAGGTCGCCCGCCACTGGAAAGGGTTGACGATCGAAGACAATGGGAGAAGGGTGCGGGTCCAGCCTGGAGTGATCGGCGGGTACGTCAACACCGTGCTGCGGCCCTATGGGGTGAAGATCGGCCCCGACCCGGCGTCGATCAGCACCTGCATGATCGGTGGGATTCTCTCCAACAATTCCAGCGGGATGTGCTGCGGCGTGAGCCAGAACGCTTACCACACCATCGATGCGCTGACCTTCGTCCTGCCTTCCGGGACGGTGATCGACACTGCCAACGTGCGTGCCGACGAGGAGTTCCGCGCGAAAGAACCGCGGCTGGCCGAGGGCCTCCTGGAGTTGAAGCGGCAGATCGAGTCCAATCCCGTCCTGTATCAGCGCATCCGCGCCAAGTACCGCATGAAGAACACCACCGGGTACTCGCTGAACGCGTTCGTGGACTTCGAGCGACCGGTGGACATCTTCCAGCACGTGCTGATCGGCTCGGAAGGCACGCTGGCTTTCATCGCCGAGGCGGTGCTGAACACCGTCCCCGATTTGCCCGTCAAGTACACCGGGCTGCTGCTGTTTCCGAATCTGCACGACGCGGCGGCGGCCATCGTGCCGCTGCGCGATGCGGGAGCCGCGGCGCTGGAGATCATGGACCGCGCTTCGCTGCGATCCGTGGAAGACCAGGCGGGGAGTCCAACATCTCTCCGCAAGCTGCCGGGCGAGGCCGCGGGCCTGCTGGTTGAGTTCCAGGCCGCGAACGAAGCCGACCGCGCCGCGCTCGAATCGGTTGCGCGCCGGGCTGTCGAAGGACTCAAGCTGCTGGAAGCTCCGCTGTTCACGCACCAGGCGGCCGAGCAGGCGGCGCTGTGGAAGATCCGCGCCGGCATGTTCCCCTCGGTAGGCGCGGTGCGCAAGAGCGGCACCACGGTCATCATCGAAGACGTGGCTTTCCCCATTCAGCATCTCGCCGACGCCACGGTCGACCTGCAGAAGCTCTTCCTCAAGCACGGCTACGACAACGGCATCATCTTCGGCCATGCCAAGGATGGCAACCTGCACTTCGTCATCACGCAGTCGTTCAACGACCAGGCGGCCATCGACCAGTACGCGCGTTTCGTCGATGACGTGGTGAAGCTGGTGGTCGAGCGCTACGACGGCGCCCTCAAGGGCGAGCACGGCACCGGGCGGAACATGGCCCCGTTCGTTGAGGCCGAGTGGGGCGGTGACGCTTACCGAATCATGAAGCGTCTCAAGGAACTGGTGGACCCGGACGGCCTGCTGAATCCGGGCGTCATCATCAACTCCGATCCCAAGGCGCACCTCGCCGACCTGAAGCGCATGCCGGTGGTCGAGGACGAGGTGGACAAGTGCATCGAGTGCGGCTACTGCGAGCCCAAGTGTCCCAGCCGCAATCTGACTCTGACGCCGCGGCAGCGCATCGTGGTGCGGCGCGAGATGCAGCGCCTGAAGGACGCCGGAGACAACGGTGCCCTTGCCGCGCTGGACGCCGAGTTCCCCTACATGGCGCTCGATACCTGCGCGGTGGACGGCTTATGCGCCACCGCCTGCCCGGTCTCGATCGACACCGGGCAGTTGACCAAGCGTTTCCGCCGGCTGCGGTATTCGAAATCGGCGCATGAGAGTGCGGTGCGCTACGCGAATAACTTCGCATCGCTCGAACGCCGGATGCGGCTCGGGCTTCGGCTTGGCCATATGGTGCAGACGGTGCTGGGAACGGGAACCATGGTTGCGATCACGCGCGCGATCCGTTCGCTTGCTGGCGAATTCCCGCTGTGGAACTCGGACGTGCCGCGGCCGGCAGATCCTCGTCCCGCCACTGAACGAGCGGGTGCGCAAGCAATCTATTTCCCGACTTGCATCTCGCGGGTGCTGGGCCGTCTGCCGGGCGAAACGACAGAGCAGTCGCTGATGGAGGTGTTCGTCGCTCTGGCTCGCCGCGCCGGCGTTCCCGTGTTCATTCCGGTGGATGTGGAGGGCGTCTGCTGCGGAGTGCCGTTCTCGTCCAAAGGCTTCGACCAGGCACACGAAGTGCTGGTGAATAGGACCATCGAAAAGTTTTACCAGTGGTCCGACCACGGCAAGCTGGCGGTGGTCATCGACACCACGCCGTGCACGTACGGGATCGCCACCTGCCGTCCCCACCTCACGGCGGAGAACCAGAAGAAGTTCGACAAGCTGAAGATTCTGGACAGCGTGCAGTTCACGCACGACCAGTTGCTGCCGACGCTGAAGATGACGCAGAGGGCGGAGTCGGTGGCGTTGCACCCCGTCTGCTCGGCGACCAAGCTGAACCTCGTGCCCAAGCTGGAGGGAATCGCGCGCGCCTGCAGCGACAAAGTCGTGGTTCCGCTGAATGCCGGCTGTTGTGGGTTCGCCGGCGACCGCGGCTTCCTGTTTCCAGAACTCACCGAATCGGCGACGCGCCCGGAGGCCGCCGATCTTGAGGGCACGGCACAGGACGGTTACTACTCCAGCAGCCGCACCTGCGAGATCGGCATGACCCGGGCCACGGGCCAGGTGTACGTGTCGTATCTGTACTTGTTGGAGCAGGCGACACGCACCTGAGGTGATCCGGCAAATCCTATGCGGATCTTCATAGAGACGCAGCATGCTGCGTCTCTACATTTGTGACACGGCGCCTACGCCGGCTCCCGCACAGTCAGCACCGGGCACGGAGCTTTGCACACGATCTCGTAAGCCTTGGCCTGCGTGGTCCCGCCTCCAGCTTCTTTCACCGGCCGGAGACCCAGCACCATCAGGTTGGGGCTCCACGCGGCTGAAGTCGCCAGGATCTGGTCGGTCGCCGGCCCGAATTCCACGAAGAACTCGGGCGCACCCGGCAGGCGAGCATCTTCAGGAATCAGCGCCCGCAGCCTCTTCAAGCGCTCGGTGCCGATGCGTTCCCTCTCCTGGGGTGGAAGCTGCCCGGCGTCCGTCACCACGTGGAGCACAGCCAGTGACGACCCCAGTTGCTCCGCCAGCCACACGGCATAGCGCACCGCGTAGAGAGACTGATGAGCAAAGCCCGTCGGCACCAGAACCCGCTGCGGGCCGGCTTCCGGGTCCTGACTGGAACTGGGACCAACGATCAGCACCGGGCAGGGCGCCTGGCGGAAGATCTTTTCGGCGACCGAGCCCATAATGAGCTTCCACACACCCGTGCGTCCGCGCGTCCCCACCACAACCAGGTCGATGGCTCGCTCTGAGATCAGCTCCGAAAGCACTTCCCACACGTCGCCCGGCTTGACCAGCAACTCGTGCGGGATGCCGGCGAGCCGTCCAGCGATGAAGTGGTCCATGATCTCGGACTGGCCGGCGCGCCACGCGTCCATCAGAGGCCCTTCGGACTGTGAGCCGGCGACATGGATCATGAGCAGCTTTGCGTTGTGACGCCGCGCGATCTCGATGGCAAAGCGGGTCGCGACCTTGGAGGCAGGCGAGAAGTCGGTCGCCACCAGGATGTTGTCGAGCTTCAGGACTGCGGGCAGCGGCGGCATGTAGTCAACGGCGCAGTATAGCATCGGCGCGCCGGCTGCACGCTTTGTGATGCACCGAAGATATGGTCCCTGTTTTTCCACATTTGCACCAATCACGGGCATTGACGCGAATCGACCACGCATTTAAGGTGAGCACCGTCGATGGCTGAAAGGGTTGGCTTCCTAATCAGAGGCCAGTCCGAAGTAAGCTGGGTGATCAGTTCGGCGGGGTGACCCGCAGGGACTGCCAGACCCGAAAAAGCCGACGGCTGTGCGAGCTACCGCCGGGGTTTGGGACCGCGAAAGCGGCGATCACATCAGGGGCTGCGATGGTGCATGTTTCCACGCTGCCGAACTCCCTCGCCGGAGTCAGCGGCTGGAACATAACCAATGTCGCAGCCCTTCCTATTTTGCTGATCTTCCCTTCAGCTTGGATTTATTCACCGTGGCGCGTGTTCGGACCGGTGTCTGAAATGCTCCCTTAGGGGATTGTCATTTCGAGCGAAGCGAGAAATCCGCTGTTTGGTCGTCAAGAAGTTGCGGCCGGCAGAGAAGGAAGCAGATTTCCTCACAGCCTGAAGGCCGCTCGGAATGACAACTCAAGGGAGATTGCGTTGCGCGGTCTTTGCTGCGCCGGTGGCGGTAACGACGGCAGGAAGTGAAGGGAAAAAGCATCGGCCGGTGCCGACGAAGAGCGTTGGTCGCTATCGGCGGAACCGGCCGTTGTGTTCTTCTCTTGGTGTTGCCATGCGAATCCTTTCTTGCAGGCTGCTGGGTTATTTAGCTACCCCATACTGCGCTGCCAGCCTTGGTGTTCGTCTTAACCGTCATGGGAGCTCTCCTCTCTCTCAGAAATCTTTGTTGCTTGTCCTGACTGCTGCTTCAGCGTTGCGGCTCGTCTTGCTTACCCACCCCATACTGCGCTGCCGGCCTTCATGTTCGTCTTAACTGTCATTTGAGTGCTCCTTGTCTTTAAATTTTGTTTTTGTCTTGCTTCTTGTTTGCCCTCAGAGTCTGTGATCCGCTCGGCTTAGCCACCCCATACTGCGCTGCCGGCCTTGGTGTTCGTCTTAACCGTCATGGGAGAGCTCCTTTCCTTTGAGATTTCGTTTCCTACCGGGTTACTTTTGACTTTCTTTATTACCCCGGACACCTTGACATATAGCAACGCCCATGCCAGACCGCGCCGGCCTCTTCCGAGTCGCCGGCCTCCAAGTTAGTTGCTGAAAACAGGACAGTTATGTCCATGCCACGTTCGACAGCCAGGAATCCTCCGGTGCTCGCAGCCCCCACGGCCTAACAGTCCTGTTTGGTGGCCTAACATTTGTGGTAGGCCCGCGCTTTGGCGAACCGCATTTGGCGCGTTGGGTATACTCATCGCGTGGCGAGCACCCCCAATCAGCAAACCGAGCATGTATCTGAAGCCCGCCTGGAAGCGGTAAGCGGACCGACGGAGGGCCGGATCTTTTCGCTGGAGGAGGGCGAGCTCTCGATCGGCCGTGAGCCGACGAACCAGATCTCGCTGCTGGACCCGCTGGTTTCACGCCGGCATTGCGTCCTCCGCCGCGACGGTCCTGATGTCCGCCTGGAAGACTTGGACAGCCGCAACAGCACCTTCGTCAACGGCGTGCCGGTGAAAGAGCGCGTGCTGGTGCATGGTGATCAGGTCCGTGTGGGTAATTCGATATTTGTCTTTCACGGGCCGCACGATGAGGCGACCCCCAGCAGTTCCCTGCGCCTGGACGACTCGGCGACCCCCGCCGGACCCACAGTGATCCTGCGCAAGGAGAACGCGGTGTACCTGCAGCCGTCGCAACCGGGCGCGAGCCTGCCCAGTTCGGCGCGCACGGTCCGCGATCTGAACGTTCTGTTGAACTTCAGCCGCACCCTCAGTTCGGTCCACGACGTGGCTAACCTGCAGCAGAAGGTGCTGGACGCGGTGTTCGAGGTGGCGCCCGCGGATCGCGCCGCGGTCCTGCTGCTGGAAGAGGGTTCGGAGGAGTTCTCTTCCATCCTGGGACGCTACCGGACCTCGGGCCCGGAGCAGCCCATCCAGGCTAGCCAGACGATCCTCAATCAGGTCATGCGCGAGAACGTGGCGGTGCTGTCGAACGACGTGATCGAGGACGAGACCTACCGCGCCGCCGACAGCCTGGCTTCGCCCAACGTGCGGTCGGTGCTGGCCGCTCCCATGGAAGCGCAAGGCAAGCTGGTAGGCGTGATCTACCTGGACGCCAGCTCGGCTGGCGTCCACTTCGATGCTGGGCTGTTGCAGCTTGTGCTCGCGCTGGGCAACATCGCGGGACTGGCGATGGCAAACGTGCGCCACCTGGAGTGGTTGGGCGGCGAGAACCGTCGCCTGCAGCAGGAACTGAGTGCCGATCATGGCATGGTCGGCGAGAGCCAGCCCATGCGCGCGGTCCTCGAGTTCATCTCGAGGGTGGCAGGGCGGGAGTCCACGGTGCTGATCTGGGGAGAAAGCGGCACCGGCAAAGAACTGGTGGCGCGCGCCATCCATGCCAACAGCAGCCGGGCCAACAAGCCGTTCGTGGCCATTAACTGCGCCGCCATCACCGAAACCCTGCTGGAAAGCGAGCTCTTTGGACACGAAAAGGGAGCGTTCACGGGCGCGGTCATGCAGAAAAGAGGGAAGCTGGAGACGGCCGACGGCGGCACCGTGTTCCTCGACGAAGTGGGGGAACTCGCGGTGCCCTTGCAGGCCAAGCTGCTGCGCGTCTTGCAGGAGCGCGAGTTCGAGCGCGTCGGTGGCACGCGGCCCATCAAGGTGGACATCCGTGTGATCGCCGCCACCAACCGTGACCTGAAGGAAGCCTCGCGCGCGGGAACTTTCCGCCAGGACCTGTATTACCGGCTGAATGTGGTTTCAGTGCGGATGCCGGCGTTGCGCGAGCGCAAAGAGGACATTCCTTTGCTGGCCAACTTTTTCGCCCTCCGTTTCGGCGAAAAGGTGAAGCGTCGCGTCGCCGGGATCTCTCCTAAGGCCCGTGCCTGCCTGCTGCGCTACGAGTGGCCGGGGAACGTCCGCGAACTGGAGAACGCCATCGAGCGCGCCGTGGTGCTGGGCTCGACCGAGCTGATTTTGGTGGAGGACCTGCCGGAGGCGCTAGTGGAAGAGACGGCGACGGAAGGCGAGCCGGTCACGGCGCTCCACGAAGGGCTGCGCGAAGCCAAGAAAGCGCTCATCGAGCGCGCCATCGAACAGGCCGGCGGGAATTACACCGAAGCCGCCGGGATTTTGGGAGTCCATCCCAACCACCTGTTCCGGCTGATCCGAACGCTGGATCTGAAGCCCAAGCGCCAGCGGCAGGCGTAGGGGCGGTGCCGCTCTACTTCAGCCCCTTCACCAAGAAAAGGTTGGCCAGGTCGTGCTGGAAGGTACAGGACACCGCCTTGCCATCGGGAGATAGGGCGACTGGGCCGAAGAACTCCGCTCCGTTCTCCGGCACCTTCAGGACGCGCCAGGGCTCGCGTTTTCGCGACGCAACCTCCAGCCGCGTGAGCTTGAGGGTTTCGCCTTCTTGCTGTGCCAGGAAGAGGTAGCGGCCGTCACCGCTCCAGCGCACGACGACTTCTCCTGGCTGAAGTTCGGCGATTGCCTTGGGCTCCCCGCCAGCGATGTCGCCGAGCAGCAGCTTGTGCGGATCAACCACGACGAAGCTGTGCCCATCCGGCGAAACCCGCGTCCCCCGGACTCCCTCCGGCGTGACCGGCGTTGGTTTGCCGCCGTCCAATTCGTGCATCCAGGAGCGCACCGGGCGTCCGGGCTGATTGCCGGTGAACAGGATGCGCTTACCATCGGGGAACCACTCGACGGACTCATAGTGCATGTCTCCCAGGTCGAGCATACGCAACTCGCCCGGCCCAGTGGGCAGAAGCCGCAACTGCGAGTGCAACGGCTGGCGTTGGATGCTGGCCACCCACTTCCCATCCGGCGAAAGCGCCGGGCGATTGCCGTATCCCAGCCTCACCGCCGACGATCCGTCAGTCTTTCGCAGGTAGATGGCGGCATTGCGGCCCTCGCCGCTGGTAAGCTCGACGAACACCAGCGACTTTGCGTCCTGCGAGAGGTCATAAGCGAAGGAAGCGTCGAACCAGGCTAGATCGCGCGGGGCCGAACCATCAGCCGGAGCATAAAGGATGCCCAGCCGGGAATTTACGGTGTTGATGAGCACCGCGCCGTCGCGCGCCACGTCCTGCATCACAATGAACCCGGGGACTTGGGAGATGAGGCGCTGTTTGCCGGAAAGATCGACGGCGTACACCGCCGGGTCCGCGCCCGCCTGCGCCCCGGAAAACCATATCTCCTCACCCGCGGGCGACCAGTTCAGCCAGCCCACGCCGCGCCAGCCGCGCGAAAGCACCTGTTTTGCGTGATGCGGGCCAACCACGCACACCGAGTAGTCGCCCACTTCGTCGTCATAATCAAAGACGGCCACCAGCTTGCCATCGCGCGACACGTGCGCATAGGCCGACGGGCGACCTTCGGTTGCATATAGCACGTTGCCCACCGGGTATTCGAGCCGGAACTTGCCGGCGACCTTGCGCACCACCGCCAGCGATTCCCCGTCCGGCCCCCAATCGGCGTGGTACACGTTCTCCAGGATCTCTCGCGGCGCGCCTCCGCCGAAGGGCACCCGGGCAAGCGTGCCGGCGGGACCATTGCCCAACAGGACCGCCATCTCTCCCGAGGCCGAGATGGACATCACCCGGCCATTCGGCAGTTGCAAAGGGCGGGCTTCGCGGTTGCCGGGGATCATGGAATAGAAGGTGGACGGGGCGCCGTCCCACTCGGCGGTGTAAACCACGGCGCCGCCGGGCGCGAACTTGGCGGAAGTCACGTCGCCGCGCCGGAAGGTCAGCCGTTGGAAGGTGGGGGGCTCGGGGTGGAGGAAGCGCGGCGCGAAATAAGCCGCCAGCACGAGCGCCAGCACGATCGCGGCGAGCGCGCCGATTGCGATCCAGCGCCCAACGCGACGCCGAGCCTGTCTGGCCGCGCGCGGCTGCGGCGGAACGATGCCGCTCGCGTCCACCTCATCACGCAGCTCCTCGAGCGCGACTTTCACATCGGCCATGGTCTGCCAGCGGCGCTCGGAATCCTTCTTCAAACAGCGGCCGATGACCCGCTCCAGCTCCGGATGGATGTCCGGCACTGCCTGCGAGACCGGCTGCGGATCTCGGTACAGCACGGCCGAAAGCATCGACAGCTTGGATGAGCCGGAAAATGCCTGCCGGCCGGTGATCATCTCGTAGAGCACGGAGCCGAAGGAGAAGATGTCGGAGCGAGCATCGATTTTCTTGCCGTCGGCCTGCTCCGGGGACATGTAGGCTACGGTGCCGAGGACCATCCCCTCTTCGGTGTGCGGCGAGGCTTCCGCGTGCACCGTTTCGGCGTAGGCATCGGTGTCGAGCGGCCCCGTGGTCTTGGCCAGGCCGAAGTCCAGAATTTTCACCAGGCCCTGCGGCGTGACCATGATGTTGGAGGGTTTCAGATCGCGATGCACGACCCCGGCGGCATGCGCCGCAGCCAGCGCGTCGGCGATCTGGATGGCGTATTTCAACGCCTCGCGTACCCGCAGTCCTTTGCGCCCGATCAGCTTGTCCAGCGTCTCGCCCGCAACGTACTCCATGGCGATGTACTGAACAGGCTGGCCATCCACTTCCTGGGTGTTGATGTCGTAGATGGTGACGATGTTGGGATGGTTCAGTGAGGAGGCGGTCTTGGCTTCCCGCACGAAGCGCTTTTGGCGGTCGGCGCTGGCCAGCGCGGTCGCAGGCAGATCCTTGATGGCAACCGCCCGGTCCAGGCGGGAGTCCACCGCTTTATACACAACGCCCATTCCGCCCGCCCCGATCTTCGACTCGATGCGATAGGACCAGAGCGTTGTACCTACCATGGAGAGACCCCTTGCCCCGGGGGGCTCATTCTAACGCAAATTTTGCACATGTCACGGATGGGCGATCACCATCACCGTCGATGCGCGGTTGAGCACGCAATCCAGCGCCAGCCCCAGGTTCTCCGGGTCGAGAGCCGCGAAGCTCTCGTCGAAAATCAGCACGTCGGAGCCCTGCAACAGGGCGCGGGCGATGTAGAGCCGGCTGCGCTCACCATGCGAGAGCTGCCATCCGCTCTCTCCCACTGTCTGCAACATTCCTGCGGGCATTTTCTCCAGCAGCGGCCCCAGGCCGAGTTCCTTGCAGATGGCTTCCGCCTCCTGATGGTCCTTTTCGGTCAGCCAGCCGTCCCTGCCCATCAGCAGATTGAAAGCGAAGGTCCCGGTCAGCACGTGGTTCTCGTGGAACTGTGGGGCGGAGGCGACGCGACGCAGCCAGCCCTGCGCGCCCAGCGTTTGCCGGTCCAGGCCGCGGGCCAGAAGCAATCCGGATTCCGGCCGCAACATGCCGGTGAGCAGCGAAGCGAGCGTGGACTTCCCGCCGCCGGAAGGTCCTTCCAGCAAGAGCCGGTCGCCGGCGGAGATGCTCAAATTGCATCGCTGAAGCACCGGCTCGGAGTGATTCGGATATCGGAAAACAAGGTCGCGGGCCTCGATCACCGCTTCGCGCTCGCCGGCTGATTCCATCGTCGCCAGCGCCGGCGAGCCGGGTGTTTCTTCCCGGGCGGCAGCTTCAAACAACGGAGCAACCTGTTTCCAGGCGATGGCGGCCTCGGTCAGGTTCCACATGCCGGAGGCGAGACGCCGGAAAGCGCGGTACGCGAGCAGCAAGCCGCCCACGCTGACCGCCAGCGCCGCCGCCGGGCTCCCGGAAACGAACGCCGGCGCCAGTCCCGCCACGCCGATTACCAGCCAACCGCGCGGGACAACCGCCATCAACAGCGCGCCGCGGCGGTCCACGGCCTGGGAAACCGTTTGGTAACGCTCCAGCCCCTGATCTTCGGAGTTGTGCCAATGCTCACGCGGCTCCTGCGCCAGGCGTGTGCGATGGCCGACCATGCGCTCGACCAGATCGTGCGTCATCCCGACGCGTGCTTCCGTCCAGCGACGTTCCTCCTGAAAATAGCGCCAGCCCAGACAGGCAGCCATCGCGACCCAGAGCACCAGCAGCAGCGCATGTCCGACGCCGCCAGCGCCTGCGCCCAGCACCATCGCCGCCAACACCAGCTCGATCACCGACACCAGCGCCAGGAACCCGCCGCTCAGCGCCAGGGACTCCAGCGCTTCCGATTCGATCACTCGTCCCAGCAACTGGCCTGCGCCTTGATGGCGGATCTCGTCTGGCTTCAGGCGAAGCGCGCCGCACAGCAATCTTTCTTTCAGGATCCCGCCGGCGGTGATCGAAACCAACCCTTGCAGCCAGGTGATGAGGCCGCGGATGGGGACCAGCGTCAGCAACAGCAGGGCCCACGCCAGCAGCAAGCCGCGATCCAGGCGCCCTTCGAGAGCACCCACGCCGACAATGAACCACGCCGCCAGCCAGAGCACGTATTGAATAAGGTGAGCACCGGCCAGCATGCCCAGCCGCTGCAGAACGCGTGCCAATCGCAGTTGCAGGGAAAAGCTGGCTCCGGGTGGAAGCCTCAGCAGCCAGGCGTGGCCGACGCGCGTGCCGGCAAGACGCTCGCGCAGCAGGGCTTCACGCACACGCTCGCGGCGGCGCTCCGGGACAGTGGCGGCCTCGAGCAGATCATCCAGTTCTCTTGAGAGTGGAGCCTCGGCGTCGGCACAGAGTTCCGCGCGAATGGCTTCTGTGCTTAAGCGATGAACTGAGAGATCCGGCGCGAGGATCGTTCTCGCGTCCAGCAAAGCCAGCAGGCGACCGTCCGAGCAACGCATGAGCGCCGGAGCGGCGGATGCCAGCTTTCGTTCGACATCCGCGTACCGGATCTCACCCGGCTCAGCCTCCAGCCCGAGGGAACTGGTTGCCGATTCGATCCAGAGTCCCAGCCGGCGGGGATCATCGGCAATGTTCTCGGGCGGCACGGGAAGCTCGATGGACTTCGGGCGCAGGCCGCTCCTGCGTGCCAGCGCCTCCAGCGCTTCCCCGACTCGATTTGCCGGCCACGAAATCACGATGACGCTCCCTGGGTACGCTGACGCTCGATAGGTTGTGAGCAGATGTTGCCGTTGTCCAGACGCAGGCGCCGCCAGGCCCCACGCGACCATCCGCTGAGCTGGACCGCGCGCTCGGCGTCAAGCAGAGCGCGATAGCGCGAGACCGGTTGTTCGGCAAGAGCGTCGGGATGGCCGTCTTCCACGATCTTCCCGCCCTCGATCACGAGCACGCGATCGAAGGCGCGGGTCTCACTCACGTCGTGCGTGATGCAAAGCAGGGTGACGTCGCGCCACAGGCGGCGCACCCGTTGCAGCAACTCGCGGCGTTGCTCGCGGTCGAGGCCGCGGAAGGGTTCGTCCAGGATCGCGAGGCGCGTGCCGGGACGAAGCAATACGCGCCCCAGCCGCACGCGTTGTCCCTCGCCACCGGAGACCAGTCCGCCACCTTCGCCCAAACGGGTCTCGAAACCTTCGGGCAGCCTCTCGAGCACACGCCGCAGTTCCGCGGCTTCGATAACCTGCATCATCGGCCGGGCGTTGCCATTGCTCGATCCATAACGCAGGTTCTCGAAGAACGACCGGTTCCACAGATGCACCGCCGGATCGACCCACGCGGTTGCCTTGCGGAGTTCCTCCAGATGTCCAGCAAGCGGCTCGCCGTCCACCAGCACGCTTCCGCTGGCAGGCCGCCACCAGCCGAGAAGAAGCCCGACCAGGCTGGACTTGCCGGCGCCGGAAGGTCCCACGATAGCCACGTGTGAGCCGGCAGGGACCTCAACGTTGATGTCCTCGAGGATGGTGTGCCCGGCGGCGCGGACGCTTACCTGCTTCAGCCGGATTGCCGCGGCGGCCTCCGCGACTGCGGGCGAAGCGCGCTCGCGCGTTTCTGCCTGCGCCGGCTGTTCTTCCAGAGCGCCCAGCGGCTCCAGCAGACGAAGCGTCATGTTGCGATACGCCGGATACTGCCAGGCGACCAGCGCGATGTCCTGGCCTAGCACCGGCAGGTTCAGCGCCCAATAGATGAGCAGCAACACCGTTCCGGCTTCGCCGCTGCGTCCCAGATGCGCGAATAACAGCCACGCCGCCAGCCCGAATCCCAGCGCGTACTGTGCCGCCTCCACCCATACCACGACCTGCTGGAGTCCGATGCCGGCCTGCGCCCAGTCGAGCAGCAACTTGCCGTGCTCGCGGCGCACCGCCCGCTGCGCTCCGTGGACCCGTATGGGGACAAGTCCGAGCAGCGCGTCCAGATAGTAACGACACAGGGCGCCGGTGTGGGTGCGAACGCGCAGGTCGCGCTCCATCACTACCGGCTGCACTGCCAAAGGCAGCGCGAGTGCGACCACGGCCGCTGCGGCCGCCAGCGGAGCGCTGCGCGGATCGAGCCAGGCGATGCCCGCCGCGGTGAGTGCCAACTCGAAGGTGCTGCGCAGGAGCTGGCCTCCGAGTTCCGGCAGGTGCCGGATGCGGTGGATCATGTGGCTGCGCTCGGTCATGTCCGACTTGAGCCGGCTCTGGAAGTAACGGTCGCCGAGCCGCGGTATCTTCTCCAGGAAGGCGCGTCGCAGCCGCGTCTCCAGATGCCGCCCCAGGCGCAGCAAGCTGGAGGCGACGGGAAATTCCAGGAACAGCAGCCCGGCGAGGAAAACGATCAGCGCGGCGACGGCCCCCATGCGCTGGCCCGACAGTCCGAGGTCGCGGCCCAGGTCGAAAAGGCCACGGAACAGAATGGCTTCGAGAATCACTCCCGCGCTGGCCGCAAGCAAAGCGAACAGCAGCAGTGAGGGTGTGAAAATGTCATCTTCGCGCAGGAGCTTGAGCAATTCGCGACCAGGCTTGGCCGGCTTCTCTTGCAACGCGGCGACCAGTTCGGGAGGAAGCTGTGCCGTCTCCTCGGCCGTCTTCTCAAGACGTCCGCGCACGCGCACCAGCACGGCGCCGCGCAACAGCAGCTCGTCTTCGCCGTGTGGTCGCACCGACCAGTACTCGGCGGGGATCAGCATGTCATCTTCGAGAAATCGTTCGAGCAGTTGGTGCGCCTCACTGCCCCGCCGTACCCCCCCGGACCCGACCATCGAATTCACCAGCCGGATGCCGGCATCCAGCGCCGACAGCTTGTGCCAGGTCGGATCGGCGAGCGCCGCATCCAGCAGGGACCGCTTGCGGATGCCGATTTTCTTGAGACGATGCCGCAGGGCGTCGAGCGACGGCTTCGAACTCGCCCATTCCCGCCATCCCGCAGCGGGGACCATGGTCTTGCCGAGGTAAACGTCCTCGAGAAACCGCTGGCAGGTGACCCAGCGCCGTCCGGTGGTCGGATCCATCAGTTGCAGCAGAGCCCCGTGCCGCCTCCAGACCACGACGAAATGCGTGATCCCGCTGGGCAAAACCACCACCACGATAGCGGGCAACGCGGCGGCCTCAGGCAGCAGAAGATGGTCGAGCGGCAACATGATCTGCTCGGCGTCGAGACCCAGTTGCCGCGCCACTCCCTCCATGGTGTCGATGGAGGTGCCGTCAACGTCGGTCTGGCAGGCCTCGCGCAAACGCCCGTAGCTGGCGCGGATCCCGAAGCCCTCGAGCAGACTCTTCAGCGACGCTGGACCGCAGTCCATGGCCGACGCCTGCACCGCCTCCGGCACCAGGAAATGGCGCTTGATCTTCATGTGCGATTACGGGGTTGCAAACACGCTGCGCGGACGGGTGATCAGTTGGCCTGCGGTCCGCAGCGTCAGCGCCGCCGGCGAAACCCGCTCCACTTCGACTTCGACCGACCCCGGCAGCCCGTGCTGCAGCGGTACCGTGAAAGCCGGGCTGCGGGCGATGCTCAGCTCGACCCGCACTCTGCCGTCGCGGATCTCGCTGGCCACGGTTGAAACCGTGGCGGCAATGCTGCCGTACTGCGCCCAGGGAAATCCTTCCAGGCGCAGCCGCGCGGGCTGCCCCGGGCGGATGCGTCCGAAGGCAGCCGGGGGAGCGAACTCGGCGATGGCGCGCAGGTAGCCGGGAGGCAGGATAGCGCAAAGCCGATCACCTTCATTGACCACGGCGCCCGGCCGCAGCGTCGCGGCCACTTCGCCCAGCCGGCCGGAGACCGGCGCACGGATCACCCGGCGCTCGACCTCATAACTCAAACGCTCGATGCTGGCGCTGACCGTGGTCCGGTCGCCTTCCAGCTTGCGGATCTGGCTCCGCAAATTTTCCAGTTGTGCGCGGCGGTCGCTCTCGCGCGTGCGCAGGTCGCGCTCGATGCGGTCGGGCTCGAGCTTGAGGCTGTCGGCACCGTCGCGGAGCCGCTCCGCCTCCATCTTGCCGATGTCATAGTCGCGCCGCGGCACCAGGCCTTCAGCGGCCAGCTTCTCCAGACGGTGTGCCTCGTGATCGGCGGAGCGGGCCAGCGCGTCGGCTTCGCGGTATTTCGCGCCTGCCTGCTCGATGGCGACACGCGCCGTTTGCTGCTCACGAGCCCGCGCCTGTTCCAACTGGGAAACTTGTGCCTTGAGCGAATCGATCTCCGATGCGAGCGCCGTCAGTTGCGTGCTCTGTTCCGCGACCTGGAGCCGTTCGGCATTGGTATCCAGTTCGACCAGCGCGTCTCCGGCTTTCACCTCTTTGCCCAGCACAAGGTTGCTGGAGACGACGCGCGCCAGCACCGGGGATTGCACCGGGTGCATCTCCTGGTCCACTTCGAGGCGCGCCGCATCGGTTACCTCATAACGCGCGACCTTGGCCAGGAAGAACCACGCCAGCCAGCCACCCAGCAGGGCGATCACACACACCAGCGCCAACAGGGAACCGCGGAAACTGTCGGTTTCGAGAGCGCGAAGGGTGCGTGAAAATGCCGTCGCCATGATGCCCCTGGGATTTGCGGACACAAATACCTGCGAGAGCTCAAAGCTCCCAACAAGCTCGCTTGCCGGGTGCCGTTTGTTGTCTAAGGAGTATACCCCAATGATGCCGGTCCGAAGCCCCGCAAACCTGCGTCCGCAGGCCATTTGGAGTGACCACCGTGGTTCGAACCGGTCAGCGCAGGAGGGGGGCTCGGCGGGCTTGCTCTCATCTGATACACTGCACTGCCCGAATTTCATTGCAGATAGGGAGCACAACCTTGGACATCAACCGAATACTTGCCGAGCTTAAAACTGAGCGTGATCGTATCGATCAGGCCATCGCTGCCATCGGAAACATCGGTTCTTCACGAGCAAGGAGAGGCCGGCCTCCGGGGAAGTCAACCAGAAAGAGGCGCAAGCACAAACTTACGCCCGAAGGCCGCAAGCGGCTCTCTGACATGATGAAAAAGAGATGGGCAGAGCGCCGCAAGAAGGCCAAAGCGGCGTAGGGCGCTCTTGTCGCAGCCGTCCTGCGGCGCTTTTGTTCTGAAAGTGGAGCAAACTCAAAATTAATTCCACACCGGCGGCGGGCGGTGCTATACGGCCTCACAGTTCGACATGTGAGGTGTCACTTGAGTCTTTGGAAAGTTCTCTCCGACCTGGAGGCCCAACGCGCCCGCATCGACCGGGCCATCGCCGCCCTGGAGCGGATCCGCGACAGCAGAGGGGAACGTGTCCCACGCTCGAAGGCTCGCAGGCGCCGGAGACATCGCGGCAAGAGCAGGCGGGCGGCTTCGCGCCGCAGGAACCCGGCCAAGCCAGGTGCCGTGATTCAGTTTACCGGCCCCTTCAGCGCGGCGTCCACTGCGGGTGGCCGCTCAGCAGCCCGTTGACGAAACAGATCTGGTAGGCGAGCACCAGACCAAAGGCCAGGCTGATAAGCCCTGAAGCGACGCCCAGCCAGCGAGAGAAGCCCTCGCGACCGCTTCCCAGGAAGCGAAATGCGGAGGCCAGGCTCATCGTGATCAGCATCATGCCGGCGATTGTGCCCACTCCGAAAACCAGCAGGTAGGCGATCGCCCAGCGGGAATCGCGGATGGTGGTCAAAACCAGCAGGGCCACCGCCGCCGAGCCTGCCAGCCCGTGCACCACTCCCACGATCAGGGGCCGGGCTTGCTGGTACAAGCTCAGCATGCCCAGCCGGCGATCCAGCCGGGCCAGCGGAGTCTGGTCCGGCGAGTGCGGGTGAACGTCGGGCTCGTGGCCATGGGGATGGCTGTGCACATACTCTCCATGGCTGTGAGCGTGGGAATGGACGATCTCGGATTCCCCGCCGCATTGCCGCAGCTCCGCGGGCACGGCACGGAAAAAACTGGAGACGTTCATCCCCCCCAGCACGATTAGCATCACTCCCACCGAAAGCTCCATGCTGAGCCCGATGCGGGCCGGAATGACCAGTCCAAAAACAATGATGGCAGCGCCGACCACGAAGATTGTGATGGTGTGGCCGAGTCCCCAGACGATCCCTGTCAGGGCCGCTCGCGAGATCCTGCGCTGGCGGGTGATGATGGTGGTTATCGCGATGACATGATCGGGATCGGTGGCATGCCGCATGCCGAGGAAAAATCCCAGCGCGAGGATGGAAAGCAGGCTGATCATGTCCGTCTGGGATATTACCGTGATCGAATTGGCTCGCGCCCCAAAATGTGACGAATGAACTTCGAAATGTGATGCAGACACATCCCATGCACGCTTCATCGGGCGTAAACTGATAAGTTTTGGGGTAGTTTTCCATCTCCGATGGAGGCCTGCACTTATGAAAAGGTCCAAGGTCACGATCGACGGCAACGAAGCCGCAGCACATTCCGCTTATCACACCAGCGAGGTGATCGCGATTTATCCGATCACGCCGTCGTCCAACATGGGGGAATTCGCCGACGAGTGGGCGGCCAAGGGCCAGACCAACATCTGGGGCGTGGTGCCCACGGTGGTGGAGATGCAAAGTGAGGGAGGAGCAGCGGGAGCCATGCACGGTTCCATCCAGGCGGGAGCGCTGGCCACCACTTTCACGGCGTCGCAGGGCCTGCTGCTGATGATCCCCAACATGTACAAGATCGCGGGCGAGCTCACACCCGCGGTCATCCACGTCGCCGCCCGCACGCTGGCTACGCACGCGCTCTCCATCTTCGGTGATCACAGCGACGTGATGGGCTGCCGGCAGACCGGCTTCGCTATGCTGGCCTCGAACTCGGTGCAGGAGGCAATGGACCACGCGCTGATCGCGCACGCCGCTACGCTCGAGGCGCGCATCCCCTTCCTGCATTTTTTCGACGGCTTCCGCACCTCGCACGAAGTGGACAAGATCGAAGAGCTGACCGACGACGACATGCGCGCCATGATCGACCAGGATCTGGTCCATGCGCACCGTTTGCGCTCGCTCTCCCCGGACCGGCCGGTGCTGCGCGGCAGCGCCCAGAATCCTGATGTCTTCTTCCAGGCGCGTGAGGCCATCAACCCCTACTACTTGGCCTGCCCCGCCATCGTGCAGAAGACGATGGACAAGTTCGCCAAAGTGGTGGGCCGCCGTTACAACCTGTTCGATTACGTCGGCGCGCCCGATGCCGGGCGCGTCATCATCATGATGGGCTCCGGCGCCGAAGCCGCCGAGGAAACGGTGGAGCACCTGAACGCGCGCGGAGAAAAGGTCGGGCTGCTCAAAGTCCGCCTGTACCGGCCGTTCTCGGTGGAGCATTTCCTGGCCGCGCTGCCGGCGAGCGCCAAGTCACTGGCCGTCCTCGACCGCACCAAGGAGCCCGGCGCAACCGGCGAACCTCTCTACATGGACGTGATCACTGCGCTGAGCGAAGGTTTGGCCGGCGGCCAGGGCCCGTTCAAGTTCATGCCGCGGGTGATCGGCGGCCGCTACGGGCTCTCCTCAAAGGAATTCAATCCCGCGATGGTCAAGGCCGTCTTCGACGAGGTGAAGAAAGCGCAGCCCAAGAACCACTTTACCGTCGGCATCATCGACGACGTCACCCGCACCAGCCTCGAGTACGACCGCGAGTTTTCGACCGAGAGCGCCGACACCGTGCGCGCCGTCTTTTACGGGCTGGGATCGGACGGCACCGTGGGCGCCAACAAGAACTCCATCAAGATCATCGGCGAGGACACCGACTTCTACGCCCAGGGCTACTTCGTCTATGACTCGAAGAAGGCGGGCGCGCTGACGGTGTCACACCTCCGCTTCGGGCCGCGGCCCATCCGTTCAACCTATCTCATTACCCAGGCGAGTTTCCTCGCCTGCCACCAGTTCTCGTTCGTGGAGCGCTTCGACGTGCTCAAGCTGGCGCAGCCCGGCGCTACCTTCCTGCTTAATAGCCCCTACGGGCCGGAGGAAGTCTGGGACCACCTGCCGGTCACCATGCAGCAGGACCTGCTCGACAAGAAGCTGCGACTGTACGTCATCAATGCCGACCCGGTGGCGGAAGAAGCAGGCATGGGCCGCCGCATCAACACCATCATGCAGACCTGCTTCTTCGCCATCAGTGGCGTGCTGCCGCGCGCGGAGGCCATCGCTGCCATCAAGAAAGCCATCGAGAAAACCTACAAGAAGCGCGGCGAAGCGGTGGTGCAGAAGAATTTCGCGGCCGTGGATGCCGCCCTGGCGCACCTGCACGAGGTCAAGCTCCCGGCGCAGGCGACCAGCAAGTTGCACCTGGAGCCGCCGGTGCCGGCTGCAGCTCCCGACTTCGTGCAGAAGGTCACGGCGCGCATCATCGCCGGCGAGGGCGACCTGCTGCCGGTGAGCGCGCTGCCTGTGGACGGCACCTTCCCCACCGCCACCGCCCAGTGGGAAAAGCGCAACATCGCGCTGGAGATCCCGGTGTGGGATGAGCAACTGTGCATCCAGTGCGGAAAGTGCGTGCTGGTATGCCCGCACTCGGTGATCCGCGCCAAGATCTACGATCCCGAACTGCTAGCCAAGGCGCCTTCCGGGTTCAAGTTCACCAAGCCCAAGTGGAAGGAGTTCGAGACCTTGCGCTACACGTTGCAGGTGGCGCCCGAGGATTGCACAGGTTGCACCCTCTGCGTGCAGATCTGCCCCGCCAAGAGCAAGACCGAGGTGAAGCACAAAGCCATCAACATGGAGCCGCAGGCGCCGTTGCGCGTGCCCGAGCGCGAGAATTGGGACTTCTTCCTCTCGCTCCCGGAGGCCAACCGCGAGCAGCTGAAGCCTGGCCAGGTGAAGGACGTGCAGTTGTTCCAACCGCTGTTCGAGTTCTCGGGAGCATGCGCCGGTTGCGGCGAGACGCCTTACATCAAGCTGATGACGCAACTCTTCGGCGACCACGTCGTGATCGCCAACGCCACCGGCTGCTCGTCGATCTACGGCGGCAATCTGCCGACCACGCCTTACACGGTGAACGCCCAGGGTCGCGGCCCGGTCTGGGCGAACTCGCTCTTCGAGGACAACGCGGAGTTCGGCCTGGGACTGCGGCTGGCCATGAACAAGCAGGAGGAGTACGCACGCGATCTGGTGCGGCGCCTCGAAGCGAAGATCAGCGGCGAACTGGTGGCGGCCCTGCTGACCACCGACCAGTCGACACATGCCGGCATCGAGCGGCAACGCGAGCACGTGCGCCGGTTGAAGGACAAGCTGAAGGTTGTGGACAGCCCCGAGGCCCGCGATCTGCTCGCCATCGCCGACAGCCTGGTGCGCAGGAGCTTGTGGATCGTCGGTGGCGACGGTTGGGCCTACGACATCGGCTACGGCGGTCTGGACCACGTGCTCGCCTCCGCGCAGAACGTCAACGTGCTGGTGCTGGACACCGAGGTCTACTCCAACACTGGCGGCCAGCGGTCGAAGGCCACGCCCCGCGGCGCGGTGGCGCGCTTCGCCTTCGGCGGCAAGGAAACCGCCAAGAAAGATTTGGCGCTGATGGCCGTCAACTACGGCAACGTGTATGTTGCCCGGGTAGCGATGGGCGGCAGCGATATGCAAACCCTGAAGGCGTTCGAAGAGGCCGAAGCTTACGATGGCCCGTCCTTGATCGTCGCCTTCAGCCATTGTGTGGCGCACGGCTACGACCTGATGTACGGCATGGATCAGCAGAAGCTGGCGGTGCAGTCCGGGTACTGGCCGCTGTTCCGCTACAACCCTGAGCTGGTGAAGCAGGGTAAGAACCCATTGCAACTCGACTCCCGTCCGCCCAGCGTGCCCTTGCAAAAGTACATGTTGAACGAGACCAGGTTCAGCATTCTGAACCACGCCGATGCCGAAGCTGCCAAGAAGTTGCTGCACGAAGCCGAACAGGATGTGCGCAGCCGCTGGGATCTTTACGAGAAGCTGGCTTCGCTTCCCGCCGGTGAGGAGATGGCGGCCGCCGTCCTGGCCACGAAAGGAGGCAAGGAATGACCGATCTGTCTACCACCTATCTGGGGTTGCAATTGAAGAACCCGATCGTGGTGTCGGCCGGGCCGCTGCAGAGGGAAGTTGAGGCCGTGCGCGAGATGGAAGATGCCGGCGCAGCCGCCGTGGTCATGCACTCGCTGTTCGAGGAACAGATCGACATCGAGAGCGAAGAGCTGAACCGCTGGCTGGAGTATGGCAGCGAGAGCTTCGCCGAGTCGCTGCACTTCCTTCCCGACCTGGAGAACTACAATCACGGACCCGAAGCCTACCTGGAACACTTGGCGAAGGTGAAGAAAGCGGTCCGTATCCCCGTCATCGCCAGCCTGAACGGCAGTTCGATGGGAGGCTGGACGCGCTACGCCAAGATGATGGAAGAAGCCGGAGCTGACGCCATCGAGTTGAACACATACTACATCGCCGCCAATCCCGAACTGCCAGGCTCGGAAGTGGAGCAGATGTACTACGAAGTGGTGCGCCAGGTGAAGGCGGCGGTGCGCATCCCGCTGGCGGTCAAGCTGGGGCATTTCTTCAGCTCTATTCCTCACATGATGCACAGGCTCGATTCGGCGGGAGCCGACGCCCTAGTGCTGTTCAACCGCTTCTACCAGCCGGACATTGACCTGGAACAGCTCGAGGTCGTGCCTCGCCTGGAACTCAGCCATTCCTACGAATTGCTGCTGCGGCTCAATTGGGTGGCCATCGTGTACGGCCACGTGCGCGCGGACCTGGCCATCACCGGCGGCGTCCATACCGCCGAGGACGTGCTGAAGAGCATGATGGTCGGCGCGCGGGTGGCGATGATGACCTCGGCGCTGCTGGAGAAGGGCGTCGGGCACATCCGCCATGTCTTGCACGACCTCAAGCGCTGGATGGAAGAGCACGAATACGAATCCATCCGCCAGATGCAGGGCAGCATGGCGCGCAAGTCGGTCGCCGATCCCGCGGCTTTCGAGCGCGCCAATTACATGAAGGTCTTGAGTTCCTACGCCTTGAAGAGGGTCACTCGCTAAAGCGGGGGCGCCAGAAGCAGGAGGTCGTCATGGCACACCGGCCCGGCCGTCATTTTCTTCAAATCCCGGGCCCGACCAATGTCCCTGACCGAGTTCTGCGCGCTATCGATCGCCCCACCATTGACCATCGCGGGCCGGAGTTCGCACAACTAGGAAAAGACGTCCTCGCGGGGTGTCGCTCGATCTTTGAGACCTCGGGACCGGTGATCATCTTCCCATCATCCGGGACGGGCGCGTGGGAAGCTGCCATCGTCAATACGCTGTCGCCCGGCGACAAGGTCCTGATGTACGAGACCGGGCAGTTTGCCACCCTTTGGCAGGGGATGGCAAAAAAGCTGGGGCTGGATGTTGAGTTCGTGCCGGGAGACTGGCGTCACGGCGTCGATCCCGCCCAGGTGGAAGCCCGGCTGGCAGCCGATGGCGATCATGCGATCAAGGCCGTGATGGTGGTCCACAACGAAACCTCGACCGGCGTGACCAACCGTATTCCCGAGATTCGCAAGGCCATCGACAATGCCCGCCATCCCGCCCTGTTCCTGGTGGACACGGTTTCCTCGCTTGGTTGCATGGAGTACAAGCACGACGCTTGGGGCGTGGACGTAACCATCACCGGCTCGCAGAAAGGACTGATGCTGCCGCCGGGGCTGGGTTTGAATGCCGTGTCCGAAAGGGCCCGTGCAGCCTCGAAGAAGAACCGGATGAAGCGTTCTTACTGGGATTGGGAGGAGATGCTGAAGTCGAATCCCGCTGGGTTCTTCCCCTATACGCCCGCCACCAATCTCCTCTACGGCCTGCGCGAGGCGATTACGATGTTGCACGAAGAAGGGCTGAAAAACGTTTTTGCCCGGCACAAAC
>DASQGF010000023.1:0-4634 GCA_035632755.1 Terriglobales bacterium
CTTTGGAGAATGGTGAGACAGCCAGGTTAGGGTAATTGGTTCTAGAGCACGACTCCGTCTGTAGGGGGTGATTTTAGCTGTCCTGCCATTGACGCGCGTTCCCGCTACGGTAGATGATTCCACCACACACCATGCGATATCCAGCGTTGGTTGTTGTTCTGGCGTTGATCGCCATTTCTTCATCCGCTGCCCCGCTCGATCGCGGCTGCGCCCAGGGGGTCGGCGAGTGGATCAAGAACCTGTGGGATGGCTACAAGATCGAGATCGCGGCCGCGCGGAGTGGCGCGCCGGCCCAGTGCCGGGCTGCGCTGGAGTCCGCCGACGGGAAAGTCCTGTTCGAAGTCGTGGGCGCGGAAGCGCTGGTGAACCCCATCAGCGGACATGACATCAACGCAGACGGCAAACCCGACGTGGTGATCGAGACCCATCGCACCGCGGGCCAGTGCTGTTATACGTACTCCATCCTTACTCCCGGCGAGAACCCGCCCCTGGTGCGGCAGATCACCACCACCCCACCGCTCGTCTTCGAGGACCGTGACAACGACGGCAAGGTCGAAATCGCCACCCATGATTTTGCGTTCGTCGGCATTGAGGGCCTGGGCGAGTCGGATTCGCCGCGGCCGTTAGTGGTGTTCCGCCTGCGCGGCAACACTCTCTACAACGTCAGCCCATCCTACTGGCCCGAATACCAGCGCGAGGTCGAGGCAGCGAAGAACAGTCTCTCTCGCAGCGCGCAGGAGTTGCTCCTCGGCCGCAACAACTCCACCGGCGCCGGCGGCGGTGCCAAGCCCAAGGAACTGTCTCCCGCCGAGGAGAAGCAGTTGCTGGATGCCAAAGGCGTGGTGCTGACCATGGTGCTGAACTACCTGTATGGCGGCAAGGGTGAAGACGCCTGGAAGACTATCCGGGAGATGTGGACCGACCGCGACAAGGACCGCATCCGCCAGGCTATCCTGCTCAGCCGCTCGCGCGGAGTGCTGAGCGAAGTCAATCGCACCACGGCGGCGGCGAAAAGCACGGATCAGTAGACCGATGCGCAAGTTCGCACAGCCCGCACCAAATCCGCGATATCTAATCCCACTAGGGGTATAATCCCCCCTAATTGTTTCCGACCGCCGGGACCTGCCGGCATAGCCATGGTCCCGGAGGCGGTGCTCCTCAGCAACCGAGGAGACGAGGGTAAAGGGGGAAACGCCTTTGCCTCCCGTGCTTGGAAAGGAAACGTCCTGCCTGCGGCGGCTTCTTCGCCGTTTGTAGCTTTTCTTTCCCTGCCGCATCGGAAACACAGCCGGTTTCGCGCACCATGGAACGCCTGACCGACAAATTCGGCCGCCCCATCACCGACCTGCGGATCGCCATCACCGACCGCTGCAACTACAAGTGCGTGTATTGCCGGACGGGGAACGAAGGCGCGCAGTACGCCGAACTGCCGTTCGCCGATTACGCACGCATGGCGCGGGTGTTCGCCGGCCTGGGGATCGAGAAGGTCCGCATCACCGGAGGCGAGCCGCTGCTGCGCCGTGGCGTGGTGGGATTCGTCGAGGAGCTGGCGGGTCTGCGCACGCTCGACGGCCATCCGCTGGACCTGGCCATCACCACCAACGGTCACCTGCTGGCGGAACTGGTGCACCCGCTGAAGGACGCAGGCTTGCGCCGGGTCACCGTCTCAATGGACGCGGTCGAGCCGGAGCGCTTCGCGCGCATCACCCGTGTCTCCAACGGATTCGAGGCGGTCCTGGCGGGCGTCCGCGCAGCACGCAAGGCGGGGCTCGACCCGGTAAAGGTAAATTGCGTGCTGCTGCGCGGCTTCAATGACGATCAGATCGTCGAGTTCGGCAAGTTTGCCCGCGACGAAGGCGTGGTGGTGCGCTTCATCGAGTTCATGCCGCTGGAGGAAGACCGCGTGTGGTCGCCGGAGATCGTGGTCACGCTGGCGGAGGTGCTGGAGCGCATCCGAACATTCCGCCCGCTGGTCGAGATCCCGCACACGCGTAGCGAGACAGCGCGGCGCTACCTCTTCGACGATGGAGTGGGCGAGATTGGGATCATCGCCCCGGTGTCTCAGCCCTTCTGCGGGCACTGCAGCCGCGTGCGTGTGACCTCCGACGGCAAGATCCGCACCTGCCTGGTCTCGCTGTTCGATCACGACCTGCACGCGGTGATGCGCCGAGGCGGGTCGGATGAAGACATGGCCGAGCACATCCGCAACGTGGTCGCGCAAAAAGAAGCTCGGCACCACATTGGTGAGCCGGGATTCGAAAAGCCCTCGCGCAGCATGGTGCACATTGGAGGCTGAAACTTCATTTGCCGCGGATTTGCGCGGATAGGTCAGCACCCACGGGCGACGCGGCTTGCTTAGAAGGTAGCCCGAATGCGACAATAATAATGATGGCAATAGGCGGCGGGGTCGAATCTGGCCTGCGCCGGCCTAACCAGACTGTGGCTTCAACAACCCCGTAGGTCGGGCCCGCGAGGGCAGTGGATCTACTGGAGCTGCAGGATGCTTTCAACATCCCCGTTCCGGGCGCAACAAGCGCGCCGGGACTGAAGGCGGTAAGAGAAATGTCACTGGCAACAGCCTGCCGTTTGGACAACTATCTCGTCCTGCCCGATGTGTCGATGGACGACCGCATTACCGCCGCCAAGCAGGTGCTGGGGCGGGAGTGCGTCATCCTCGGGCACCACTATCAGCGAGATGAGGTCATCAAGTTCGCGGATTTCCGCGGCGATTCCTACAAGCTGTCGCAACAGGCAGCGCAGGCGGCGGGGCGGTACATCGTCTTTTGCGGCGTGCATTTTATGGCGGAAAGCGCCGACATCCTGGGGCGCGCCTCGCAACAGGTAGTCCTGCCCGACCTGAACGCCGGCTGCTCCATGGCCGACATGGCGGAGATCGGCCAGGTGGAAGACTGCTGGGAGCAACTGGTCGAGCTGGGGCTGACCGCGGATTCCGGCGACCAGATCACGCCCATCACCTACATGAATTCGACGGCGGCGATCAAAGCCTTCTGCGGCGAGCGCGGCGGGCTGGTGTGCACGTCGTCCAATGCCGCGGGGGCGTTTCGCTGGGCGCTCGCAAAGACCCCGAAGGTCCTCTTCCTGCCCGATCAGCATCTCGGGCGCAATACCGGCTACGCCCTTGGTATTCCGCTCTCAGAGATGGTGACCTGGGATCCGTATCTGCCGATGGGCGGCATCACGCCGGAGCGGCTGCGCAGTGCGCGCGTGATCCTGTGGAAGGGACACTGCTCGGTCCACCAGCGCTTCCTGCCCGAACACGTGGACAACGTGCGCGCGCGCTATCCGGGGATTCGCGTGATTGCGCACCCGGAATGCCGCTGGGAGGTGTGCCAGAAGGCAGACGCGCTGGGCTCGACCGAGAAGCTCATCAGGTTGGTGGCCGAAGCGCCGGCGGGAAGCAAGTTCGCCATCGGCACCGAAATCCACCTGGTCAATCGCGTGGCCAAGGAGAACCCGGATAAATTGGTCATCACGCTAGACGATTCCGGGTGCCTCTGCACTACCATGTTCCGCATCTCGCCCCAGCATCTGTGCTGGGCGCTGGAGAACCTGGTGGAAGGCAACGTGGTGAACCGCATCGCGGTGCGAGAAGAAGTAAAATACTGGGCCAGGGTGGCGCTGGATCGGATGCTGGAGATCCAGTAGCGCCATCGGGCGTCGAACGAAAACCAAGATCCTTCGCGACCGTTTTCCGCGCTGAAGAAAACGCGCGGGAGCCTTCGGTCGCTCAGGATGACAATGTTCTATCTTTGAAATGGCCGATCGGACATTCACATTGGACGAAGCGCAGGCGTTGCTGCCGGTGCTGGAGTCGCTGCTGAAAACGGCGATCGACGGCAAGAATGCCGCCGAGCGCATCGAGCAGGAATTCAAGGCGGTCTCCAACCGCGTGTTCCTCAATGGCGGCACGCTGCTCGACGTGGCGCAACTGGCCGCGCGCAAGCGCGAGAGAGAACGCCTGGTGCAGAAGATCAAAGATGCGCTGGCGGAGATCGAAGCCAGCGGGGCCCTGGTGAAAGACCTGGAGATGGGGCTGCTCGATTTTCCCTGCGAGGTCGAGGATCACACCATCCTGCTGTGCTGGAAGCTGGGCGAGAAAACCATCGCCCACTGGCACGGCACCAACGAAGGCTACCGCTATCGCAAACCCATCGACGAGAAGATCGCCAAGGCGGGCAAGAAACCAGGGAGTAGGGAGTAGCGAGTAGGGAGTAGGGTTCAGGTTATGGAGTTGATCAGACCGTTAAGGACCCGGGACAATTCATCGCAGTGCTTCAGCAAGCGTGCCGTGTCGAACTGATTGATGTAATGCAGTTCGTTCGCAAGCTCGATCTGAGTTTCCACCTCATACAAGGACCCACGCGCCTGCATCAGAAAGTGCGCAAAGTCCTTCTTGGTTCCTCGTCCCCGTCCCTCAGCAATGTTGCTGGGAACCGAAACAGCCGCTCGGCGTAGCTGGATCACCAAGCCAAACCGCTCTTCATCCGGAAACAGACGCGTGATCTCGTAAACTTCCCGCGCCAGGGCTTTGCCTTGCTGCCAAGCAATGAAGTCACGAAATGTCTGTGTCATTTCGGCTCCTACTCCCTCCCTACTCCCTACTCCCTACTCCC
>DASQGF010000024.1:0-9910 GCA_035632755.1 Terriglobales bacterium
GGATCGAGCAGGAGATTGCTGTCGCTACCTACATTCAGCGGGTGGAGAAGCGACCATTGCCTGTAATGGCATTCATCCACCATTCGGTCGGCCTGGAAGGGATCAGAAGCTTGCTTCAACTGAACCCGATTCCCTTTAGCAACGAGGATGACATCTTGACGGCTTTGCGGGAGCGGTTGCCGGAGTGGAGGGGGCTGGCGGCGAGTATCAGTGTTCAGCTTCGATCGGTGGCGGCAGGTGTTGCCGATGGCCATCAACTTCGTCGCCTAGTGGTGACTCTCGTCAATGACACCAAGGAGCGTATCACACAGTTTACATGTAGGGTTTGTTTGCCTACCGCCACCCTGAAACACTGGCAGGGCTATGCTTTTGTCAGCAAGCAGAAGTGTCGCGATGACGACCGTTACGAATGCTTGCAGTTCGACGAGTCCGGTCGTGGCCCTGTACCGCCGCGTGACCAACGCGAGCTGCTTACAATCCCATACTGCACGATGTGTGCGCTTTCTACAGGAGAGTACGTTGGGGTGGACTATGCGCCCGTCACAGCGACCGTCTGGATTGCGCGCCAAGAGTACCAGACTAAGAAGACGATTCAAGAACTGGCGCTAGAAGCAGCGGCGAGGGGCGAGGGCTAGTTGTTGCAGGAGTGCAGTGTGCGGCTTCTGTGCGCGTAGGGGCCGCAAAAGCCAACAAAAGTGGACAGACCGGCACGTCGGATTTGCATGTGTTGCCTTGGGCTTAGTTGTTGGGTGTTGTCCCCTGTGGTGGCTGGAATCGCGCTACGAACCAGAAGGTCGGGAGTTCGAATCTCTCAGGGCGCGCCATCTAATTTGTTCCCGCCTGCGTAGTTAGCAGCTTTTCCTCAATCTGTGCTCTCAGGTTGCTCACTTCTCCTGTGCGCAGTTTTGTGCTGAAAACGCGCTCAGACCACAACTTCGGGAGAGTGGAAGTAGCGCTCAGTGGATGGGCCAACTGAACTTCCCCTGAAATTGCGGGGCAACGGATGATGGGCCATTCTCGGCGCACGGGGGTAATCAAGGGCTGTAACCAAAGGTCTATTGACGAGCCCAGGCAAGTGCCTTAGTATCCGCGCCATCCTGGTGGGGGATGACCCCTCTTTAAATATCGTCATTTTTAGGTATATGCTTTTGCCCCAATTAGGGGTCTATTTCACGGGGTCTCTGCGGTCGGTGCCAACGAAAGCCGGTCAACGAGTGCCAGGAGGATGAAATGCGCAAGTGGATTTTCATGGCCGCGGTTTTGGCCGTGGCAAGTCTGGTTTCGGCACAAGAGCGCCGGGGTGTTGGCATAATTCCGCCCTCCGGCTTGGAGAGGGCGGAAGATGTGGGCGTGCGGATGCACACCAACTATCGGATCTTTGCTCCCGACGGTGTGGTGAAACCGCAAGCTAGCCCTGCAGGAGAAACACCGGCGTCGCTGGCCTGTGTGTATAACCTTGTGTCCCAGGTGAGCGGCTGTCCGATCAGCGGGACCACGGCAGTGCCGAGCGGTGGCAAGGGCGTAATCGTGATCGTGGATGCGTATGACTACCCGAGTGCGGCTAGCGACCTGGCCACCTTTTCCACCCAGTTTGGCCTGCCTGCGCCGAACTTCGTGACGGTGTATGCCGGCGGACGCAAACCGGCAAACGGCTGCCGTTCCGGATGGCAATTGGAAGAGTCGCTGGACATCGAGTGGGCGCATGGGATGGCGCCGAATGCGCAGATTGTGTTGATGGAAGCGTCGTCCAACACCAACAGCGCGCTGTATGCGGCTGTGACGGCGGCCAATTCCTACATTGCGGCCCACGGCGGCGTGGGCGAAGTTTCCATGAGCTGGGGCGGGAGCGAAACCAGCAGTGAGGCCAGCTCGGACCACTACTTTACCCAGCCTGGCGTGGTCTATTTCGCGTCCTCGGGAGATTCTCCGGGCGTGATTTATCCCAGCGCATCGGTGAACGTGGTGTCGGCCGGGGGCACGCAGGTGAATCGCAGCGGCGGCAACTACGTCAACCAAACGGCGTGGGCCGACGGCGGCGGCGGAGACAGCAAATACGAACCACAGCCGTCGTTCCAGAGCAGCATCTCCGGTATCGTGGGCAGCCACCGCGGCACTCCGGATCTTTCCTTTGACTCCAGCGGCGGTTCCCCCGTGGCCGTGTATAACTCCAACTGCTACGGTGGTTGGCTGCAGGTGTACGGCACCAGCGTGGCGGCCCCATCGCTGGCCGGCATCATCAATAGCGCCGGACGATTCAACCCAAGCAGCAGCGCGGAAAACACGGAAATCTACGGCGAGATCGGCAACGCGTCATATCTTACTGACATCACATCCGGCAGTTGCGGCACGCACAGCGCAAGCACGGGATGGGATTTTTGCACGGGCGTAGGAGTTCCCAGCGGATACTCCGGCAAGTAGGTTACGCCGGGCATTGGCCTGGGAAAGCCTTGAAATGCACAAAGGCTTTCCCGGGTGGATTTCTCTTGGTTCGCCTGAACGGCGGCTTTGCACCTCAATTGCTTGCCAGCGTCGCCGGAGCCTCACATCCAACCCAGACCAACCTCCGACCAAGCGGGAAAAACTAGGGGCTTAGAGGAGCCCTTGGTTGCGGCCGCAATCTCAGACGCGCCCGCCAAGCATCTCGACCCTCCGGCCAGACCGTCCCATGGAACCAGCAAAGTAAATCTTTCCCGCCGGCGGAAATTCCTGCTTGATGGGCCTCAAGCGCAGGCGGCTAAGTGATGTCTTATCAATGGCATGGGCTATGGTACGATGGGTGCTCTAGGGTAGGGCAGACGAAGTGGCGCGCAATAGGGGCACTCTCGAGAATTAACTTCGGCCAGAGGTTTTCTTGGGTGCCCCCTTTGCTTTGGTTACCAGCCTGATCTTCGGCTTTCAAGTTCCCAGCCGGCCAGACGCATAGGGGCTTCGGCCGACTGCGGCATTTCTGCCAGCCTGAATCTCCCCCCAAGCTCACACCAGCGCCACTTTGTCGCGTATATCGAGGCCGGCGCTGCGGAGCAGGGCAGCCACCGTGTTCTCGCACAGCCGGCTGGCGTCATACTCCACACGCACCGTTGTCCCGTCGCCCTCGAAGGTGATCTTGCGGATGCCGTACACCTCGCGCACCTGGTAGATGGCCTGCATCTCGGGCGCGCCCGGCGGCCGGCCCAAGCGGAAGACTACGTCCAGCGCGGTCATGAGTTTCCTTCAGAAGCCAATCTTGAATCCGACAATCTAATATACAGTCATGGATTGGGTTATTGGGTAATTTGGTAATTGGGTGATTGGAACCGAACCGGGGTTGGGGTTTCAATTACCCACTTACCCAATTGCCCACTTACCCAATCGCAAGGCTTACCCAATCGCAAGGCGACCAGCGGAGATGAGCGCACATGCTGAAGATCCAGCCCGGGTGAAAGACCCGGTCTGCGGAATGATGGTGGACCCCGCGACGGCGCGCGGCGGCTCGGTGGAGCACGCGGGCAAGACGTACTACTTCTGCAATCCGCGTTGCGCTGAGCGCTTCCACGCCGATCCCGCGAAATATCTCAGCCCGGATTACAAGCCCGCGGACATGCGCGACATGGACATGGTCGCGATCGGCGGGATTAAGCCTGCGTCCGCCGCGCCGTCGGCTCCGCCGCAGCCGACGCCCGAACCCAAGCCCGCAGGGGGCATCCGCTATATCTGTCCCATGGATTCGGAGGTGAGCGAGACCAAACCCGGCGCCTGCCCCATCTGCGGCATGGCACTCGAGCCCGAGGTCCCGCTCGCGCCACAGGTGCGCACCGAGTACACCTGCCCGATGCATCCGGAGATCGTGCGCGCGGAGCCAGGCGCGTGTCCCATCTGCGGCATGGCGCTCGAGCCGCGCACGGTGACGCCCGAGCCCGAGCGCGATCCCGAACTCGAGAGCATGACGCGCCGCTTCTGGGTCGGCCTCGCGCTGACGGCGCCGCTGCTCGTGATCTCCATGGCCGGCATGTTCTTAGAGCACCTGATCTCGGCGAGCGCCTCGGTATGGATTCAGTTCGCACTGGCGACGCCGGTGGTGGCGTGGGGCGGATGGCCGTTCTTCGTGCGCGGATGGAACTCGCTGCGCACCCGCCACCTAAACATGTTCACGCTGATCGGGCTGGGCATCTTCGTAGCGTTCGCGTACAGCGTGGTGGCGACGCTCGCACCGGAGATCTTTCCGCCGTCGTTCCGCGGGCACAGCGGCAAGCCCGACGTCTATTACGAGGCCGCCGCCGCGATTACCGTGCTGGTGCTTCTCGGACAAGTGCTCGAACTGCGGGCGCGCAGCCGCACCGGGGCGGCCATCCGCGCGCTGCTGGATCTCGCGCCTAAGCTGGCGCGCCGTCTCGAAGCTGACGGCACGGAGCGCGACATCCCGCTTGACCAGGTCCATCCCGGAGACCGCCTGCGGGTGCGTCCCGGCGAAAAGGTTCCGGTGGACGGCGTGGTGCTCGAAGGTGCGAGCGCGGTGGACGAATCTATGGTCACCGGCGAGTCGGTGCCGGTGGAGAAAACGGCGGGCAGCCGGCTGATCGGCGCCACCGTCAACGGCACCGGCGCCATGATCATGCGCGCCGAGCGCGTGGGCAGCGAAACCCTGCTGGCGCAGATCGTCAAGATGGTGGCCGAGGCACAACGCAGCCGCGCCCCTATCCAGCGCCTGGCCGACAAGGTTTCGGGATACTTTGTGCCAGCGGTGGTGTCCATCGCCGTACTGACCTTCATCGTGTGGGGGCTCATCGGCCCGGAGCCGCGTATGGCCCACGCGCTGGTGAACGCTGTCGCGGTGCTGATCATCGCTTGCCCTTGTGCTTTGGGGCTCGCTACGCCCATGGCCATCATGGTCGGCACCGGACGCGGCGCGCGCGCCGGCGTGCTGGTGCGCAACGCCGAGGCGCTCGAAACGATGGAGAAGGTAGACACGCTCGTCGTGGACAAGACCGGCACGC
The DNA here is from genome assembly GCA_035632755.1 of Terriglobales bacterium. Taxonomy (GTDB): domain Bacteria; phylum Acidobacteriota; class Terriglobia; order Terriglobales; family Acidobacteriaceae; genus JAHFUA01. The sequence continues at coordinate 4,971 of DASQGF010000024.1, forward strand.
TGACGGAAGGGAAGCCGCGCTTGATTTCCGTGGTGGCGCTGGCCGGCGTGAGCGAGGAGGAACTGCTGCGGCTGGTGGCGAGCCTGGAACGCGCGAGCGAGCATCCGCTGGCGGCCGCGGTCACCGCGGGCGCGACCGAACGCGGTGTGCAGCTTCTTGAAGCCGGCGAATTCCGCTCGTTCACTGGCCGCGGCGTGGTCGGCCGAGTCGAGGGCAGGGAAGTGGCGGTTGGGAATCAGGCCCTGCTGGATGAATTGAAGATCGCAGTCGCTGAACTCGCGACTCGCGCTGAAGAGCTCCGCCGCGAAGGGCAGACCGTCATGCTGGTTGCGATCGACGGCAAGCCCGCGGGCCTGGTGGGTCTCGCCGATCCTGTCAAAGCGTCGAGCGTCGAAGCCATCCGCGAGCTGCGCGCGCAGGGCATCCGTATCGTCATGCTCACCGGCGACAGCCGCACCACGGCGGAAGCGGTCGCGCGTAAGCTCGGCATCGACGAATTCGAAGCCGAGGTCCTGCCCGACAAGAAGGCGGAAGTCGTGAAGCGGCTTCAGGCCGAAGGCCGCATTGTCGCCATGGCGGGGGACGGCATCAACGATGCGCCGGCGCTCGCCCAGGCGCACGTCGGCATCGCCATGGGGACCGGGACCGACATCGCCATGGAGAGCGGCGGGATCACCCTGCTCAAGGGCGACCTGCGCGGCGTGGTGCGCGCCCGCCGGCTCAGCCAGGCGGTGATGCGCAACATCCGCCAGAACCTGTTCTTCGCCTTCATCTACAACTCGCTGGGGGTGCCGGTGGCGGCGGGGGTGCTGTATCCGTTCTTCGGGCTGCTGCTGAGCCCGATCATCGCCGCGGCGGCGATGAGCTTCAGCTCGGTGTCGGTGATCACGAATTCGTTGCGCTTGCGGGGATTAAAGCTGTAAGGTCGTCGGCTGTCGGTCGTCGGCCATCGGCCTGGGAGATTCTGCCGACGACCGAAGACCAACGACCCTCAAAGCTTGTTCAAATACTCGACCACGTCCGGCCGCGTCCAGTCCACCGCGCCGATGAACTTGCGCTGCACCACACCGTTGCGATCGATGATATAGGTCTCGGGGAACTTGAACGTCCCGTAGAGTTCGTTCGACTTCTGCTGCGGATCGCGCACGGTGAGCAGGTCCACGTTGTATTTCTTGAGGAAGGAGTGGTAGGTACGCTCGTCCTCGTCCACGCTGACCGCCAGCACCAGCACGCGGTCTTTCAGGTTGGATTGCATCCTGACCAGCGAGGGCATCTCCTCGACGCAGGGCGGACACCAGGTGGCCCAGAAGTTTAGCACCACGATCTTGCCGCGGAGATCGTGCAGCGTGACCTTGCGGTCGGCATCCTGCACCGTGAAATCGGGCGCGGTGTTGCCAACAAGGGACGGATGCGAGCCGCGATTGCAGCCCGCGACCAGTGCTAGGACCAGCACAAAGAAGACCGGGATTCTGCGCATCAACACCTATAATAGAAGCTTTCGGGATGAGTATGCAGCCTGCACTGTCAGACCCGTCATCAACGCGACCGGAGGTATCGGTTATCGTGCCGGCGCGCAACGAGGAGGCCTGCTTGGCCGCGTGTCTTGAGTCGCTGGCCGGGCAGCAAGGCGTGTCGTTCGAGATCATCGTGGTGGATGACGGCTCGACCGACCGCACCGCCGCCATCGCGCGTTCTTTCCCCGGCGTGAAGCTGCTCGAGGCCGGTCCGCTGCCTGAGGGCTGGAGCGGCAAGTCGAACGCCGTGCACACGGGAGCGCAACAGGCGCGCGGGCAGTGGCTGCTGTTCACCGACGCCGACACCGCCCACCTGCCGGGGTCGCTCGCGCGCTCGCTCGAAGAGGCCAAGCGCCACGGTGCGGAGATGCTCTCCTACTCACCGGCGCAGGAGCTGCGCGGATTCGTCGAGCGCGCCGTGATGCCGGTGATCTTCGCCGAGCTGGCGGCGACCTACAAGCCGCGCGAGGTCAGCGACCCGAACTCGCCGGCGGCGGCCGCCAACGGACAGTATCTGCTGATCACCCGCGAGGCCTACGACGCCATCGGCGGTCACGCGGCCATTGCCACTTGTCTTCTCGAAGATGTGGAGCTGGCGCGCGCAGTCAAGCGCTCCGGGCGCAGGATCCGCTTTCGCTTCGGCGGCGACGCGGTGCGCACCCGCATGTATCGCAGCTTCGCGCAGCTCGCAGAAGGCTGGACCAAGAATCTGGCGCTGCTCTTCAAAGCTCCAGCGCGGCTTGCGATCACACGCCTCATGGAATTCCTGGCGATCGTTTGTGGTCTGGCGCTGTTCGCGCTGGCGTTGAGCTTGAGCGACGTGCGCTTGGCCGTGCTGATAGGGATTGCGGTCGTGCTGATCTATCTCAACTTCCTGCGGCGCATTCTTAAAGCGCACGCGGGCGCGGCAAACAGCGCGCTGGCAGTCTTCGGGCTGCCGATTTTCTCGTATCTTTTGCTGCGCTCGAAACTCTATTACAAGTGGCGCAGGAGTGTGACATGGAAGGGACGGCGTTACTCCCACCCCAGCAAACCAAAACCGGGTTTGCCGGGGACCCCGGTCTCGACCGAAGCCTCGAGCCCGGAGAACGAGCGGCCGACGAGCGCGCGTCGCGCAGGGGAACGATGGTCTATCTGACGCGGCGGGCGGAGTTTTCCGCCTCGCACTACTATCATAACCCGGAGTTCACGCCGGAGGAGAACCGGCGCATCTTCGGCAAGTGCAACAACCCGCACGGCCACGGGCACAACTACACGCTCGAGGTCACGGTGCGCGGCCAGGTGGACCCGCGCTCGGGTTTCGTCATGGACTTGGCCGAACTGAAGCAGGTCCTCAACCGCGAAGTGCTGGACGCCATGGACCACCGCTTCCTCAACAAGGAAGTGCCGGAATTTCGCGACCGCATCCCTACTACGGAGAACTTGGCCATCGCCATCTGGCAGCGCCTCGCGCCCAAGCTGAAGGTGGCTGAGCTGCACCGCGTGCGCGTGTACGAAACGCCAGACCTGTTCGTGGACTACTACGGAGAGCCATGAGGGCGCACCTCACCCGCCGCTACCGGTTTTCCGCTTCCCACCGTCTGCACAGCGCGCAGATGTCGGAGGAGGAGAATCGCCGCGTGTACGGCAAGTGCAACAACCCATATGGCCACGGACACAACTACGCGCTTGAGGTGACGGTCGGCGGCCAGGTCGATCCGCGCACCGGCATGGTGTGCGATTTGGCGGAACTCGATGGATTCGTAGGGCGCGAAGTGCTGGAACGCTTCGGTCACGAGAATCTGAATTACCTGGAGGCCTTCCAACGCGTGGTGCCAACTACCGAGAACCTGTGCGTGGAGATCTATCGTGCGCTCACGGGCGGCTTCCGCGCCGCCGCAGTCGAGAAAGTGCGCCTGGAAGAGACCATGATGAATTCATTCGAATACTGCGGCGATGTTGAGGCGTTTAGCGGGCGTGAGCGCAAGCGGGAGCCCGCTGCCGAAATCCTGAGCGCAGCGAGGGACCTCACGGAGACAGAGAAATACGAAGCAAAGACGAGCGAGTAGCGAGTAGGCAGCAGAGCCGAAGGGAGCAAGGACACGTCATGAAAAGGGAATTAGAGCCCGTAAGCCTGACCAGCGCCACTTTCCAGGAGCTGTTGCGCGAGATGATCGTGCGCCTGGGCGAGGACCCCGGCCGCGACGGCCTGGTGCGCACGCCCGAGCGCGTGCAGCGCTCGCTGGAGTATCTGACCAAGGGCTACCGCGAAGATCCAGAGAAGCTGCTGAAGGGCGCGCTCTTCAACGTGGATTATGACGAGATGGTGATCGTGAAAGACATCGAGATGTTCAGCCTGTGCGAGCACCATCTGCTGCCGTTCTTCGGCAAGGTGCATGTGGCGTACATCCCCAAGGGCAAAGTAATTGGGCTGAGCAAGCTGCCGCGGCTCATCGACATCTTCGCGCGCCGCCTGCAGGTGCAGGAGCGGCTGACCACGCAGATCGCCGAGACCATCCAGCGGGCCATCGAGCCGCAGGGCGTGGGCGTGGTGATCGAGGCGCGGCACCTGTGCATGATGATGCGCGGGGTCGAGAAGCAGCATTCCGCCGCCGTAACCTCGTCCATGCTCGGCGCCTTCCGCGCAGAGAAAGAAACGCGTGACGAATTCCTGGCGCTGATCCGCGGGAAGGGAATGAACGGGAGCTGACCCGTGGCACGCAAATCGCGGTTCTCGCGCCGCGAATCATCTGACAATCCCGTTTCCCTCCGCGGCAAGGTCGCCGTGGTCACCGGCGCCAGCCGCGGCATCGGACTGGCCATCGCCCAGGCGCTGGCCGATGCAGGATGTCAGGTTGCACTCGCCGCGCGTTTTCACGACGCACGCCAGATCCACGCACTCCAACAAAAACTCGGCGCCTTTACCCAATCGTGCGACGTCCGCGACGAGCGCTCGGTCAGCGCCTTCTTCGCCGCGGTGAACGAACGCTTCGGCCGCGTGGATGTGCTGGTCAATAACGCCGGCATCGGCGGCCCCAACCGCAACGTCGCCCAACTCTCGCTCGCGGACTGGCGTGAAGTCGTCGAGACCAACCTCACCGGAATGTTCTTGTGCACGCGCGCCGCCCTGCCGCTGATGAAGCGGGGCGCGAGCATCGTCAACAATCTTTCGCTCTCGGCCAAGAGGGTCTTCCCCGGCATGTCGGCCTACAACGCGTCCAAGCACGGCGCCGCGGGTCTCACCAACACACTGCGGGAAGAATTGCGCGGGCTGGGAATCCGTGTGATCGGCCTTTACCCGGGCGCGACCGATACCGCCATCTGGGAGCAGTTCTGGCCCGAGGCGCCGCGCCGGCGCATGATTTCGCCGGAGACCATCGCGCGCGCGGTGGTGTTTGCCCTCAGCCTACCCCCGGAGGCGACGGTCGAAGAGTTGGTGATCGCGCC
>DASQGF010000025.1:0-3447 GCA_035632755.1 Terriglobales bacterium
GAACTGGCACAAGTTGGCGGAGACTAGTGTGATTGGGTAATTGGGTAATTTCGTAAGTGGGTAATTGAAGGGACGTGGCCGAGGTTTTCCAATTACCCAATTACCAACTTACCCAATTACCAAATTGCTTCCCCTTCGCAATTCTGCCTGCCACGCCTTACAATCATTGCCCCGAGGAGGTAGCCGGCGCTCATGATGGAAGCCGACAAGGTCATGTTCGAGATCTACCGGGAGAGCACCTACACCGGCAAGTACCAGGTCGTGTATTTCACCGAGCTCAACGAGCACAACAAGGAATACGAGATCAACCGCGCCATGTCGGGCGAGCACTTCTACGACGGGTTCATCAAGAACTTCCGCAAGGACGAGGCCAAGGAGATCATCGACAGCCTGCTCAAGCGCCTGAACGAAGGCGAAAAGCTCACGCCCACGGACGTCGAGGCCGCCCTGGCCAAGCACCTGCCCGACTCCAAGTAACGTCTCAGGCTCGGCTTAAGCTCAGCTTCTTAGATGTTGTCATCCTGAGCGACCGAGGGTTCCCGCCCGCTTTATCCAGGGCGGGAAACGGTCGCGAAGGATCTGGGTTTTGCCGCCAAATGCCTCTTGCCGCGCGGCTTTCGAACGGTTTGCATCGAAGGACCTGAGGGAACAACAAACCAATGTCCACGCAAGCTCCCGGCATGGTGCCGGACGAACTCAAGTACGAGCCCAAGTCCAAGGGCACGCTCACTGCGCGCCGCAAGAAGCCCAAAGAGCTGGCGGTGATCACCGAGTGCTGTACCGGTTGCGCCGGCTCGCCCGCTTGCGTCGAGTACTGCCCCATCGAGGACTGCATGTTCTGGGTTCCCGACGAAGACCATCCTCCCTTCGGCCGCATCCAGGTCGATCCGCTGCTGTGCATCGGCTGCAAGAAGTGCACCAGCAAAGGCCCGGACGGCGCCTTCCTGGACGGCTGTCCCTGGGACGCGATCGTGATGGTGGAGACCACCGAGGTCGAAAAAGAAGTCGGCGTGATGCCGTACTGAGCAGTCAGCAGTCAGCACTCAGTCTCATTGATTGTCATTCCGAGCGGGCTTTAGCCCCGAGGAATCTGCTCTTACGGCTTTCCCAGCAGATCCAGCAGCACTGCCGTTTCCGCTTCGATCGCCGTCTCGAGCGTCGGCTTGAGGTCGGGCGCGAATTGCGAGGAGTGCAGCGACGGCAGGCGCTCGCCTGAAGCCTTCGCTGCCTGGTACCGGGCAGGATTGACCGCGCCCACAAAGAACATCATCGCGGGCACCCCGGTCTTGCCGTACTCGGAAAAATCTTCCGCCACCATCTTCGGCGGCATCTCGACAACCTTGTCGTTTCCCAAGCGGCGGCGCAGCACCGCAACCACGCGCCCGGTCAGTTGCGGATCGTTGTACACGGAGTCAGACGCATCCGAAAACTCAACCAGCGGCGGCTTGGGAGCGCCTCCTGCCTCCGATTCCGCCTTGGCGATGCGCTCAATTGACGCCAGCAGGTGCTTGCGGGTCTCCGGTTTGTAGGAGCGCACCGTGAGCTGAAGGTGTACCTGGTCGGGGATGATGTTGTGTTTGGTCCCGCCGTGGATCGAGCCCACGGTGATGACGGCCGGGTCGCGGGGATCGAGTTCACGCGAGACGATGGTCTGTAGCGACAGCACGGTGCGCGCGGCGATGACGATGGGGTCCACCGTGGTCTGCGGCATCGCCCCGTGGCCACCTTTGCCGTAGATGGTGATGTCCACGGAATCGACGTTGGCGTGCGAGTAGCCGGGCGTGTAGCCGACGGTGCCTGCGGGAAGCTGGCTCTCATCGTGGAAGGCGATTACGTAATCGGGCTTGGGGAAGCGCGTGAACAAGCCGTCTTTCAGCATCAAGATGGCGCCGCCGACGCTCTCCTCCGCCGGCTGCCCGATCAGCACCAGCGTTCCCTTCCACTGGTCGCGTGACTTGCTGAGCAGCGTGGCCGTGCCCATCCATGCGGACATGTGCACGTCGTGCCCGCAAGCGTGCGCCACCGGCACCTCGACCCCGGCATCGTTGTGGGTGGTCACCTGGCTGGCGTAGGCGAGTCCGGTCTGCTCCTTCACCGGGAGCGCGTCCAGCTCGGTGCGCAGCATCACCGTCGGACCGGCGCCGTTCTTCAGCACTCCCACCACGCCCAGCCGGCCGACGCCCGTAGTCACGTCGAACCCGAGCTTGCGCAGGCCTTCGGCCAGCGTGGCCGCAGTCCGCTGCTCGTGAAACGACAGCTCGGGATGGCGATGGAGGTCGATGTAGAGGGCTTCGACCTGCGGCAGGATGGCGTCCACGGCCGCGGTCGAGGCCGGCGATTTGTCGACGTCGGCGGCAAAAACCGGTGTGGTCACAACGCACATCAGGATGGCGTAAATGCGCGCTTTCACAGGACCTCCGGGAAAATCCACCACGGAGGCACGGAGACACAGAGTTTGAAACCTGTCTTCTGTTCTTAGTGCCTCCGTGTCTCCGTGGTTTGTATTTGGGCACGAACTTTACCGAAAGCCATCCGCAAAATCTAGCGTGCGGCGCGCTCCTGGATGGCCTTTTCCGTCTCCGCCGCCTGCTGTGCGATACGCTGAGTAAGCTCGCGAGGGGGGGTCTTGTAAGGCGCAATCGCCGGCAGGTCGTCGGGCTGCCCGACGACGTATAACGCGCGCAGCGCTTCCCACACCTGCTGGTCGCCGGGGTCCAGCACGGCAAGCTGGGCCCCCTGCGCGACGTCCGCACCCGGTTGCGCCTCGATCGCGCGGATGTGTCCGGAAATGGGAGCGCGGACCTCGACCAGTTGCCCGTGATCATCGAGCTTCACAAGAACCGTGCCGTGATTCGCTGGCTCTCCCGCGCGTGCTACACCAGTGACGCGGCCGGACGTGGGTGCCGTTACCGCCAGCGGCTTGAGCATGGCAACGATCTGCGGCCGCCCAGTGGCATCCCCGAAGCGCACCAGCGCCAGCGCCGCGTTGCCGCGTACTTGGGGTGAGGGGTCGCTCAGCATTTTCAGCAGGGCGGCCTGGAACTGCTGGTTGGAATTGTCCTGGCCCATCACCCAGGCGTCGGTATTGCGGACTTCCTCTACGGGATAGCTGGCCAGCCGTACTAGTTCCGCCGACCATTGCCCGATGCTGCGATCGCCGCGGCTCATGCGCTCGCCGATCTGCACCAGCGCGTGCTGGATGTGGCGCGGCTTTTGGTCATCGCGCAGGTATTTGGTGATCTCCTGGTCGCTCAGCGGACGTCCGAACCAGGTGCCGCGCCAGAACACGAACGGCATCAGCACGATCAACCACGCCATCAGGTAGAAAAGGATCTTGGTGCGCCGCGGCATGGGCGGGCGCTTGCGGGGCTGCGTTGCCTGTTCCGGTTCCGTCGTTGCGGGTGACATAAACACGTCCGAATGACAATAGAAAAACTCGCTTCTCGG
>DASQGF010000026.1:0-26301 GCA_035632755.1 Terriglobales bacterium
CATTTGCAGCTTCTATTATCGCGAGGGTTCGGTGTGGATGCTGATGGTCCGCAATATCGGTTCGCAAGCGATCTTTTCCTTTATCAATGTAGTTGCACCCAAGGAGGGTACACAATTTCAAGCTGAACTTGCAAAATATACTCAGTCTTTAGTAATCGGTCAGCCGGACTTCCACACTCTGCGGCACATTCTCGACCGGATTGGCTCTGTTTTGCTGTCTCGATTATGTTTCTTGGGGCCTGTCGATTGGCTGATCATCATCCCTCATCGCATTCTCAATATTCTGCCACTTCATGCATGTGGGGACACTGATCGCCGCGGAACACGGCACTTTTTGGATGAGTGCGCAAAGTCCATCACTTACTCTTCCAGCCTGCTGGAATTACAATACGGCAGGTGGTGGCCAGCGCGCGCGGAGACGATTGGCAACAGATATTTGGCGGTCGTTGACGCAGCTGCCAAGGACCTAATGTGGTTGCGAGCCGAACGCGCGTATTTCGAAGTGTTAAGGGGAGATGGGTTTCCTGTAGATCTCGTGCAGAATTTTCATGAGTTGCCAGCAGACCTGCACAGGTACGCTCGAATAAGCTGGAGCAGTCATGCAAGCTCGTGCTGTAATTCTTGGGGAGAGAGCTTCTTGGCGTTCGATGGTCATCGGATAAACGCACTCTCGATTGCCCAGAACTGGGAACTGCGCGGCACGCCAGATCTAACACTTGCAGCCTGCAATACTGCACTCGACTTGTCCATTTCCGACGGCATGGACGAGTATTGCGGACTGGACTTGGCTTTTCGTATTGCCGGTGCGAGATTCGTTGCTGGATCATTATGGCCGGTTCGGGATGATCTTGCCGCTTATGCCAACATGGCAATCTGGCAGTTCGAACAGCGTTACGGAATTTCCATGCCCGAGGCGATGGTTTTATTGCAGCAGGACTTGAGGTCAGGTGCTTGGCTGACGAACATGCCGACCGAACGGCAGATACGAACGGCATCGAACCTGTCACCGAACTCGAAAGAAGTCATGTGGGGAATCGTGAAGAGCCTCAGACGACTCCCGGCAAACGAGTTCAAAAGCGAGCGTGATTGGGCGACATTTCGATGTTTCGGCGGATAATTCGCGGGCCAGATACTTATGAGCTGGCAGCAACTCCGCGTTGGCGCCCAGAGCTGGCCGCAGGACAGATCTGAAGAATTGCCCCCGAGCTGCGCGAGCCAGACGAGCCACCGCAGGAAAAATAGCAGAAACCGTCCTGTCTGTCCCCGGTTTTCTCGGCTGAATCACGTGCCGAGAAGAAATGGGCTTAGATGGTGAAGTATGGATATTCTCCAACAATCGTTGAACCAGGCGATGGCGCAATTGCCAACGCTCTTTCTTGAGAAGATGATTTCCAAAAAACTGAAGGAGCAAGGCATCGTCGCCACGAAAGCGCTTCCAGGAAAGATTGCAAAGCAGATTCTGAGCCGCAACAGCGAGCCGTTCAGGTACAAGACACCCAAGCATTCCGGAAATATCACGCTCTCATTCACTGAAGCCGATGCAGATGAAATAAGCAAGGCGATTGATCTCTTCTGTGAGAAGGAACTTCCCCAGCTCCTTCCTAACATTGCGTGTCGGGTTTCGAAAAAGATACTCAAGGACCTCAAATCTCGCTGGGCGAACGAACACACTCTGCAGGATGCTGACCTGTCAGAGTTTCGCAAGCGATTGGAAGGCAGATGGGGCAAACCGCTTGGTCAGTTGCGGATGCTGCTAACCATGGCCCGCGAATGGGGCCAAGCAGTCCACACCCGACAAAAATTCACAAAAACAGGCGGCAAGACCCTTCTTAAAGACATTCTCATGCGATTGCACGTTCGGGCATGTCAAGTGACAGATGAAATCATCTGTCTGCTGGAAAATGGGTTTGCTGATGGTGCAATGGCTCGCTGGAGAACGCTGCATGAGATCGGGGTCGTTGCCGCTGTCATCTCACGGCACGGCGAGGACATCGCCAAACGCTATCTCGCACACCAGGCCATTGAATCCAAGCATGCGATGAACAAATATCTGAGTTGCTGTGGGCTACTTGGGTATAAGCCACTGTCAGCTCGGGACGTAAAGAAGATTACCAAGGCATATGATGCCGCCATTGCGAAGTACGGTAAGCGATTTGACGCAGACTATGGATGGGCCACACATCATCTGAACAAGAAGAGGGTGACTTTTTCTGATCTTCAAGCGGAAGCGGGACGTGCGGAAATGCGTTCGTATTATCAAATGGGCAACGAAAACGTACATGCTGGCGTGAAAAGCATGTTCATAAGACTGGGGCTGCTCGACTATGATGGCCTGCTTGCCGGACGCAGTAACGTCGGCCTAATGGAACCAGGGCAAAATACCGCACACACGCTGACGCAGCTTTCTGTAATCGTGTGCCTATCGAGACCTAATTTAGATGATCTGGTGATTGCCTACATGATGAGGATGCTCAGAGACGAAATTCCGCGCTCCTTCGGTCATGCGCATTCACAGCTTTGCAAGGATGACAAAAGGTATTCAAACCCTCGTCGACGGCCCTATAGGCAATAGGCATCACGACGGGCCGAAGCAAATCGACCGTCACTCCACGAACTCGACGTTCGCTCGGTGCGGGATGATTCCTGCTTCGTAGCCCATCTCCAGCAGGCGGCGGATGGCGGCGCGGCCTTCCTCGCCGTAATCGAGGGTGCGCTCGTTGACGTACATGCCTACGAACTTGTCGGCGAGCGAGGTATCGAGGTCGCAGGCGAACTGCATCGCGTAGTTGAGCGCTTCCTCGCGGTGGTCGAGCGCGTACTGGATGCTCTGCTTGAGCGTGCGCGCCACGCTCGCCATCAGCTCCGGGCCCAGGTCGCGGCGGATGACATTGCCGCCTAGCGGCAGCGGCAACCCGGTCGAGTCGCGCCACCACTTTCCCAGATCGAGCACGCGGTGCAGGCCCGATTTGTCGTAGGTGAGCTGGCCCTCGTGGATGATCAGCCCGGCATCATGCTTGCCGGCGAACACCTCGGGAATGATCCTGTCGAAGGGCACGATCACCGTCTCGACCTCGGGCGCAAACAGTTTCAATGCCAAATAGGCCGTGGTCAGCTTGCCGGGGATAGCGATGCGCGCGCGCTTGATCTCCTCCAGCGAGTACATGCGCGGCGCGACGATCATCGGCCCATAGCCCTCGCCCACGCTGCCGCCGCTCCCGAGCAGCGCGTACTTGTCTTGGATGTAGGGATAGGCGTGGAAGGAGATGGCGGTCACGTCGTAGAAGCCTTCGAGCGCCTTGCGATTCAAGGTCTCGATGTCGCACAGCGTGTGGCTGAACTTCAGCCCGCTGGCGCGCACTTTGTTGGTAGCCAGCGCATAGAACATGAAGGCGTCGTCAGAGTCGGGGCTGTGGGCGATGCTGATCTCGCGCAGCTTGATGGAGACGGCCGTGCTCATCGGCTATGTGTCTTTCCGGGAGAGTGTGGCGCGGATGGGCAAGCGTGCGGCCAGCCCTGCCGCCGCCATCACTTTGGCCACTTCCGCGAACACAAACGGATACAGTCCGAAATGCGCCGCCTGCCACCACGAACCGCGGGTCCAAACTGTCAACCACGCCAGCCCGCCGGCGAAGAGCACCACTTCGCCAACAACGGCTGCCACAGCGTAGCGGCGGAAGCTCCCGGCGCCGCGCTCGGCGATCCAGCCGCTGAGGAAGGCCACTACCGGGTACGCCATCAGGTATCCGCCGGTCGGCCCCAGCACTTGCGCGATGCCGCCGAGGCCGGTGGGATTGAAGACCGGCAGGCCCAGAGCGCCCTCCACAAGATACAGCGCGAGAGCCGCGAAGCCACGCCGGCTGCCCAGCGCCAGCCCCACCAGCAGCACGGCGAAGTTCTGCAACGTCAGCGGCACCGGTGTGAAGGGCAGCGGCACCGTGACCCGCGCACAGAGCGCGACGAAGAGGCTGGCGCTCGCCACCAGCGCTGCCTCGATCCACCACGCCGGGCTTTGCGCCCGGTCGAGAACTCCGGTTGCGGTCTTCATCAGTTCTTCCCCATCATTCTTTGCCCACCTTCTGTTCCTGCTGGATCTCGCGCAGGCCATGATCGGAGGAGGCCCGCATGTGCCGGCGCACTCGCCAGTAGATGGCTACCGCCGCCCCCAGCACCAACCCCACGCCGATCACCAGAAGGACGTACAGGACCTTGATGGACACAACGCGTAAGGATACCAGAAGTGCAAACGGCCTAGCGTCCAGCCATGGCGGTTTCGACTTCCTCGGCGGTCCGGGGCAGGTCGGCGCTGAGCCGCACCAGGGTGCCGTCTTGTTCCACGTGGAACATGTCCTCGATCCGCACCCCGAGCCGTTCTTCCGGGATGTAGATGCCCGGCTCGATGGTGAAAACCATTCCCTTGTCCAGGGGAACGGTCATGCCGCCAACGTCGTGGACGGAGAGGCCGACGAAATGCCCGAGCCCGTGGATGAAGTACTGCCCCAGCGGCTTGCCGTGGAGGTCCTTGCCGTGGGTGTTGATGTAATTGTAGGCGACGCTGTAGAGCGTGTCGGGAGCGTCGCCACTCATGGTGGAGTGGCTGGCACGGAAGGCCTTGATCGCCGCCTCCTGCGCTCCCAGCACGATGTTGTAGATCTCACGCTGGCGCGGGGTGAACTTGCCTGAGGCGGGCAAGGTCCGGGTGATGTCGGTAGCGTACATCGAATACTCGCCGCCCGCGTCGATCACCACCACATCCCCGGCCTGAATGGTGGCCGAGTCGTCCGAGTAATGGAGCACGGTCGAGTTGGACCCCGCGCCCACAATGGGCGCGTAGGCCGGACGCTCGCAGCCTCGCTTCTGAAATTCGTATTGAATCAGCGCCTGGATCTGACGCTCGGTCATGCCCGGCTTCAGGGCGCGCATCCCCGCCAAGTGCCCGGCCATCGAAGCCTCGGTCGCTTTGCGGATCAGCGCGATTTCGCCTGCATCCTTCACCCGCCGCATCTCAGCAAGGATCGGCTTCACGTCCTGCAGCGAGATGTACACGGGAAAGGCGTTGGCGCGGTGCAGCCACTCCAGCGGCGTGGCGGAAGAGGATGCCTCCTGGAACGCCGGAAGATCGGAATAGACGGTGGCGCGCGGTGACGGCAGCAGGCGCACTAGTTCGTCACGAAGCTTATCCAGTGCTTGCACGCGGTCGAAGCCGGTGAGCTTTCGCGCTTCGGAGTCGTCGGGCCCGAGCTTGGGTCCGGTCCACTTCTCCTGCGAAGCATTGCGTCCCGGCAGGAAGAGTATTTCGGTATAAGGACGCGCTGGTCCACCGTCGCCGGCCACCTCGGGCGCGATGAGCACGGCCGCTCCGGGTTCGTTCAGGCCGGTGAGGTAATAGAAGTTGTTGTCCTGGCGAAATCCGTAGAGATCGTTGGGGCCTTCGGCCTCGACGGCCGCGAACAGCACCACCGCGCCGCCATTGGTCTTGCGCGAAAGCGCCACGCGACGCGCGCGGTAGTCGGCATTGGGCTGGCGCTCCAGCGCACCAGCGGGAATGATAGGCAGCAGCAGGATAGGGAGCAGAAAGATGCGGAGAGTCCGAGTCGATTTCGGTCGGATCATGAGAGCGGGGATTTTAACAGAAGCTGCGAGCCGCTAGCCCCTAGCTATTGGCTAGAAGCCAGGAACTAGCAGCTAGGAGCTACACGCCCACCGGGAACGGCTTCTCGTGGACTTCGCTGGCGCGGAGCGAGAAGCCTTCGAAACGGCCTTGCAGCAGTGACATCAGCCCCGTGTACCAGAACCCGAGCACGAACAGCAGCAGGAAGGGCACGGTGATGTAGTTCTCGTTGGTCATGGCGTAGACGACAGCGGCCAGGAAGTATGTGCCGATGAGCAGTTCGACCCACGGCACCCATCCCAAGCGCCGGCGATACTTGGAGGCCTGCGCCCTGCCGGCCTTGCCTTCCACGCGGTACTTGGGCGTGCGCGCGAAGGGCGACTGCTTGCCGACCAGCGCTTCCAGCACCGCGCGCGAGTTGGTGACCGTCAGCCCGATGCCCAGCGCCATCAGAAACGGCAGGAAGAGGAAGGTCCGCGGCCAGGTCTTGGGGAACAGCTCTTTCTGCGAGACGAGATAGAAGCTGGAGATTGAAAACGTCGACGCCAAAAACAGGGGCAGGTCGATGTAGAGCATCTGGAACCAGCCCTGGTAGAAGCGGATGATCATCGCCGGCAAAAGCAGCGTGGAGAGCACGATCATCAGCGGGTAGCTGATGTTGGCGGTCAGGTGGTACCAGGCTTCGAGCTTCACGCGGAAAGGCACGTCGCTCGTGAGCACGCGCGGCAGGATCTTCTTCGCCGTCTGGATCAGGCCTTTGGCCCAGCGCGCCTGCTGAGTCTTGAACGCGGTCATCTCGATGGGCAGCTCCGCCGGGCACTCTACATCCTGCAGGTAAACGAAGCGCCAGCCCTTCAACTGCGCGCGATAGGAGAGGTCGGTGTCTTCGGTGAGGGTGTCGTGCTGCCAGCCGCCGGCCTCTTCGATCGCCCGGCGCCGCCACATGCCGGCGGTGCCGTTGAAGTTAAAAAACACGCCCGAGCGCGAGCGCGCCCCGTGCTCGAGGATGAAATGGCCGTCGAGGAGAATGGCTTCGACCTCGGTCAGGAACGAGTAGTGGCGGTTGATGTGCGCCCAGCGTGTCTGCACCATGCCGACGCCGGGGTCGGAGAGGTAGTGCACGCTTTTCATCAGGAAGTCTTCCGGCGGCACGAAATCGGCGTCGAAGATGGCGATGAACTCTCCCTTGGCCGACTTCATGCCTGCCTGCAGCGCGCCCGCCTTGAAGCCTTAGCGGTTAGTGCGGTGATGGTAACTGATGTCGTGACCGAGCGCGGCATAGCGCTCGACCACCGCCCGCGCCGCGTCAACCGTCTCGTCCGTGGAATCGTCGAGCACCTGGATGTCGAGCTTCTCCCGCGGGTAATCCAGGCGGCAGACCGCGTCCACCAGGCGGTCCACCACGAACTGTTCGTTAAAGATCGGGAGCTGGACCGTAATGCGCGGCAGCTCGTCGAAGCGCCCAGCCGGCTGGTTCACCTTGTTCTTGCGGTTCTTGTAATAAAGGTAGACCAGCACGTAGCGGTGCAGGCCGTAGCTAGCCAGCAGGATCAGGACAATGAAGTACGGGATCAGCAGCGCCAGGTCGAAGGCGTTCACCTGGTAGAGGCCCTGGAAGGTCTTGTCCAGGAAATGGGTGCGGAAGTAGTGGCCCATACCGCGCTGGTCGAGCGCGGCCGCCATCAAGAGAATGGGCGAACAGACGTTCAGGTAAATCTCCTCGGGGACCGTACGGCTACCGGAACAGCAGGTCCTGCAAACTAACGATTGTACCCGATTTGATGCCGGCGGGCGTTGCGAGGTCGTAAGTCGGTAGTGTCCTAATTTGGATTTTTGGCATTTTCCTCGTTTTGTCAGTCCATATCGTTCCCGCTTTCGCAGAAAACCATCTGCTTGTCTATTCTGTCGTAGCGAAGACAGAAAGTCGTAGTGTGGATTTTGCGACTGTGAACGTCGCGGTATCGAAACTGACCAAAGAAATAGATCCAGAGCGTCCCATTGGTTATGGCATCAAACCTGCCGGGGGCGTCAAGATTTGTGATGTTGGTCACATAAATACCTTGGGGCGCAAGTGCACTGGCTTTCTCAAAAACGTATTTATGTCCCGGAGTGGGTCCAGTCATTGGCGATGGCTGGAATGTATAAGCCACTCCCGTTTCCGTATCAACGGCAGGAGTCTTGCCACTGTTAACCCAAGGGATCACGAGTTTAAACGCGTCCTTATTGTCGAAATGGTCAATTCTGTACTGCCCTATACCAACCCAAGCACGTTGTTCGTCTCGGAACGCGGTTTGAGCGTTATGGATGGTCGTTTTCGTATTTCGGTCGGCGGTATCGACGCTGTCCTGCATCGCCTTGCGTTGCTTTTGCATCTCGGTGAGCGTATCGGCGACAGACTTGTTGCTCGCGGTCAGGGCATCGTGAGCAGTGTTGGCAGCGTCTCTTGCGGCGTTGGCGGCGGTTTCTGCAATCTTGCTCTGCCTCCACAGGAAATAGTCGGAAGTGACGTAGGTGAGCAATATCACTCCCGTGAAAAGCGCAATTATGATTTCGCCCTTAGTCGAAGGCGGTCTCTTTTCCATGGGATCTTCTACCTCGCTTGCGGGCTTGTGCTGAGCTGTGGCGGAATGCTGCTGCTGCTTTCCGGTCGTTGGCTCAGAGGGCTCCTAGCCCTCGTCTGTGTGCCATTTTTCGGATGGCACGCGATGACCATTCTGTTCCCAAATGTGAACGCGAAAAATGTAACACAAAAACACTTGACAAGCCATAATTACTGTAATACAGTAATAGCCGTAGGACAGAGAGGTTGCTATGGCAAACATCCTGAGCACGGACAAGCAAGGCCAAAGCTACAGGTACCGATACCAAGTGGCCGAAGAAGTCCTTCGCCACAACGGAAGCAATAACGAGATTCAGCGGAGAATCATGGAGGAGTTCCCTAATTCCCGCGAGAACCCAACTAGGGCGCAATGGTATCGTCGCAGCTTCGAGAAGTACGATCACTGTCGGGGAAATCATCCCCACCAAAGTAAAGTGGGAAGACCTCCGATACCGAAGCATGAAACCAAGGGCCGGATCGTGCCAGTGCGCTTCACTGGCGACGATCTAAGGTGGATCACAGCAGCAGCCAGGGCCAGCAAGCAAACCGTCTCAGAGTGGATTCGGAGCACGTTGAATGCCGCAGTTCAACAGTGAGAACGGCGAATTCAGGACACTACCCGTAAGTCAGTTCAGGAAATACATGCGGTAGAGCGTGTCACGCTGCGCCGGACGGAAACCGGCGTCGCGGATGATGTACCGCAACTCCTCTTCCGTTGTGCAATTCGAGACGCCGGCGGCCTTCACCACGTTCTCCTCCAGCATCACCGAGCCGATGTCGTTGCCGCCGAAGCGCAGCCCGAGCTGCAGCACCTTCAGCCCCTGCGTCACCCAGCTCGCCTGCACGTTCCTGACATTGGTGAGGAACAGGCGCGAGATGGCCAGCGTCTTCAGGTACTCGACCGAGGTGGCTTCGTCCCAGCCGCGCCCGCCCAGCGCCGTGTTCTGCGGCTGGAACGTCCAGGGGATGAAGGCGGTGAACCCGCCGGTCTCTTCCTGCAGGTTGTAAACCTGCTGGAAGTGGTTGACGCGGTGCTCCAGCTTTTCGCCGCAGCCGAACATCATGGTGGCGGTGGTGCGCATGCCGAGCTGGTGCGCGGTGCGGTGGACTCGCAGCCAGTCTTCGGTAAGGCATTTCAGGCGCGCGACTTTGTAGCGCACTTCGTCGTCGAGGATCTCGGCGCCGCCGCCGGGGATGGAGTCCAGGCCGGCGTCGCGCAGGCGCGCGATTGTGTCTCGCAGTGACAGCCCGCTCAACTCCGCGAAGAAGAGGATCTCCGACGCCGAGAAGCAGTGCAGGTGCACGCGTGGGAAGCGCTGCTTGATGCCGCGCATGAGTTTTTCGTACCACTCGAGCGGCAGGTCGGGGTTCAGTCCGCCCTGCATGAGTATGCCTGTGCCGCCCAGTTCAACCGTCTCGCGGATCTTGTCGTAGATGACTTCGTAGTCGAGCACGTAACCCTTGGCGCGGCCTGGCCCCTTGACTGGCGCATAGAAAGCGCAGAAGGTGCAGTACTCGGTGCAGAGGTTGGTGTAATTGATGTTGCGGTCGATGACGTAGGTGACCACGCCCTCGGGATGCAGCTTCTTGCGCACCGCATCGGCCGCCATGCCGATGCCGATCAGGTCATCGGAGCGGAACAGGTCGAGGGCTTCTGGCTTGGTCAGCGACATGTGGAGTCTGCAATTCTATTGGATGAGGGTCAATGTGCCAACGGCGCGCTGCGAGTTCGGGAAGGGCCCGGCTTTAGCTGTGCAATGACGCCGTTTATGATCGGTCAAAAAAATCAGCAACGGCAGCCCGCCGGCGGTCTCATATATCCTTGGGGTTATTTGAAGGTGAGGCTATTGAACGGTAGAGATCGCAGCATGCTGCGTCTCTACGGGAATTGAGAGCCTACGTGCCCCCAACTTTCCACACGCGCTCGTTTGCGACCGGCGATCTGGGATCGCTGTGGGACGAGTTGCGCGACGGCGTACCTGTCGGTCGAGAGCTGGCCGGTCGACTCATCCGCGCGAACGACGAACAACTGCCGGAGCTGCTGGCCGCCGCGGTGGCGGTCAAAGAGCGGTTCCGTCCAGGCGTCGTCACCTACTCGCGCAAGGTCTTTCTGCCGCTGACCAACCTGTGCCGCGATTACTGCGGCTACTGCATCTTCCGGCGCGATCCTTCGGACGCGGGCGCGCACACCATGACGCCCGAGGAAGTGCTGGAGGTGACCAAGGCGGGCGAGCGGATGGGATGTCGCGAAGCTTTGTTCAGCCTGGGCGACAAGCCCGAGCTGGCGTTTCCCGAGATGCGCGCCACGCTGCGCAGGCTGGGATTCAAGTCCACGCTGCATTATCTGGAAGCCATGTGCGAACTGGTGTTGCGCGAAACCTCGCTCTTGCCCCACGCCAATCCTGGCCTGATGAGCGCGGAATGGGTGCGGCGGCTGGGCGCGGTGTGCCCCAGCCTCGGCCTGATGCTGGAAACGACCAGCCGTTCCCTGCTGCGCCCTGGGGCGGCACACGATCGCGCGCCCGACAAGATCCCCGCGCGGCGTTCGCGCACAATCGAGGAAGCGGGCAAACAGGCGGTCCCGTTCACCACCGGGTTGCTGATCGGCATCGGCGAGACGCCGGAGAATCGCGTGGACACGCTGCTTGCTATCCGCGAACTGCATCGCCGCTACGGCCACATCCAGGAGGTGATCGTGCAAAACTTCCGGGTGAAACTGGCAATCCCCATGGCATCGTGGCCGGAGGCCTCGCGCGGCGAGATGCTGCGGACGGTGGCGGTGGCGCGGCTCTTACTCGGTGATATGAACCTCCAGGCGCCGCCGAACCTGTCGTCGCCCGACTACGAGGTGCTGCTCACGGCCGGCATCAACGATTGGGGCGGCGTCTCGCCACTCACCCCTGACTTCATCAACCCGGAGGCTCCGTGGCCCCACCTGGCCGAACTCGAGCGCCGCACTCGGGCCGCGGGGCAGCGGTTGAAGCATCGGCTGTGCGTATATCCGGAGTTTGTTGCCAAAGTCGCAGCGCGGCCCGGCCTAATGCCGGAGAGATTGCGCGCCGCAGCCGACGAACAGGGATTGGCGAGGGCCGCATGATCGTTGTGCTCACTGGCGGGACGGGCGGAGCCAAGTTCGTCGAGGGGCTTGCCGCAGTCCTGCCCGCACGCGAGCTGACGGTGATCGTCAACACCGGCGATGATCTCACCTGGTGGGGACTGCACGTTTCTCCCGATCTCGACTCGATCACCTATGCGCTGGCCGGCATCCTGAGCCGGGAGCGCGGGTGGGGCGTCGAGGGCGACACGTTTCATTGCCTGGAAGCCATGCGGCGGATGGGGGCGCCCGCGTGGTTCCAACTCGGCGATCGCGACCTGGCGACGCATGTGCGGCGCACGGAGCTGCTTTCTGAAGGCCGAACACTGAGCGAGGTCACGTCGGAGATCGCGAGCAGACTGGGCGTCGAGACGCGCATCCTGCCGATGTCCGACGATCAGGTCGAGACTCGCGTGCTTACCGCCGATGGCGAACTGAGCTTCCAGGAGTATTTCGTGCGCGAGCGCTACCAGGTGGCGGCGCGCGGGGTGCGCTTTGAGGGCGCGGAGCGGGCACGGCCGGCGCCGGGCGTCGTACAGGCGATGACGTGTGCGGAAGCAATCGTGATCGCGCCCAGCAATCCCATCACCAGCATCGGACCGATCCTGGCGGTGCCGGACATCCGCCAGGCGCTCAAGCAAACCAGGGCGCCGGTGGCAGCCATCAGCCCGATCATCGGAGGCGCGGCGCTTTCCGGGCCGGCCGGCGAGCTGATGAAGACGCAAGCTCTGCCGGTCTCGATCGCCGGTGTGGTCCGCTGCTATGCCGACTTTCTCGACCTGCTGGTCGCCGACGCGCGGGATTCGGCGTTCGGCACGCAAGTCGAAGGCATCGCGGTACGGTACACCGGCACTCTGATGAGGTCGGAGGCTGACAAAGCGGCTCTGGCGCGGTCGGTGCTGGGGTTCCTGCGCGAGCGACCGGTGGAGGCCGCTGCTTCCTGATGCCGCGGCATAGCGATGAGGCTGTGGAGTTGCGGGCTATCCCAATCACGGGGATGGGCGAGATTCTGCCGGGCGATTCAGTTGCGGACGCGATCTTGGAAGCTCTCGGGCGGCAGCGTTGGAAGCTCGTGCCGGGAGACATCCTGGTGGTGAAGCACAAGATTGTTTCCAAGGCGGAAGCGCAGATGGTTGTCCTTGACCGAGTGCGGCCCTCGGCAGCAACTCGCCGCTGGGCAGCGCGTTACAAGCTCGATGCGCGCGTGGTGCAGTTGGCGGTGGAGCAAGCCAAGCGCGTGGTGCGGCGCAGGCACGGAGTCATCATTACGGAAACGCCGCACGGGCTGGTGTGCGCGAATAGCGGCGTCGATGTGTCCAACGTGGATGGCGGCCGGTGCGCGGTGCTGCTGCCCGCCGATCCCGACCGCTCCGCCCGGGAGATCCATCGCGCCATCAAAAAGAAGCTGGGTGTCTCGGTGCCGGTGCTTATCACCGACAGTTTCGGGCGGCCGTGGCGCGAAGGACTGTGCGATGTGGCCATCGGCGTGGCCGGCATGAAGCCTTTCCGCGACTTTCGCAGGCAGCGCGATCCGCACGGATACCGTCTGCGAGCGTCTCTGGAGGCCGTGGCCGACGAGCTGGCGTGCACAG
Source organism: Terriglobales bacterium (assembly GCA_035632755.1). Taxonomy (GTDB): domain Bacteria; phylum Acidobacteriota; class Terriglobia; order Terriglobales; family Acidobacteriaceae; genus JAHFUA01. Next base: position 12,894 of record DASQGF010000026.1, read on the forward strand.
CCGGGCTCGCATGCGGTAAGCTTTCGCGGAGCCCCGCATGTATCATCCGCGGCTTTCGTTACCAGGCCGGACGCGGCAGCGCTCGCCAGCTCATCCGGCCGAAATCACGCGACCTGTTCCGTTGACATGGCACGGCCACTCAGCACCGCAGGGTTGGAAGGCTTCCACCAGTTGGGATGGCGCGAGCTGGAACCTCGTCTCAGTGCGGGCGTGCGTGGCGCGCTGGAGAACGTGCTGGAAGCCGGGAATGGGAGTGCGCTCTCCCCGGACCAGCGACGCCTGCTTGCGCATGCCGAAGGTGATGATCTGCTCGCGGTCATCTGCGCCGCCGACCGCTTGCGCAAGCAGCTCGTGGGCGACGTCGTCACCTACGTGGTGAACCGTAACATCAACTTCACCAACATCTGCTTCGTGGGCTGCAAGTTCTGCGCCTTCAGCCGCGGGCCGCGGGAAGCGGACGCGTACTTCCTCTCGCTGGAAGAAGTCGGGCGGCGCACGCGGGAAGCGCGGGAGCGCGGCGCGACCGAGGTCTGCATCCAGGGTGGACTGCCACACGGGCTACCGAAGTTTTATTACCGCGACATCCTGCGCGCCGTCAAAAGCGCCGTGCCCGACATGCACACGCACGCCTTCTCGCCCATGGAGATCGTGTACGGCGTGGAACTGACCGGCATGCCTGTGCGCGAGTACCTGATGCTGCTCAAGGATGCCGGCCTGGACACCCTGCCCGGCACCGCCGCAGAGATCCTGGACGACGACGTGCGCTTCATCCTCTCCCGCAACAAGCTGCGCAGCGAGCAATGGCGTGAAGTGATCACCACGGCGCACCACTGCGGCATCCGCACGACATCCACCCTCATGTACGGGCACATCGAGACGCCGGACCACTGGCTGGCGCAGTTGCGGCTGCTGCGCGAGATCCAGAGCGAGACCGGAGGCTTCACCGAGTTCGTGCCCCTGGGATTCGTGCACCAGAACACGCTGCTTTACCAGCAGGGCATCGCGCGGCCGGGGCCGGCGCTCGAAGAACACCTGAAGATCCATGCGCTGGCGCGGCTACTGCTTGCCGGCTCCATCCGGAACATCCAGGTCTCCTGGGTAAAGCTGGACCGCAAGGTGGCGCAGCTCTGCCTGCGTGCAGGCGCCAACGACTACGGCGGCACCCTGATGGACGAGAACATCTCACGGCTCGCGGGAGCGACCGCCGGCCAGTACCTCAGTCCGGAAGAATTCCACCAACGCATCCGTGAACTGGGGAGAATCCCCGCCGAGCGCAACACCACCTACGCCAAGCTGAAGTTCCCCGATGGTGAATCGGCGAGTGCGGTCGAACGCGTGGCGTGACCCATGTCCAATCGAACGAGCCACGGTCGGGCTGCAGCTATTCGCCCTTGAAGTTGACGGTAACGGTGGTCTCCACCTCGACCGGTTGACCGTCGACCAGGTATGGGCGGTAACGCCAGTTCTTCACCGCGTTCAGGGCGGGGCTCGCGAGCAGTGGGTTGCCGCTTACAACCTGCAACTGCTGGACTGTGCCATCGGTCCCGATGATCGCGTGCAGTACTACGGACCCCTGTATTCGGGCCGTGCGCGCGACCGGCGGATACTCTGGATCCACCTTGAAAATCAGCCCGGCCTGCGCGACTCCCTGGGACACGCGAGTCCGCTGCGGCGGGGACTGCGAAGGTTCCGGAGCCGTGGCGGGCGCCCCCTGGTCTGGTTGAGCGGCACTGTCGGGTGTGTCGCGCGCCAGTTCGGGTAGCGCGGCGGTCAAGGGCACTGGGCCAGGCAAAGGGCGCTTGACGATTGTCGGTGGCGCCGGCTTAGGCAGAGTTTTCCGGGCTTCCGGGCTCGGCTTGCTGGCAGCCGGAGCCGGTTCGGGAGCCTGGACAGAAACCGGAGGATTCGCGGGGCGCTCGTTGGGGGCCGGCGCGGTTGTCGCCGGAGCGGGAGTGGCAGGCTGTGCATTGGAGCCGCGCGCTGTCCAAGTGGTCAGCAAACGCTGGCGCCACGCCGGCCACTGCTGGGAGACCAGCAGCGCCAACACCGCCAGCAACAGGACAAGCAAGCCGATTCTGAATCCCCACCGGGAGCGACTTTCGGCGCCGCGTTCGATCAAGAACGGGGCCTTCGGCTCGCGCTGAGCGGGAGCCGCATTTGCGGCTGGCGCGGCCCCCTTCCCGTCAACACTCCCGGACTTGGTGAGTTCCGCGCCACACATGCCACAAAAGCGGGTGGACGCGGAATTCACGTGACCGCATTTCCCGCATTGCTTGGTGCCCCGCCCGACAGAAGCAACCTTGTCAGCCAGGGCCGTCTCGGCAGACGCGCCGTCATCTGAAAGATTGCCGCCTTGCGCCTGCAACTCCTTAATCTTCTTTTCCAGCAGGGCGATCGCCCTGGGGTCGGGCTTGTGATCCCCTTGCCCCTGGGATGTCCCCGGCACTTCCAACTCCTTCAGCAGCTGCTGAAATCTGTCCTCGAGTTCGGGGTTGGAGACCGGGTCGCCGCTGCCCGGTAGGGTGGTAGCCCAGCGCTGCTCCGGTGGAAGACTGCTGTAGGCGCGGGCTAACTTGCTGACCAGACCATTATCTGCAGGCTGCGACTCTTCCGCAGGACCCTGGGATTCAGGGTGTTCCGGCTTGCCTTCGTCCATTCCTCTTGGCCTCGATTCTGGCGGCTTCGCGAGTCTCCTGTGGGCCGGAGGGAAGTCTCGCGCTCGCGAATCGGGGGAGTCTGGCAGGATTCTATTACGTATTGGTGGCAGGCGGCGCAATTTGGCTGATTACTTTCGTTCACCCAAAAGGTTCCCTGATCCATACGTTGGGCCGCTGTGAGACAATTCGCGGCACGTCCGGGGGACGACCCAGACAAGGGAAGAAGGCCGCCTGGAAGCATGATTCCGCCCGAGGTGTTCAACGTCGCCACCTGGCTGGTGGACCGCAACCTGGAATCGGGACGCGGAGCAAACATCGCCATTGAATGTGGGGATGAGCGCGTCACCTACCAGCAGTTGGCGGAGCGCGTCAACCGGCTGGGGAACGCGTTGCGCGCCCTGGACGTGCGTATCGAAGAACGCGTGCTGCTGGTCCTGCTGGACACCCCGGAATTCGCCTACAGCTTCCTGGGCGCCATCAAGGCCGGCATCGTCGCCGTGCCGGTGAATACCTTGCTCAAGCCCGCCGACTACGAATACATGCTGAACGACTCACGGGCGCGGGTGGCGATCGGTAGCGAAGCCCTTCTGCCCCAGGTGCAGGCCATCCCTCGCGAGCGGTTGCGATACCTGCGAGACATCGTTGTCGTCGGCAATGCAGCCGCGGGCACCCATTCGTTCGCCGACTTGATCGCCAGGGCCAGCCCGGAGCTTGAAGCCGAATCCACCAGCAGGGACGATGCCGCCTTCTGGCTATATTCCTCCGGGAGCACGGGATTCCCCAAGGGCTGCGTGCACCTGCACCACGACATCGTGGTCGCGTCCGAGCTGTACGGGCAGGGGATCCTCGGCATCACCGCACGCGACCGCTGCTTCAGCGTAGCCAAGCTGTTCTTTGCCTACGGACTGGGGAACGGGCTCTACTTCCCGTTCTCGGTGGGCGCCACCAGCATCCTGTGGCCGGGCCCGCCCACGCCGCCGAACGTCTATACGGTGATCGAGCGCCATCGCCCGACGCTGTTCTACTCCGTGCCGACGAACTATGTAGCCCTGCTCGCACATCGTCGAGAAGGCGCCGATTTCGACCTCTCCACGATTCGCAATGGGGTGTCGGCCGGCGAATCGCTGCCGGCGGCGGTATTTGAGCGCTTCAAGCAGCGCTTCGGGGTCGAGATCCTCGATGGCCTGGGTTCCACGGAACTGCTGCACATCGTGATCTCCAACCGGCGCGTGGCGGCGCGGCCGGGTTCGAGTGGGCAGGTGGTCCCCGGATTCGAAGCGAGGATCGTAGATGAAAACAATGAGCCGGTCGCGCCGGGAGAAACCGGCAGCCTGGTGGTGCGATGCGACAGCACCTGCGCCTATTACTGGAACAAACACGAGAAGACCAAGCAGACGATCGAAGGCCACTGGATCCGCACCGGCGACAAGTACTACCAGGACGCGGACGGTTACTTCTGGTACGCGGGCCGCTCCGACGACATGCTGAAGGTCTCGGGGCAGTGGGTTAGCCCGGTGGAGATCGAAGCGGCGTTGGCGGCGCATCCGGCCGTGCGCGAGGCGGCGGTGATCGGGCGGGAGGACGCCGAGCGTCTCGTCAAGCCCATGGCGTTCGTGGTGCTCGATCCAGACGCGGCCAGAGACGAGAAGACCGCTCGCGAACTGCAGGACTTCGTGGCCGCCAGGCTGGCGCCGTTCAAGAAGCCTCGGTGGGTAGAGTTCGTCAACGAACTTCCCAAGACCGCCACCGGCAAGATCCAGCGCTTCAAGTTGCGCGAGCGGATGCGAAGCGCTGCGGCCGATTAGCAAGGGTACCGGTGGAAGCGCAGGCCTTCAGGCCTGCGAAATGAGGACGAGGGAAGAGGGTCTTTAGGCCCGGCCAGGCTGAAGCCCGGCGCTTCCACCTCCGACAGCAGATGCGACGCATGAAGGCTTCGGTGGTCATGCCCGTGTACAACGAACGAAACTACATCGACGAAATCATCTTTCGGACCCTGGCCGCACCGATCGAGAAGAACTCATCATCGTGGACGACTATTCTACCGCGGCACCCGCGCCCGCGCGATCGCGGGTGGCCCGATCCGCGCCTGTTCCAGGACGCGCGTGCGAAGAAGGCGAGAAGATCGGATGAAAGGACGGTGTGCACACGCTGTGGTGCATCCTGAAGCACAATTTGTTCACCTCGGGTCCTGAGTTTCGGGAGTGGCGTCCCATCGACCTTGGAAAAGACTAACCCTGGCGCCGCTCCGGTTGGTGGTCCCGACCGGTGCCCCCCAGCTCCACCACTACACTCCTCTCTACCGCCGCGTCGCAGTCATACACAGCGCGCATGATGCGCACCGGTCCGCTCAGCGCCCGGGCTGCCGCCAACCCTACCTCGAAGTCGCGCCAGGACGATTTGAGCATCCAGTCGCCGACATTCAGTATCCAAATCTCGTATTGCTGATATTGCGCCATGTGCTTGCGAGCTATCCCTTAGCTTTCCTGCTCTGTGGCCTTTTTTCAATGTCATTCCTGAGTCCGATGGCGGTTCCGGGTTGGGTATGCCGCACCGCCGCTAAGAAAATGCCCGTATGGGTCTCGGTTATCGTCGTGGGGTAACTTCTGGGCAATAATGGATGAACCCCCGTGTCCTCAACTTCCAAACCTCGCGTACTGCTTCTCTGCACCACGACCGGCTATCAGGCGCAGGCGTTCGTGGATGCGGCCGAGAAGCTCGGCCTCGAAGTCGTCTTCGGCACCGACCGCTGCCACGTGCTCGACGATCCCTGGGGAGACGATGCCATCCCGCTGCGGTTCGAGAATCCGGAGGAAAACACGCGCAAGATTGTGGAAGCGGCGGGTGAACGGCCCTTCGCAGCCATCATCCAGATCGGCGATCGGGCCACCGAGACAGCGGCACTCGCCAGCAAGGCGCTCGGCCTGCTGAACCATCCGCCGGAAGCGGCCGAGGTGTGCCGTGACAAATACCTGGCGCGTGGCCGGCTGCGCCAGGCTGGGCTCAACGTGCCCGACTACCGCCGTTTCGCGCTAGACGCTGACCCGCGGCAACTGCTGGCCGCGGGCGCGGTAACAATGGATGTCCCGCGCGTGCTCAAGCCGCTGGCGCTTTCGGCGAGCCGTGGTGTTATCCGCGCCGATACTCCTGAAGAATTTGTTCGCGCCTTCGAGCGCATACGGACGCTGCTCGAGAGTCCCGAGGTCGGCGTGCTGCGCGAGGAAACCAGCAAGTTTATCCAGGTGGAGACTTACATCGAAGGCGCCGAGATCGCGGTGGAGGCCAACGTGGACCGCGGCCGCCTGCGTGTGCTCGCCATCTTCGACAAGCCCGATCCGCTCGCGGGGCCGTTCTTCGAGGAAACCATATACGTCACGCCATCGCGGATGAGCCGCGAAGCGCAGCAGGGGATCGGCGAGACTCTGGGCAAGGCAGCCGCCGCGCTCGGGCTTTATCATGGCCCGGCTCACGCCGAGCTGCGCCTCAACCCCAGCGGCATATGGGTGATGGAGGTAGCGGCGCGCTCGATCGGGGGTCTATGCTCCCGCGCGCTACGCTTCGAGATCCCGCTGGTGGATAAGGAAGTCTCGCTCGAAGAGTTGCTCATCCGGCTGATGCTTGGGCTGGACGTCTCGCGCATCTATCGCGAAGATGTGGCCTCCGGCGTGATGATGATTCCCATTCCCGAAGCCGGCTTCTACCAGGAGACACAGGGCATCGACGAGGCGCGCGCGGTCGATGGTGTCGAAGACATCGTCATCACTGCCAAGGAATCCCAGAAGCTGGTGCCGTTGCCGGAGGGCGCGAGTTATCTTGGCTTCATCTTTGCGCGCGGCGAATCGCCCGAATTCGTGGAGAACGCCTTGCGGCGTGCGCACGAGAAGCTGCGCTTTGTCATCAGCACGGCCCTGCCGGTGATCTGATATCCCTTTGCGATAGAATGTTGTGCCTTTTCTTGGCGGATCATTTTAAGGAGCACACCATGGCTGATGCGACTATCCCGGAGAAATACCGCGACTTGTTTAACAAACGCGCCTTTGCCAGCCTGGCCACGCTGATGCCCAACGGCGATGTCCAGGTGACGCCGGTCTGGTGCGACATCGAAAACGGCAATGTGATCTTCAACTCCGCGCGCGGCCGGGTGAAGGACAAGAATGTCCGCCGCGATCCGCGGGTGACGCTCACGCTCATCGACCCTGACAATCCCTACCGCTACCTTGAGGTCCGCGGCCGCGTAGTGGACATCACGGAAAAAGGCGCCGACCAGCATATCGACAAGCTGGCCAAGAAGTACCTGGGCGTGGACAAGTACCCGTACCGGCAGCCGGGTGAGGTGCGAGTGCTCTACCGGGTCAAGCCCGAGCACGTGCACGCCTACGGATGAAGCACGGCCAACGCCTCATCACGCCAAAATCGGGCGTGATGGGGACCCCGCCGCTTGAGTCCGCTGGGTGCTGGCGCGCATCCTTAACTGGAGATGCGTGTTCCGACAGCCACTCTCGAAAGAGAGCAGGTCTTTGACCTGTTCCGCCGCTGGGGATACCTGAAGGCGGACCTCGATCCGCTCGGGTTCCTCAAGCCCAAACCGTATCCGGAGTTGGACCTCGGTGGCCCCGACGCCGAGCAGGCCCGCGTCTACTACTGCGGGACCATCGGGGCAGAGTTCATGCATCTCCCGGACCCGGAGCGGCGGCGCTGGATTCAGGAACGACTGGAAAGTCCACCGAGCGCGCCAGAGCGTAAGTGCATCCTGGAGCGGCTGGTGCGCGCCGAGGTTTTCGAGCAGGTGCTGCAAGCCAGATACCTCGGGACCAAGCGCTTTTCGCTGGAGGGTGTGACCGCGCTCATCCCGCTGCTCGACCAAATCCTGGAAGGCGCGGCCGAGCATAGCGCCGAGTGGTCGGTGCTGGCCATGAGCCATCGCGGACGGCTGAACGTGATGGCGCACGTGGTCAACCGCCCGCCGGAGGAGATCTTCGCCGGCTTCGAGGATGTTGATCCCCGCAGCGTCCTCGGTGGCGGCGACGTCAAGTATCACATCGGCGCCACCGGCGACTACCTCGCGCGCGACGGCCGCAAAGTCCACATCCATCTGGTCTCGAACCCCAGTCATCTCGAAGCCGTGGACCCGGTGGCGATGGGCCGCACTCGCGCCAAGCAGGTGCGCGCCGGCGCCGACGGCCAGGAACTGGTTCTGCCCATTGTGATCCACGGTGACGCCGCCTTCGCCGGTCAGGGTATCTCGGCCGAGACGCTCAACTTTGCAGGCCTCGAAGGCTTCTCGGTCGGCGGGACCATCCACATCCTCGCCAACAACCTGATCGGGTTCACCGCCCGGTCGCCAGAGCTGCATACCGCGCGCTTTGCTGCCGAGCTGGCGAAGCGGCAGCCGATCCCCATCTTCCACGTGAACGGGGAAGACCCTGAAGCCGTGGTGCGCGTGGGCGCGCTGGCGCTTGAGTATCGCTATAGCTTCCACGGCGACGTGGTGATCGACCTGATCGGCTATCGTCGCCACGGTCACAGCGAGGTGGACGATCCCACCATTACCCAGCCGCTGCTTTATCGCAAGATCAAGGACCATCCCCCGCTGTGGAAGCTTTATGCCGACCGCATCGGCGCCGATGCGTCGGCGACTGCAGCCATCGACGAAAAAATCAGGACCGAACTCGAAGCCGCACAGAAGAACGCGCGCAAGCTGGAAAAGAAACCCACCATGCGCACCCTGCCGGAATACTGGTCGCAGTTCGTCGGCGGGCGCTGCCTGCCGGAGTATGAAGTCGATACCGGGCTCGACGCGGCCGAGTTGGGCGAGATCAGCGATGCGCTGACGCGGATTCCGCAAGGCTTCCACATCCATCCCAAGATCAAGCGGCTGCTGGAACAGCGCGCGCAGGTGGGACACGGAAAGGTGCCCGTGGACTACGGCATGGCCGAAGCGCTGGCGTTCGGGTCACTCCTGCGCGATGGCGTTCCCGTCCGCCTCACCGGCCAGGACAGCCAGCGTGGCACCTTCAACCAGCGCCACGCCGTACTGGTGGACATCGAGAACGAGCAGAGGTATGTGCCACTAGCGCACATGGTTGAGGATCAGGCGCGCTTCGAGGTATACAACTCCGAGCTTTCCGAAGCCGGTGTCCTGGGATTCGAGTATGGCTACAGCCGCGATTACCCCGAGGCGCTGGTGCTGTGGGAGGCGCAGTTTGGAGACTTCGCCAACGGCGCGCAGGTGATCATCGACCAGTTCATCACCTCGGGCGAGGACAAATGGAACCTGCTCGCCGGGCTGGTGCTGCTGCTGCCCCACGGCTACGAAGGCCAGGGGCCGGAGCATTCCAGCGCGCGCATTGAGCGCTACCTGCAGCTGGCGGCCAAGGACAACGTACAAATCTGCCAGCCTTCCACCGCAGCGCAGTACTTCCACCTGCTGCGGCGGCAGGCGCTGCGCAAGTGGCGCAAGCCGCTGATCGTGTTCACGCCCAAGAGCATGCTGCGGCATCCGGACGCAGCTTCGCCGCTGGCTACGTTGTCCGAGCCGCGCTTCCGGCGGGTGGTGCCGGACGCGGAGATCGCCAACGCTTCGCGCTTGCTGCTCTGTACGGGCAAGATCGGGCACGAACTGCGCCTGGAGCGCAAGCGCCGTAAAGATGACTCAACCGCCATCGTTTTCGTCGACCAGCTGTATCCGTTCCCAGAGGAAGAGCTGTCGGCGGAGCTGGAGCGGCATCCGCAAGCGGAGATTGTCTGGGTGCAGGAAGAGCCCGCCAACATGGGAGCGCTCTTCTACATGCGGCCGCGGCTGCGGCGGATCGCGCACGGGCGGCCGATCCTGAAGGTGGCACGCTCGGCCAGCGCCAGCCCGGCCACCGGCTCGGCCAAAGCGCACGAACTGGAGCAGAAGACGCTGCTCACACTCGCCTTCGAGGTTGGCAAAAGCTGAGCGGAACCCTGGCGGGCCGGCTAACGTATACTTACTGACTCTCGGGAGACATCATGCCAACGCCATCTCGCGCATTGGGGCGTATCCTCCTCACCGCTCTGATTCTGACGCTGGCCTTCTCAGCCACCGCACTTGCCCAGAAACCCGACGACGACCGGGTGGAGTTCGGCCGCAACATCACCGTCGCGCCCGGCCAAAGCGTGGGAGATATTGCCTGCTTCAACTGCTCGGTCTATGTTCGCGGCAGAGTCAACGGCGACATCGCCGTGTTCGGCGGGCGCGTGGTCGTCGAGGGCAGTGTGAAGAGCGACATCGCTGTCTTCTGGGGAACGGTCCGCCTGGAGGACGGGGCGCAGGCAGGCGGCGATGTGGCCGTCTTCGGCGGAACCATCAAGCGAGCGCCGACTGCGACGATTCGCGGCAGCGTGGCATCGTTCGGCAGAGGCTGGGTGCTGCTTCCGGTCGTGGTGCTGGTGATGATCGTCTGGCTGATTGTTGCGCTGATCGTGTGGCTGGTTACGCGAGGCCGCAGAGCGCCAATGGGAGCGGCGCGGCAACCGACAGGATGATCGTGAAGCGAAGCTGGAGACCTCCGTCCCAATCCCGCGACCCCCGCCGGTCTCCTTGACTGCACTCGCTCCGCCGCATACCATCTACCGGCTGATATGAATCAAGACGCTCTCATCGGCCAGTCCCTGCTGCATTACAAGATTCTCCACAAATTGGGCTCGGGTGGCATGGGTGTGGTGTATGAAGCCCAGGACTCCCAGCTCGGCCGCCGCGTGGCCCTGAAGTTTCTTCCTCCTGAGATGGCCCAGGACAGCCAGTCGCTGGAGCGCTTCCAGCGCGAGGCACGCTCCGCTTCTTCGCTCAATCATCCCAACATCTGCACCATCCACGCGATTGAGCAGCACGAGCGCCGGCACTTCATCGTCATGGAACTGCTCGAGGGCGAGACCCTGGCGCAGAAGATGACCCAGCAGCCCATGGAAATAGACAAGCTGCTGCCATTGGCCATCCAGATCGCCGACGCCCTCGAATCGGCGCACTCCAAGGGGATCGTCCACCGCGACATCAAGCCCGCGAATCTCTTCCTGACCGAACGCGGACAGGTGAAGATTCTGGACTTCGGCCTGGCCAAGATGAGCCATGGCATCGCCGCACAGGGCGCTGCGGCCGAGGAGGGCGACACCCAGGGCTTCACCAGGGAACTCACTTCACCGGGCTCGGCCGTCGGCACCGTCTCCTACATGTCGCCGGAGCAGGCGCGCGGGCAGGTCGTGGACGCTCGCACGGACCTCTTTTCCACCGGCACGGTGCTCTACCAGATGGCCACGGGAACGCTTCCCTTTAAGGGAGAGACCTCGGCCGTCATCTTCGATGCCATCCTGAACCACGATCCCAAGCCCGCGGCCGATTTGAATCCCGCGCTGCCCGCCGATTTCGTGCGCATCCTGGATAAGACGCTCGAGAAGGACCGCAATCTGCGCTGCCAGACGGCCACCGAGCTCAAAACCGACCTCAGCCGCCTCAAGCGCGATCTCGAATCCAGCAAACGACGCGCCAAGGAGAAAACGGATTCTGATTCCGGCGTCCACAAGCAAACGGGAAAATCCGTGGCCGTTCTCTACTTCGAGAACCTGAGCGGCGCCAAGGAAGACGAATACCTGCGCGACGGCATCACCGAGGATGTGATCACCGAGCTTTCCAAGATCAGGGGACTGAACATTTTTTCCCGTCCCACCGTTCTGGCTTTCCGGGACAACTCGGTGACCCCGGCGCAGGTGGGCCAGCACCTGGGCGCGGCCTATGTCCTCACCGGCACCTTGCGCCGCGCCGGCGCCCGCCTTCGCATCAACGCCCAGCTCGTGGATGCGCGCACCGATTTTCCGCTGTGGTCAGAGCGCTTCGACCGCGAGATGAAAGACGTCTTCGAAGTGCAGGACGAAATGGCGCGCAAGATCGCCGAAGCCTTGCGCGTGACGCTTTCTCCGGAGGAGCTCGAAGCCCTGGCCGTCAAGCCCACGGAAAACCTGCAGGCCTACGACCTCTATCTGCGCGGCAAACGTTACGCGCGCCGGCAGACTCGCCAGGACCTCGAGTTCGCCCTGCAGATGTTCGAAAACGCCGTGGCGATTGACCCCAGCTTCGCCCTCGCCTACGCCGCCTGCGCCAACGCCTGCGCCATGTTCTTCTGCAACTACAGCCGCGATCAGGCGTGGGTGGAACGCGCGCGGGAGGCCTCCGGCAAGGCCGTCGCGCTACGCTGGGACCTGCCCGAAGTACAGGTCAGCCAAGCCTGGGTGCTCTATGCCGCCGAACTGCATGACGAAGCCGTACGCATGGTCAAGAAAGCCATCGAACGCAAGCGCGACTGCGAGGGCGCCTATTACCTGCTCTGCCGCGCCCTGTTCGCCGCCGGACGCTATCAGGAAATTCTGGACGTTTCGGAAACCGCTATCGAAGCGAGCGGCGAGGACTACAACGTTTATGTTCCCATCGTGAACTCTCTGAGCGCGATGGGCAAAGAAGAAGCCAAACGCCACATGAGCCACCGGCAGGTGGCGGCGTTTGAGAACCACTTGAAACAAGTGCCGGAAGACGCGCGGGCGCGCATCCTGGTGGCTGGTATCTACGCCTATTTGGAACGGCCGGACGACGCCCTACGCGAACTCAACCTCGCCGTTACCTTGCGTGCCAACGAAGCCTCGATTCTCTACAACGCGGCTTGTGTGTACTGCTACCTGAGAAGAAAATCGGACGCCATGGATACCCTGCGCAAAGCGTGGGAAGCTGGGTTTCGGGACGCGGTGTGGGCACGCCGCGACCCGGACCTCGCCATCCTTCATGACGACCCGGAGTTCGACCGCTTGTACCCGGAAAAGCCTGCGTCGCCCGCCGCCGATTAGAACTGGGCCAACTGCCCACTCGTCGGCTCGCTTCAACAGTACCAAGGCTCGGTCAGGTAAGGGATGGTGACGCGCGCAGCCGCGGGCGGCATCGCCGGAATCGTCTCCTCAAACTCCGCGCCCCGTGCGCGCTGCGTCAGCTTCCAAATCTGTGCGAAGATCTCGCTGCGGACAGTCCCCTTCTTGCTCTCGCGCTGGACCATCTCTTCCAGCTTGCGCTGCAGCTCGTCCACGCGCGGATCAGGATTGCGCCACGGATACACCAGCAGCTCCGGTTCGAATGCTCCCAGCTCGATACCGTAGAGGTCCGTGATCTCCAGCAGGCGGGAGCCCGCGGGAATGAGCAAGCGAATAGTGAGCTGCACCGGCGGCACATTCTCGACGAGGCCCAGCTTGACGATGGTGCTCAGCAGCTCTTCGTAGCCGTCGAGTGTGGTCCACGGGGTGAACGGCACGAAGGTGGGCACCAGGAACAGGCCGAGGGCGCGCATCAGCATCGCCAAATGGATGAAATCGGCGCGCGAGTGGCCCTTGTCAAGCATGCGAAGCACGCGGTCGTCCACCGACTCGACCGCCGTGGTCACGAACGCGCAGCCCGTCTGACGAAGCACCGGCAGCAGCTCGCGCTGCTCGAGCAAGTGCTCGACCTTGATGGTCACATCGTAGGAAAGCTCCGGCCACTCGCGGTGCAGCGCCTGTACAATCTCTGCCGCGTGCGTCGGCCCATTGAAGAAATCGGGGTCACCAAAGGTGATGTGCTGCGCGCCGGCCCCGGCCTGGCGGCGGATGTCCTCCAGCACAACTTCGCGGCCCACGACGCGGAACTTGCCCTTGTACACCGGCACGATGGGACAGTGGCGGCAGCGGTGCTTGCATCCACGGCTGGCTTCGGTGTAGCCGACCAC